>PLDT01000011.1:0-3053 GCA_003136255.1 Actinomycetota bacterium
AGCCAGGGCAGGAACCGTTCCAGGTCCGGGCCGGACGGCGGCCTGCCGCCGTTCCGCCCGCAGGCGTCGAGGTAGGCGGTGAGGTAGGTCAGCGCGTTCAGGCCGGCCATCTCGGCGGTGGCGGTGACGGTCCAGACGCGGGCGGCGAGCCGGGCGGCGTCGTCGTTGCGGGAGCCGTAGGCGTTCTTCCTGGTCACGACGGGGCGGCGGATCGCGCGCTCGGCGGGGTTGTTGTCAAGGCCGATCATCGGGTAGCCGCGGTGCGCGGCCAGGCCGTCCCATTCCCGGTCCAGGGTGGCAAGTGCTTTCTTCGCCGGCTCCTGAAGGCCGGGGGCGGCCATCTGCGTCTTCCGGGCCTCGTCGATCACGGCGAGCGCCTGGTCCCAGGCGGTGCCGGCCTCCTCCAGCCGGGCGGCCGCAGCCGGCGCTTCCCGCGGCGCGGGGACGGCCGCGTCGTCCCAGGCAGCTGTGAGCTGGGCGTGCGCCGCGTACAGCGCCTTGATCCGCTCCAGCCACGCGGCGGTCCAGTGTTTCAGCTGGGCGGGGTTCGCGTCGCCGGCCCGCACGAAGTAGCGGCGGATGTGCGCCCAGCAGTACAGGTTGACCAGCCCGTCCGCCTTCTTCCCGGCGGACTGGTACACAGCGTAGAAGTCGCTGGAGATCACCAGCTGCCGCGGCCCGCCGCCGGGGTCCGCGGCGAGCTGGCCGGTGTCCTCATCGATGCCGGCATGGCGGGCCAGGACCGCCCCGGACCTCGTCGGGTCCATGACGAAGCACACGGTGTCCGGGCCCAGGAATACCCACAGCCACCACTTCGCCGGGCCGTCTGCCTCGCGCGGGGCGAAGACCCGCCAGGTCGGTTGAGTAGGCCCGGGGCGCGGTACCGGGATTGCTCCCGGCCCGTTTCCCCGGACCTCTCGCCGCACCCGCCGTGCGCCTCTCAGCGCAACGGGCGCTCCGCGGTTCCTGCCGTCAGGCTGGTTCAGCCGCCCATGGGCCGGGGATCCTGGCGCCGCGGTAGCGGTACCGGGTGACCGGTATTGCCGCTATCGGCCGCAGCTTGACCTCGCCCGCCGTGATCGGCAGCCACCGGCCAGCATGGTCGGTGCAGTGCCGGCGGACGTCTCCCCATCTCCAGCGGTGCCGTGTCCTCAGCATGCGGATCACCCGCCACCAGGCGAAATGGTCCAGCATGCCGAAGGTGCGCTTGGCGACCGCGTGCCGGAAATAGTTAGCCCAGCCGTGCATGACCTGATTGAGCCTGGTCAGCACGTAGCCCAGGTCGAGCTGTGATGTCCTGCGGGTCAGGGCACGGATCTTCGCCTTCAGGGACCGGACGGGCCGGTCGTCGATGAAGGTGTAGACGTACCACTTGCTTGTTCCCCTCTTGCGGCGCCACTGGATGCGGAACCCCAGGAAGGGGAAACCCTCGCTGAGGTGCACCACGTGGGTCTTCGCCTCCGAGAGGCGGAGCCCGAGCGTGGCGAGCACCCCGGTGATCTCCTCGCGCAGCGCCTCGGTGTCCTGCCGGGTCCCGTCGACCAGCACCGCGAAATCATCCGCATAGCGGACAAAACGGTAATTCGGCAGTCCCTTGCGGCGCCGGGTCTCGCGCCTGCTTCCGGTGGATATCGCCCCGCCTTCCTCCCACGGCGCCGTCAGGTGCTCATCGAGCGCCGTCATGGCTATGCCGAAGATGAGCGGGGACAAGATGCCGCCCTGTGGCGTGCCGGTGAGCGTGTCGCGGTGCTCGCCCAGTTCGGTGAGCACCCCGGCCTTGAGGAACGCTTTCACCAGCGCCAGCACGCGCTTGTCCTTGACTCTGGCCCGCACCCGCTCTAGAAGAGCGGAGTGTGAGATGTTGTCGAAGGCCGCCTCGATGTCCGCATCCAGCACCCAGCGGTATCCCCGGGTGCCGTAGAAGTGGATCTCGGCGATCGCGTCCTGGGCTCGCCGCTTCGGCCGGAACCCGTACGAGCACGGCTTGAAGTCCGCCTCGAAGATAGGCTCCAGCACCAGCTTCAGCGCAGCCTGGACAACCCTGTCCGCGATGCGAGGTATCCCCAGCTTGCGGAGCTTGCCGGACCCACCCGGCTTGGGAATCAGGCGTTCCCGCACCGGCAGCGGCCGGAACGAGCCGTCCTTGAGGGCGGCCCGCAGGTCATCCAGGAACCCGGGCACGCCCACCTCTTGCTCGACCCAGGCGGCGGTGACGCCGTCCACGCCGGGGGTGTTCGCGCCCTTGTTACCCGCGACCCGGTCAAACGCCACGTTCAGCGTCGCCGGGTCGTGCACGAGATTGAACAGGTCATCAAACCGGCGGCCAGGATCAGCCGCCGCCCATCGGTGAAGCTTGGCCTGAATCCCCGCTACCCGCGACCACGACCCTTCAGCCGGGCCGGGAGCGCTGCTGTTCAGCGGCGCGTCTTGCGGCATGACAGTCTCCTTCCCCTCTCGTAACCGCTGCCGCCCTTCCCCATGTGACCGGCTCTCCCGGCCTCGGAGTACTACGGCGGCTCCGCCCCGCCCGGCCCGTTCAGCGGTCGGCGCGCCTATCCCCGCACGCCGGGCCGGATGCCCCCGCGCGGGGAACCGGCACCAGGCGGTTCCCGTGTTCACTGTGATTCGCTTGCCGGAGTAGGAGCCCGGCTCTGCCCCAGCGGCCTCGCCACGGCTACGCCGCAGACCTTCACCGTGGCCTCCCGGGCCTGCACGAGAAAGCCCGCCCGGGAGTTCCCGCCGCATTCGCATGCTTCGGGACGCGCCGCGCCCGGCCCGTATCCACCAGGTTTTGAGCCGGTGCACGCTTTGAAGGGCGTAATGACGCCGGTTCCTCTCGTACTCCTCTCCGTCTCGCTCGCCGGACCCGCCCCATCTGGCAGTACTGGCACGTCCCGGCTTTGTCAGGGCTGCTCCCGCCCTCCCCGGCACCACCCGGATCAGGCTGCCCTCAGCTACAGCGGCCTACTGCGACAGGCCGCAGGCGAAGGTCTCTCACCTCCACTCGAACCACAGCGCCTCACGGCGCACTCTCGTCGGCGTGCAGGTGCCAC
>PLDT01000057.1:0-3395 GCA_003136255.1 Actinomycetota bacterium
GGCGAGGTCGACGTGCTGTGCACGCACATCCCGCCCGCCGTTCCCGAACTCCTGTACGACACCGTGGCCCGGCGCCTGGAGAAGGGCAGCATGGCCCTGCTGGAGACGATTAGGGCCACCCGGCCGAGGTACTCGATCTTCGGGCACGTGCATCAGCCGCTGGCGCGCAGGACGAGGATCGGCGTTACCGAATGCCTGAACGTGGGACACTTCCGCGCCACCGGAGCCCCCTTTGTCCTGCAGTGGTAGCGGTACGATCGAGGTAGGAGGCATTAGGTGTCGGAATCGGTGGATGGTGGCCAGCCTGAGGGCAACGGCCAGCCCAGGAGCAGTGACCAGCCCGGCAACGGCGGTCAGTCGAGAACTAACGGTCAGTCGCGCCGGGGCAACGACCCCCTGGCCGACTTCCAGCGCTGGCTGATGCGCGCGGGCGCGCGCAGCATGGCTAACCAGGTCGCCGACCAGGTCCGCAGGACGGTCGGCCAGGAGCGGCGTGACCGCGGTGACGTGTGGGACCGGGCCACCACCGAGCCGCCGCCGGAAGAGTCGCCGGAATGCCAGTGGTGCCCCGTCTGCCAGGCGGCCCGCGCGGCCCGCATGTCCGGCTCCGGCAGCCTGATGTCCAGCGTCGCTGACGTCGGCGGAGCCCTGGCGTCCATGGCCCAGGACGCCTTCTCTGCCTTCGAGCAGATCATTAAAACCCAAGATCAAAATCGATCTGCCGAACGGCCCGTGGTGACACCTCCAGCCAAACCGGATAGCGGGGACTCCGCTCAGTGACGCTTGCCATCGGCGTCGACGTCGGTGGCACCAAGGTCGCAGCCGGAGTGGTCGATGAGCACGGCGGGATCATCGCCAAACTGAAGCGGTCCACCCCCGCCGCTAGCCCCCTGCTGACCGAACAAGCAATCGCCGACGTGGTGACCGAGTTGCTGGACCACGAGGTCACCGCCATCGGCCTAGGCGCCGCCGGCTTCGTCGATGCGGCGCGCGCCACTATGCTGTTCGCGCCGAACCTGGCCTGGCGCGACGAGCCGCTCAAGCAGCGGGTGGAGGAGCGTCTCGGTCGGCCGGTCGTGGTGGAGAATGACGCGAACGCCTCAGCCTGGGCCGAGGCGCGGTTCGGTGCCGCCCGGGGTTACCGCGACGTGATGCTGGTGGCGGTCGGGACCGGGATCGGAGCCGCCATCATCATCGGCGGCGAGCTGTACCGAGGCCGCTGGGGCATCGCCGGGGAGCCCGGGCACGTCCGGGTGGTTCCGGACGGGCGGCTGTGCGGCTGCGGGAACCGGGGCTGCTGGGAGCAGTACGCGAGCGGCAACGCTCTGGTCGCCGAGGCGCGTGAGTTCGCCGCGCGTACCCCGAAGGGGGCCATGAGGCTGCTCCAGCTGGGCGGGGGAGTGCCCGAGGGCATCTCCGGCCCGGAGATTACCCAGGCCGCGACCGAGGGCGACCCGGCCGCGTTGCGCTGCTTCCAGATCGTGGGTGGCTGGCTCGGCCAGGGCCTGGCCGATCTGGCCGCGGTGCTCGACCCGGCCTGCTTCGTGATCGGCGGTGGCGTGTCGGAGGCGGGGGACCTGCTGCTCGACCCGGCCCGCACCGCCTTCGAACGGGCTCTGACCGGACGCGGTTACCGACCGTTCGCCGAGATCAGGGTCGCCCAGCTTGGCGAGGACGCCGGCATCGTGGGCGCCGCCGACCTAGCCCGCGAAGCCAGCCAGGTCCCCGTGCCGCTGGCCTCGGTGCCGCACCTGACCGCAGGCCCCCCCTAAACCACCGCGCCGTTGTCCCCGTCGTCCGGGCCACCCGGGCCGGGGTCGTGCATACGCAGCACCAGGACGGCGAACCCGGCCACGAACGCGGCTACCGCGCAGAACGCCGCCAGTCCCGACACCGACCACCCCGCTATCGTGGCCACCATCAGGTAACCCGGCCCCCCGAACAGCCCCACCCAGGCGCCCTTGGCCATCGGGTCCAGCTTGGGCAGCGGCGGCGGGGCCGGCGGGATGAAGTGCTCCTCCTCCTCGACCGGCGTTGCATCCGGCGGGAATCCGCGGGCCACCGGCCCCCGGATCCTTCGCGGCACCTGGATGACCTCGGGATCATAGGCCCCCTCGGCCCCCAGCCGCCCGTGCCGCCCGGCCGCCCCGCTTATCCCGCCCGGCTCATCGCGGACCCCGCCAGCCGCGTGCCGTCCGTGCTCCCCGTCAACGGCGTGCTCTCCGTCAACGGCGTGCTGCCCATTAGCGGCGTGCTGCCCATTAGCGGCGCGCTCTCCGTCAACGGCGTGCCGTCCGTGCTCGCCGTCCGCCGCGTGCCGCCCATGTTCTGCGCCCAGGCCGCGTTCTGCGTCGAGCCCGTGTTCTGCGTCCAGCCCGGGTTCTGCGTCCAGCCCGGGTTCTGCGTCCAGCCCGTCGGCCTCAGGCCCGCGGTGTTTCCCGTCGGCCCCGCGCACCCCATCAGACCCGTCGGCACCATCGGCCTCGAGCGCTGGCTCGGCCGGCATGTCTTCGCGGGCCGGCCAGGGTACCGGCTGCTGCTCGGTCAGCGGCGCAGCGAACCGGGCCACGAGGTCACGCCATGCCGCGTCCTCGTCGCTCTCTCTGCTCTCCGTGTTATCCCAGTCCGGCACGTCTCCACCGCTGCATATCGAAGCCTGCCCTCCACGATAGCCGCCCCGGGTCCGGTGCTGGGAGGATAAATCGCGGCATGGGACCACCTATCCGGAGGGTTATCCGGCGTGATCGTGTATGAACTTCACGCTGCCCTCGAAGATTGCCTCCGCGTCGTTGTCGAGGGTCGCGACGTGATAGCTGTCGGGGCACTCGCGCACCGTGACCTGGTCCTTGGGCAGGCCCCCGAGCAGCACCTTCATGCTGGCCGGCCCGACGACGTGATCGACCGTGCTGCGGTAGACGAGTATCGGCTGCGTGACGTCAGCCAACTGTCGGGTGGTCACCGCCCATAGCTGCGGCAGCGTGGCCGCCGCGCGGACCGACACCCGGTCGTAGCCGATCTCGTGCGCGCCTGGCTTCTTGATGTCGCTCGCGACGCCTGGCAGCGTACGCAGCACGTACTTGAGCGCCGGAGCGAGCAGGAACAGCTTGGTGTCCGGGGCCAGCGACGGGTTGACCAGCACCAGGCCGCGCACCGCGCTGCCGTGGACCTCGGCCAGGCGCAGCGCGAGGCAGCCGCCCATCGAGAGCCCGAAGACGAATGTCTGCTCGCACCGGCCCGCCAGCGCACCGAACGCCCGGTCCACCTCGCCGTACCAGTCCTGCCAGCCGGTACGGGCCAGGTCCTGCCAGCTCGTGCCGTGCCCGGGCAGCCGGGGCAGGCTGACCGTGAAGCCCTGCTGGGCCAGGTAATCCGCCCACGGGCGCAGCGTCTGCGGG
>PLDT01000641.1:0-3357 GCA_003136255.1 Actinomycetota bacterium
GGAAATGCGCAACGCAATCGCGGAGATGCGTCGGCTAAGGCCAACTGCGACCGTGGGCCCGAGGTGCAATTGCCGGTAGCAGTGACTCGCGGAATGAGGTGACCATGCCGACGCTGAACCCTGTACACGCCCTAAAATCCCTCGTTCCTCAGTCGCGCTACGAGCGGACGTATCTCCTGGCGGCGCTGATCAACGTCTACGGGACCGGGCTGATCATTACCGCCATGACGCTGTACGGGATCAGGGTGGTGCACCTGACCGCGACGCGGACCGGCTTGGCCCTGACGATCGCCGGCCTGATAGGCCTGCTGACCGCGATGCCGGTCGGCCGGCTGGCCGACCGGCGCGGACCCCGGGATGTGTACCGGCTGGTCCTGATCTTCTTGGCCGCCGCCTCCGCGGGCTACGTATTCTTGGCGCACAGCTTCGTCAGCTACCTGCTCGTCGCGATCGTGGACGGATCGGCGCAGGCCGCCTCCAGCGCGGCCAGCGTGGCGCTGCTGCGGCGGGTCGGCGAGGAGAACGCGACGACGTTCCGCTCACAGGCAAGCGCGGTGATCAACCTGGGCATATTGCTCGGCGTGGCCACCGCCGGCGTCGCGATCGAGCTCAACACCGAGAACGCGTACCGCGCGCTGTTCCTGGGTAACGCGCTGAGTTTCCTGATCGCGGCCGCTCTGCTGAGCCGGCTGCCCAAGTATCAGCCGCTGCCCGGCGCGCGTGAGGAGTCACCGTTCACCGCTCTGAGGGACAAGCCGTTCGTGGCCTACACGCTGATGTCCGGCGCGATGTACATGCAGTACTTCGTACCTGGGCTCCTGCTGCCAGTGTGGGTCGTCTTCCACACGAACGCGCCGCGATGGAGCGTCTCGGCGTTCGTGATCATCAACACGGTCATCGTGGTGCTGTATCAGGTGCGCGTCGGCAAGACCGTACAGACCATCAGGCAGGGCGGTATCGCGTTCCGCCGGGCCGGAGTGATCTTCCTGGTCAGCTGCTCGGCGATGGGCCTGGCGGCCGGGCTTCCGGCCTGGGCCGCCCTGCTGGTGCTGGCCGCCGCGGTGATCGTACATACCTACGGCGAGATATGGGATGCCTCCGGCATGTACGCGCTCGACTTCGGGCTCGCTCCGCCGCACGCGCAAGGCCAGTACCAGGGCTTGGTCGGCATGGGCAACTTCGCCGGGCAGGCTCTGTCACCCCTGGTCCTGGTCGGACTGGTGCTGAGCGGCGGGCGACTAGGCTTCATCCTGCTCGGCGCATGGTTCGCCCTGCTCGGCCTGGCCGGCCCCGCTGTGGCCCGGTGGGGTGAGCGGACCCGCCCGGCCGCGATCGCCGCCGAAAACGCCAGTGAGGCCGCCGCCGCCGAGGCCGCCGCCGCCCAAGCCGCCGCCGAGCAAGCGATCGTCACCGATTGACGGAGCCTCGCCGGAGGCCGGGGCGCCGCACCGGGTCCGGCTGCAGGGAACGACGTGGAGTGTGTGGCGGGACATGTGCCTGCGCAGCGCGGGTTTCCCCGCGGACATGGTGCTGGCCATCTGCGATGAGCCGCTGGCGCGCAGTGCGGACCTGAGCGGGGCGGACCTGGCCGACGCGGACCCAACCGGGCGGCTGGCGTATGACCAGACGTACGCCGATGCTGCTGGACGGCTATCCCGTGCTATCGCCGGCATTTACGCCGACGTGCGCTTCCAGGAGGCAATCACCTGGCAGAACCCGGGACTGGCGCAGTTCCTGCATGATCACGACGCCGGCCCGGGCGCGGCGCGGCGCAGCAAGCAGCGTCAGCGGGAGCTGGTGATCGCGAGCTATCTGCAGCGGTACTGCCTGAAGAACGACACGATCGGTTTCTTTGGGCCGGTCGGCTGGGCGTCCGCGGATTCCGGTGCCGCTGGCCTGGTGGTGAGGCCGGGGGAGCAGCTGCTCGCCCGCCGGACTACGTACTTCGAGGTGTGGGCGATCGATAAAGTGGCGGCCGCGATCGCACGACAGGGGCGGGCGCTGGGATGGCTGCGGCCGCGGCGGACCCGGTCGGTATACCTGGCCGGAAACGTGCTGCACCGCTCGCACCGAAAGCCGGTTACCCTGACCGACGCCGAGGTGGGGATCTTCCTGGCGTGTGATGGCAGCCGCACGATCACCCAGGTACTGGACGGCGCTGGAACACCCGATGCCCGCGGCCTGCTGACCCGGCTGGCCGAGCTCGGGGCGCTGCGGCTGGACCTGGAGGGCCCGGCGGATGCCTGGCCGGAGCGGCTGCTGCGGGACAAGCTGGAGTTGATCGCCGATCCAGCGGCCCGGACCGCGGCACTGGCGCCGGTGGACCAGATGATCAAAGCGCGGGACGCAGTGGCCGCCACGGACGGGGACCCGGCTGGGCTGGCGCGGGCGCTGGCGGGCCTGGCTGAGACGTTCGAGCATGTCACTGGGTCGCCCGCGACCCGCAGGGCAGGCGCGAACTACGCCGGCCGGACTCTGGTGTACACCGATGCCGTCAGGGACGTGCGGGTGGAACTGGGCCAGGCGGTGACCGGGGCGCTGGCAGCGCCGCTCGGCCTGGTGCTGGACAGCGCCCGCTGGCTGGTCAACGACGTTACCGACAGGTACCGCGGGTACTTCACGGAGCTGTTCGACCGTGAGATCGCCCGGACCGGCGGCCCGGTGCCGCTACAGCGGCTGCTCACCATGGCGTCACCCTATCTGTACACCCACGGCAGCGAGGGGGTAGGCGAGCTCGCTCCGAGCCTGGCTGAGCTGCAGCGGCGCTGGGCGCAGGTGCTCGGGCCCCCGCAGTCTCCCAGCAGGCACCAGGTCAGTGCGGACGCGATCAGCGCCAGGTCCGCCGAGTGCTTCCCCGGGCGTCCGGTCGCTTGGAGCGGCGCCCGGCAGCACTCACCGGACATCATGATCGCCGCGGCCTCTCCCGGTGAGGTGGAGCGCGGCAACTTCCTGCTTATCCTCGGCGAGATACACCTGGCCACTAACACCCTGGACGGCCGGCTCTGGGTCGAGCAGCACCCCGACCCGGCGAAACTCATCGCCGCCGAGCGGGCCGACCGTGGCCCGCAGCGGATCGTCCCGATCCGGGCGAAAGACCACCCGGACCTGAACTCCCGCCTCAGCCCGCCCTCAGCCATGCTCGGGCCAGGTCAGCTTTATTGGTCCTCCGCCATCACTGACTCGTTCGACCCACCGGAGTCGGACACCGTCCTGCCCGGCGCCGCGATGACCGTCACCCGCCGCGGCCAGGACCTGGTCGTCCAGGTCATGCCGTCCGGTACCGAACTGGACTTCTTCGAGGTCATCGGGGACGAAATGGCGGGAGTCGTGGTGAATGCGTTCCAGCCGGTCGCTCCG
>PLDT01000306.1:0-8418 GCA_003136255.1 Actinomycetota bacterium
CCGGAGACGGCCTCCGCCTGGCTCGCCAACGAAGCGGCCTTACCTCAGCCGGCCGAACTGCACGCGGCCGGCACCGTACCGCCCGGTATCAGCGTGAACAGGCCGCACAGGCTGGCGTCGCCGACCTTCCAGCCGCCGTCCTGGTACACCGACGTCCCGGTCTTGCCGGTCAGCAGGATCGAGTCCGCGTGGTCGCGCTGCATCATCGTGGGCGTGTACGTGCCAGGCCCGTGGAAGCCGGACACCTCGATGTCCGCCTCCGGGTCCGGCGCCTGCGGAGACGGCACGTGGAAGGTGCCGCCCCAGCCGGTTTCCGCCGCGGCCGCGCAGTTCTGGACGTCAGCCACATGGTCGGAGAAGGCCTTGGTGACGTGTGATGTCGGCGTGCTCACGTAAATGGTGCCGGTGAATGTCGCGCCTAACATCGGCCCGGACGGCGTGCTGCTTGCCGGACTGCTGGCCGGACTGCTGGCGGCGGAGTTATGACCGGCCGATCCGCCGCATGCAGCCAGGCTCAGCACGAGGCCGGCCGCAGCGAGCGGGGCTGCGCGCAGGACTAGTCGGGACAGAGCGCTGTCAGGCTTGGTCATGATGAGGGTCTCCTACGAGGGGCTGTGCGACGTAAGAGACCAGTTAACCGTACGTCGTCGCGCAATGACGGGGAGTCATCAAAGTCCAGCCACGCGAGGCGATCCGGTCAGCGCCCGTGCCGCCCGCCCGCCCCGCTGCAGTCCGGATCGCCGCTGACTGTCAGTGGCCCTAGACTTACGGTCCTCCGCTCAGTCCCGGCACCGAGGCATCCCGGTCCCGCGATTCCCGGCAGGCAACCACCCGAACGCAACGAAGAGGCTTTCACCCATGCGCTGGTCCCAGCTGCACATTCCCACCCTGCGAGAGGACCCCGCCGACGCCGACGCGGCCAGCCACCGGCTGCTACTGCGGGCCGGGTTCATCCGCCAGCTGATGGCAGGCCACTACTCGCTGCTGCCGCTGGCCATGCGGGTCCGCGCCAAGGTCATAGCGGTCATCCGGGAGGAGATGAACGCGATCGGCGGGCAGGAGTTCCTGCTGCCGTCGATGCAGCCGGCCTCCGTCTGGGAGAAGAGCGGGCGCCTGTCGATCATGGGCGAGGAGATGTTCCGCCTCCGCGACCGCCGGGGTGCCGACCTCGTGCTCGGCATGACGCACGAGGAGTTCTTCACCACCCTGGCGACGGAGATGTCCTCGTACCGGGAACTGCCCCAGTTCTGGTACCAGTTCCAGACCAAGTTCCGGGACGAGCCGCGGCCGAAGAGCGGGCTGATCCGGGTTCGCGAGTTCACGATGAAGGACTCCTACAGCTTCGACCTCGACGAGGCCGGCCTGGACAAGTCGTTTGACGCGCACCGCGGCGCGTACGAGCGGATCTTCGCGCGGCTCGGCATTCCCGCCATTGCGGTCGAGGCCTCCAACGGGACCATGGGCGGCAGCGACTCGATCGAGTTCATGTGCCCGTCGCCGGCCGGCGAGGACGTGGTCGCGACGTGCCCGAACTGCGACTACGCCGCCAACCTGGAGAAGGCGACGTCGGCCCTGGAGCCGGCGCAGGACGCGCAGGGGCCCGATGCCCCGGTCCGGCTGGACACGCCCGGCGTCCGCACGATCGAGGACCTCGCCACCGGCTACGGGCTGGCGGCCGACCGCCAGATCAAGACGCTAGTCCAGGTCATCAACGGCGAGCTGACCCTGGTCCTGCTGCGCGGCGACCATCAGCTGCAGGAGCAGAAGCTGATCGACACGGCCGGCGTTACCGACATCAGGCCCGCGCAGCCGGAGGAGATCCAGGCGGCGCTCGGCGCGCTGCCGGGCAGTCTCGGCGCCGTGGGAGTCAGGGACCTGCCGGTCATCGCGGACCTGGCGCTGAAGGGCCGCCGTGACATGGCGACCGGCGCGAACACCGACGACGTGCACTTCACCGGCGTCAGTGTCGACCGGGATATCGCCGTGGGCACGTGGGCCGACCTGCGCGAGGTGGCTGCCGGGGAGCCGTGCCCCCGGTGCGGGGCACCGCTCGAGCTCGTGCAGGCCATCGAGGTCGGTCACATCTTCAAGCTCGGCCGGAAGTTCACCACCGTCCTCGGCGTCTCGGTGCTCGGGCCTGACGGCGCGGCGATCGTCCCGATCATGGGCAGCTACGGCATCGGAGTCGAGCGGGCAATCGCGGCTATCGCCGAGGTGCATCACGACGAGGCCGGCCTGGTCTGGCCGGTGCCGGTGGCGCCAGCCGAAGTCACGGTGATCATGGTCTCGGCCAGGGACGAGGCCGTCAGGACGGCGGCGGAGTCGATCTACGCGGACCTGCGGGCCGCCGGCGCGGAGGTCATCCTGACCGGCGAACCCCGCGGCCTGGAGCCGCACCCGGGACATGACGCCGCGGCCATCGCGGAGGTCCTGCGCGGGCGCCGGTCGCCGGCCTGCGGCGCCCAGTGCCATCGGCACCGCCCGTGCAGCGGCTACGAACTGCACGCGGCCGGCCTGCTCGCGCGCGATGACGCCCAGGCCTGGCTCCGGCTCTGGGCCCAGACCCTGCTGCTCGCGTTCCTGGCCGGGCGGCCGCTGCCGCGGGTGCCCGCCGAGCTACTCTCCGGGTGGCGGGCGCTCAGCCCGCGCAGCCGCGAATGCGTCCTGGCCACGATCGTGGACCGCGCGGTGACGGCGCGCGCCGCGGCGCTGCGGCGGTACTACGACCCGGCCGCCCTGGCCTCGGTCGTCGCCGCGGTGGCGGCCCGGAGCCTGGACGAGGCCGCGGTGCCGTTCCGGGCCGGGCCGGCCTGGGTCATCCCGCAGCTGCGCTGGCTGCACGAACTCGAGCGGCTGAATCCGCTCGGCGGCGCCGAGATCCGGCTGGACGACATCGCACCGCCGCTGGACTTCGGCCTGGCCGGGCTGCCCGACTGGCCCGGTATCCGGATCCGGGACCGGCTCGGCGCGCTCGGTCGGCACACGCTGTCCATGGCGTCGCCGGGCAACCAGCGCCTGGCCTGCCTCGCGCTGCTCGGCGAGGACGGGCGCGCGGGCCTGGACGCCGACCTGGCCACCGCGACCCTGGGCCTGCACCCGGCCTCGCGGCTGNNCGTCCCGGCGAACCGGTCTTCCCCTCCGCGCGCGCCTGGCCACCACGGTCGGCGGTGCTGCCGGGCGCGCCTCCCGGCTGGCCGGCCGGGGCGACGGCTCCGTCATCGGCGGGGTCATCGGGCTGCGGCTGAAGCCCGATCTGCTCTCGCTGCTCGCCCGCGGACGGCAGATCGTCCTGGTCACCGGCACCAACGGAAAGACCACCACCACCCGGCTGATCACCGCCGCGATCGGCACGCTCGGCCAGCAGATCGCTTCCAACGCGTTCGGCGCGAACATGGAGGCGGGCCTCGTGTCCGCGCTGGCCCGGGCCCCGGAAGCCACTCTGGCCGTGCTCGAGGTCGACGAGAAGTACCTGCCGGCCATGCTCGAGGTCACCGGCGCCCGGGTGGTGACCCTGCTGAACCTGAGCCGGGACCAGATGGACCGGGCGGCCGAGATCTGGCTGCTCGCCCGGCGCTGGCGGGCGGCGCTAGCCGCCGCCGACTGCCGGGTCATCGCGAACGCGGACGACCCGCTCGTCGCGTGGGCCGCCGGGCAGTCCCGCAAGGTCACCTGGGTGGCCGCGGGCCAGCGCTGGCACGACGACTCCTGGTGCTGCCCGAACTGCGGGTCGCACCTGCGGCGTGACGGCGAGGACTGGCACTGCGGGGAGTGCCCCAACCGGCGCCCGCCGGTCAGCTGGGTGCTGGCGGGCAACGAGGTGATCGACCCGACTGGCCGGTCCCGTCCCCTCGACCTGATCCTGCCCGGCCGCGCCAACCGGTCGAACGCCGTGGTCGCCCTGGCCGTGGCGGACGTCTTCGGCGTCGGCGTCACGGCGGCGCTGAACGCCATCGCGCAGGTCCGGTCCGTCGCGGGCCGGTACACCCACGTCGAACGCCACGGCTGTGACCTGCGGCTGCTGCTGGCCAAGAACCCGGCCGGCTGGCTGGAGGCCCTCGACGTCCTGGTCCCCGCTCCGGTACCGGTCATGCTGGCCGTGAATGCTCAGATTCCAGACGGCCGGGACACCTCTTGGCTGTGGGACGTCGACTACCGCCGCCTGCGCGGCCGGCCGGTGTTCGTCACCGGTGAGCGCCGGACCGACCTGGCCGTCCGGCTGGAAGCGGACGAGGTGGCCTTCCGGGTGGTCGGCAGCGTCGACGAAGCAATCGAGCAAAGCCGTAGCCCGTCCATGGAAGTGATCGCCAACTACACGGCGTTCCAGCAGATCCGCGCCACGCTCGGGCGCACCGCCTGACAACGCGGGGCAGGAGGACAATGGACACCGGTTTCAGCCCAGGCCACGGAGCCCGGGGACCCTCAGCCGTCCGGCTGGTCTGGATCTACCCGGACCTGCTCAGCACCTACGGTGACCGCGGGAACCTGCTCGTGCTCGCCCGCCGGGCCCGGCTGCGCGGCATCCCGGTCGAGATCGCCGAGGTCAACTCCGACCAGCGGGTCCCCGCCGACGGCGACATCTACCTGCTGGGCGGCGGCGAGGACCTGCCGCAGATCCTGGCCGCGCGCCGGCTCCAGGCCAGCGGCGGGATGTCCGCGGCCGTCAACCGCGGCGCGGTCGTCCTGGCCGTCTGCGCCGGCTACCAGATCGTCGGCACCGAGTTCGGCGGGGTGGAAGGCGAGCCGGTCCCGGGACTCGGGCTGATCGACATCCGCAGTGGCCGCGGTGAGCGGCGCGGCGTGGGCGAGATCACCGCCGACGTCGATCCGGCCCTGGGCGTCCAACGGCTCACCGGCTTCGAGAATCACCAGGGCAACACCTGGCGCGGCCCGGACGTCAAGCCGCTCGCCACCGTGCTGACCGGCGTCGGCAACGGCGACGGCACCGAGGGCGCCTATTCCGGCCGCATTGTCGGCACCTACCTGCACGGCCCCGCCCTGGTCCGCAACCCCAGCCTGGCCGACCTGCTGCTCAGCTGGGTCGTCGGCCCCCTCCCGCCGATCGATCCCCGGCAGGAGGACCTAGTCCAGACCCTGCGCCGCGAACGCCTGGCCGCCACGCCCGCCCCCAGCTAGCGCAAAGCGCCATCGCTCCCGCGCCGTACCCGCCTAAACCCCTTCATGACCCCGAACGGCCCGTGCCTCAACCTCATCCGCCACGCTAACGCCCCCCAGCCCATCGCATCCCAGCCCCCGCAGAATCCAACAGCGTGGCTGCCACATCCCCGCGGATAGAGGCGTCTTGGACAAATCCCCCAACCGTCCGGCCAGTCCAGCGCGCCGTCTGGTGATCGACGCCACGTTCACGCCATGACTCCTCGCTGTGGGCAGGGGCCCGGAGGCGTGGCTACCGGCCTTGCCGCCAGGTCCGACGGAGGGGAGCGTGCTAGCCGGTGTGCGACGGTCCGGCCTTGCCGCCGGCTGACCATCGGGGACGCGGTGAGCGCGTGATCGCCCCGTGCCCCGCCGCTGGACGTCACAGCCACGGCGGGCGGGGGCTGTCACATCCGCACAAGGGAAGCGCGCTGTCCAGGGAGTATGGGGGTTTACGCAACGCGGCCAGCTCACGCCAGCGCAGACTGCCGAAAACGGGCGTCGGGCGGCTTGGGCGAGGTCGTGGCGTTCCCCGTTAGTCACCGTTCCTCCGCCGCCACCTCCGCGCCCCCTGATGGCGTCCTCGGTGGCGCGACTCGACCTCTCGCGCAGCCGAGGTTAGTCGCGGGTTCCGCCGACCGCCTTGCGCACGAGCTCCGCGATGACCTTCTCGTCGGCCGATGAGATCTCCGTGACGGCGAAGGAAGTGGGCCACATCGTGCCATCATCGAGCTGAGCCGGCCCGAAGAACGCGAGGTTGCCGTAGCGGCCTTTGAACCTCGCGCGCTCCTGGTAGAACAGCACGGCCTTGCCGTCCGCGTTGGCGTAGGCGGGACTGCCGTAGAGCAGTTTCGGCGTCAGTGATGGTGCGACCTTCGTGACGATCGCGTGGATGCGCTCGGCGTTCGTCTTGTCCGGCTCCTCCAGCGAGGCGATCTTGTCGAGCACCGACTTCAGCGCCTCTGCAGCAGCTTCCTGCGCCTTGAGCTCCTTGGCGCGCCGCCTGATGGCCGCACGCTCTTGCGCCGTGGACTCGGGAGCGGACTTGGATTGCGCCACGTAGTCATTATCGGCCACCGGGCCCGCACGCACAGCAGCGAAATACAGCAACGGCCCTTCCCAGCCGCTGATCCGAGCGCGTGTCCGCGCCTGGCATATGCAGGGCCCAGGCCCAACCGGCTCGGTCCGCCGGTAGTTCGGGACGAAGAGGCCGTGCCCGCTGCGTGCCCGATCGGCCGGTCACCGCAGGGTATTCGGTCGTTCACGGACAGCCCGATGCCCCGGCTCACCTGCGGACGGGCAGGCCGACCCGCTACGCAAACCGACCTTGCAAGCAAGTGATCAATCTGACGCGAAGAAGATTTCCCGTACCTCCCGGGCGGCGTAGAAGACCAGCACGTAACCGGCGGCGGGATCTGCCCACCACCACCCCAGGACGGCGTTCAGGACCAGGCCCAGCAGCACAGCGGCGGCCAGGATCCCGTCGATCATCGTGACCCGGCCCTCGGTCCGCAGGACGGGATTACCTAGCGCCTGGCCGGTTCGAGCCTTCCCGGCGGCCAGCGTGAACATCACCGTGGCGGTCACCGCCGTCCAGATGATCCCGGTGATCGAGCGTTGCGGGTGATAGCCGGCTGCCAGCACCACAGTGGATTGCACCAGCAGGTAGACCGCCAAGGCGGCGAACGCCGCGCCGATCAGTCGCAAGCCCAGCCGCTGGCGTCCCTCGCCGGTGCCTGACAGCTCCCAGATCACCACCATGGACGCGCCGATTTCGATAAGCGAGTCCAGGCCGAACCCGGCCAGCGCCACCGACCGGGCCGAGATCGCCGCCATAGCCAGGACCACAATCCCTGCCACGTTCCACGCCAGCGTCACGTACTCCAGGACAAAGCCCCGGCGCAGCAGAGCGCTCCGCGCCGGCGTATCACCAGGGGTCACCCGTCCAGTCTGGCAGGCCGCCCTGGCCACGTGATGAAAGGCCATGAAAGCCTGAATCGGCGCTGAAACTGCTCGCCTTCGTGTTTCCCCTGGGCTTGGACTCCTTCGCTGTCGTTACCGTTACTCCACCCACCGCTAGCTCCATACGCGCGATCCCCGCGAGAAAATGGCAGCTCACCCGGAAGACCCGTCACGGTGCCACATCCACGCTGTGCCAGCGGGCCTGGGCCGCCGGGCGGGGCCAAGCCGCGGCGGCGCGGGCCGGCCCGGAGCCGCACCGTGGCCGTGGCTCAACCTCATCCGCCACGCTAACGCCCCCAGCCCATCGCGTCCCACCCCGCAGCGGGATCCGACAGCGTGGCTGCCACATCGTGACGGATAGACCCGTCACGATGCCACATCCACGCTGTGCCAGCGGGCCTGGGCCGCCGGGCGGGGCCAAGCTGCAGGGGCGCGCGTCGGGCACATGGGCCGCGCCGGGCACANNTCGGCGACGAAGGTGGGAGCGCCGGCGATCCGGATGCCGGTGATCAGGTCGTCGGGCTCGATGTCGCGGCGGGCGGCGCACTGGGTGCAGACCGTGACGGTCCCCGCGGCCAGGATCCCGGCTAGCAGGTCGGCCAGGGGCGCGGCGTGCGGGAGGGAGAAGTCCGCCGCGCGGCCTGGCAGCCCGAACCACGCGGACTCTCCGGTCAGCCACAGCGATACGCGCACCCCGCTGGCCACCGCCGCCGCGGCGACGGTGAAGGCCTGATTACACCGTTCCGGGTCGTCCTTCCCGGCCGTGACCTTGATGACGAGAGAGCGCTCGGGCATGGCTGAAACTCTAGCCTGGGCCGGCAGATAGGGCCGAATAGGGCGGTCGGCCGCGGCGCGCCGCGGGATCCGGCGCCGGTCCCGGCTCTACACTTTCGGCCTATGCATGGCATGTTGAGCGCCGCCATCCTGATTTGCGTGTTCGCCGTCGTCGCGGTCGCGTGCGTCTGGGTGGCCGGGCGGGTGTACCTGGCTGGGAGCCGCCGTGGCGATTCATCCTGACCTGGCGCCGATCGCGTTCCTGCTCGGGCGTTGGGAAGGCGCGGGGATCGGCGGGTACCCGACCATCGAGTCGTTCCGGTTCGGCCAGGAGATCGAGTTCAGCCACAACGGCAAGCCGTTCCTGAGCTACGTCAGCCGGACCTGGCGGCTGGACGAGGAGGGGCGGATCGGCCTGCCGCTGGGCACCGAATCCGGCTACTGGCGGCCGCGGCCCGACCACCAGGTCGAGGTCATGCTCGCCCACCCCACCGGGATCGTCGAGATCTACCTGGGTGAGATCACCGGGAC
>PLDT01000306.1:8460-15087 GCA_003136255.1 Actinomycetota bacterium
TACGGCGAGAAGTGAAGCGTACGGCGAACAGCGCGGGGCGAAGCCCCGCCATCACGCCGCCCGCGGGGGCCGAAGGCTCCCCGGCGGCGCGATACTACGGCGAGCACCGCAGCGGGGCGCGAAGCGCACCGGGGGGTTCCGGGGGGTCGCCCCCCCGGNNAAAAAAGAATCCCCGGGCGACTCCTGCGTGCACGATTGGCGTGCTGCACAGGGACCGACTGGACAAGGTCGGTCAGCCCGAGGATTCGGTGTCTGCCAGGATTTAGCCGGCCGCCGCCTCGCTGGACGTCATGCCGGCGGGTAAGCGGCTAGCTGACAGCCACCTCACGAGTCCGTCGTATATGCATACTGTTGGACCACCTCCTTTCCCGCGTACCTCGCACGTTATCCGCGAGCAGCCGGACAGGCAAGGGCATTTTGCCGTGCGCCTGCTCACAGCGGCCCAACTACTATGGGAGCCATGGACCGGGAGGCAGCGTTGCCAAGTCTGCCCGTGCGCGAGTGGGACGAGCAGCTCCGGGCCCGCGGCTACCGGGTGACGCCGCAGCGCCAGCTGGTGCTCGAGGCGGTGGCCCGGCTCGACCACGCGAGCCCGGAAGAGATCGGCGCTCAGGTACAGCAGACGGCCCGCGGCGTGAACATCTCCACCATCTACCGGACGCTCGAACTGCTTGAGCAGATCGGCATGGTCACCCATACCCACCTGCACCACGGCGCGCCCACCTACCACCTGGCCAGCGACGCCGACCACGTGCACCTGGTCTGCCGCGACTGCGACCGGATCACCGAGATCGGCCCGGACGCGATCCGCCCGCTGATCACCGCGCTGGACGAGCGGCACGGCTTCGAGACCGACGTCGGTCACCTGACCGTCTTCGGCCGCTGCGCTGACTGCCGGGCCGGAGGAGTCAAATGAGCGATCGGGAAAGTCCGCTGCTAGCCTGGCCGGCCGCGGTGCAGGCCGGCTGGCCGGATCAGGGCGTAGCGGCCCACTACGGTGACCCGCTGCGCGAGCAGCGCGGACTGGACACTACCGCCGGGCTGGTGGACCGCTCCAACCGCGGCGTGCTGACCATTACCGGCCCGGACCGGCTGAGCTGGCTGCACAGCCTGACCACCCAGCACCTGGACCGGCTGGCCGTGGGCCAGAGCGCCCAGGCTCTGATCCTCAGCCCGACCGGGCACGTGGAACACCATCTCACCCTGACCGACGACGGCACCGCGGTGTGGCTGCACGTCGAGCCGGGGACGGCGGCGGACCTGGTGGCGTTCCTGGAGTCCATGCGGTTCATGCTGCGGGTCGAGGTGGCGGACGTCAGCCCGGACTACGCGGTGCTCACCGTGCTCGGCCCCGCGGGCGGCGATCTCGCCGCGGAGCTGGAGGGGGTCCGGGCGAGGGTGGAGCCAGGGTCGTTCGGATCGATTGATCTGATCGTGGCGCGGGACCGGCTGGCCGAGGCGGCCGCCGAGCTGGTCCGGCGGGGCGGCGCGCTCGCGGGCATGTGGGCGTTCGAGGCGCTGCGGATCGCGGCGCGGGTACCCCGGTTCGGCGTGGATACCGATCACCGGACGATCCCGCACGAGGTCGGCTGGATCGAGACCGCGGTGCACCTGAACAAGGGCTGCTACCGGGGCCAGGAGACGGTGGCCCGGGTGCACAACCTCGGGCATCCGCCCCGGCGGCTGGTCTTCCTGGACCTGGACGGCAGCGTGGACCGGCTGCCCGCGCACGGCGACCCGGTCGAGCTGGACCGGCCGGGAGAAGAGCGCACCGTGGTCGGCTTCACCGGGTCGGCGGCGCGGCACTACGAGCTCGGCCCGATCGGCCTGGCCCTGGTCAAGCGCACGGTGCCGGTCGAGGCCACGTTGCTGGCCGGGGGCGTCGCCGCCGCCCAGGAGGTGGTCGTGCCGCCCGACGCCGGGGCGAACGTCCAGGTCACGCTGCGTCGACGGCAGATAGTCTGAGCATTACCGCCGAATCAGGAGAAAGGGGTTCATGCCGTGCTGCGCAGGGTCTTGCTCGCGGCGTCAGCCAGTCCCCGGCTGCGCCAGCTCGTCACGGCCGCGCCGGCCGCGCGCGCCATCGTCGATTCCTACGTAGCCGGCGAAACCGCGCAGGACGCCGTGCGGGTGACCCGCGAGCTACGCGCCGCGGGCCTGCTTGTCACCCTGGACTACCTGGGTGAGGACACCACGGACCAGGCGCAGGCCGCCGCCGTCACCGAGGAGTACCTGCAGCTGATCGGCAAGCTCGGCGCGGAGGGCCTGAGCCACCGCGGGGCGGCCGAGGTCTCGGTCAAGCCGACCGCGGTCGGGCTCTTCCTCGGGGCGGACATCGCGGCGGCCAACATCGGCCGGATCTGCGCCGCCGCGGCGCAGGCGGGCACCACGGTGACGCTCGACGCCGAGGAGTTCGCGGCGATCGAGCCGACCCAGCAGATCGCCGCGAAGCTGCGGGCCGAGCACCCCGATCTCGGCTGCGTGGTCCAGGCCTGCCTGCGGCGCGCCGAGGACGACTGCCGCGCGCTGGCCGCCCACGGCGTGCGGGTCAGGCTGTGCAAGGGCGCCTACAGCGAGCCGGACAGCGTCGCCTTCGCCTCGCACCGGGACGTGGACCTGTCCTACGGGCGCTGCCTGCGGGTGCTGATGAACGGGCCGGGGTACCCCATGCTGGCCACCCACGACCCGCGGCTGATCCAGATCACCGGGTCGCTGGCCCTGCTCACCGGGCGCAGGCCGGACAGCTTCGAGTACCAGATGCTGTACGGGATCCGCCCCGCCGAGCAGCGGCGGCTGGCCAACACCGGGGCGCAAATGCGGGTGTACGTCCCCTACGGCGGCGACTGGTACGCCTACCTGGTCCGCAGGCTGGCCGAACGGCCGGGTAACCTCGCGCTCTTCCTGCGCTCGCTGCGGTCGAAGCAGTAGGCGACCATGAGCGGGACACACGGCATGATCGCGATTCTCGGCACCGGCAAGATGGGCGAGGCGCTGATGTCCGGCCTGCTGCGCGCGGGCCGGTCGCCGGCGGCCGTCGTCGCCGCGGTCCGGCGCGAGGACCGGGGCGACGAGCTGCGGGAGCGGTACGGAGTCCAGGTGACCGACGCCGCGTCGGCGGCCAAGCTGGCCGACACCCTGGTCCTGGCGGTCAAGCCGCAGGACATGGGCAAGCTGCTGGCCGAGATCGCGCCCGCGGTGCCGCCGGACCGGCTGGTGGTGTCGGTGGCGGCGGGGATCACCACGGCGTTCATCGAGCGGCGGCTGGACGGGGAGGTGCCGGTCGTCCGGGTCATGTCGAACACCCCGGTCCTGGTGGACGAGGCGATGAGCGTGATCTCGGCCGGGTCCTACGCGGGCGAGGAGCACCTGCGCCGGGCCGAGGAGCTGCTCCGCCCGGTGGGCAAGGTGCTGCGCATCCCCGAATCGCAGCAGGACGCGGCGACCGCGCTGTCCGGCAGCGGCCCCGCGTACGTCTACTACCTGGTCGAGTCGATGGTGGACGCGGCCCTGCTGCTCGGCATGGCGCGCGGTACCGCGCTGGAGATGGTCACCCAGGCGGTCTACGGCGCGGCCACCATGCTGCGGGAATCGGGCGAGCATCCGGTGATCCTGCGCGAGGCGGTCACCTCGCCGGGCGGCACCACGATCGCCGCGATCCGGGAGCTCGAGCGGCACGGGGTGCGGGCCGCGTTCCTGGCCGCCATCGAGGCCGCGCGGGACCGCGGCCGGGAACTGGGCGCGGACCCCGGTCCCGGCGGTCCCGGGAGGCAGTAGTGGCCGGTCCGCTCACGCTGGCCTGGGACGAACGCCTGATCGGCTACGACTTCGGGCCCGGTCATCCGCTGGCTCCGGTGCGGGTCGAGCTGACCATGGCGCTGGCCCGCGAGCTCGGCGTGCTGGACCTGCCCTCGGTGACGGTCATCGACCCCGCCCCGGCGGAGCAGGGGGAACTCGAGCTCGTTCACGACCCCGCCTACATCGACGCGGTGCGCCAGGCCGGCCGCGACGGGAGGGCCAACCTCAGGTACGGGCTCGGCACCCCGGACGACCCGGTGTTCCCCGGCATGCACGAAGCCTCGGCGCTGGTCGCGGGCGCGACGCTCGCGGCGGCCCGGGCGGTCTGGCCGGGCGAGGCCCGCCACGCGGTCAACATCGCCGGCGGCCTGCACCACGCGATGCGCCGGTCGGCCAGCGGCTTCTGCGTCTACAACGACCCGGCCATCGCGATCAGCGCGCTGCTGGCCGACGGCGCGCAGCGGATCGCGTACGTGGATCTCGACGTGCACCACGGCGACGGCGTGCAGGCGGCGTTCTACCACGACCCCCGGGTCCTGACCATCAGCCTGCACGAACATCCGGCCACCTTGTTCCCCGGGACCGGGCTGGCGTCCGAGATCGGCAGCGGAGACGGCCGCGGCTACGCGGTCAACATGCCGCTGCCCGCCTTCACCGGCGACGCGGGCTGGCTGCGGGCGTTCGACGCGGTGGTCCCGCCGCTGCTGCGCGCCTTCCGGCCCCAGGTGCTGGTCAGCCAGCACGGCTGCGACAGCCACCGGCTCGACCCGCTGGCGCACCTCGAGCTCAGCATCGACGCGCAGCGGCGCGCCGCGCTGATGGTGCACGACCTGGCTCACGAGGTCGCCGGCGGCCGGTGGCTGCTCACCGGCGGCGGGGGATACGAGCTGGTCCAGGTCGTGCCGAGATCCTGGACCCACCTGCTGGCGGTGGCGGCCGGGCACCCGGTCGAGCCGGACCGGGCCGTGCCGGAGCGCTGGCGGGCCCTGGCCGCCGAACGGGCCGGCGAACAGGCACCTTCGACGATGACGGACGGGCAGCCCGCGGACTATATTCCGGTCACCGCGGGACTCGATCCCGCCGATCCCGTCGACGCCTCGATCATCAGCACATGCCGCGCCACTTTTGCCTGGCACGGTCTGCATCCGCCGATGTGATCTCGAAATGGTTTCGGCGCCGATCCGCCGGCAGTTTTTGCCAATGCCGGACTAGCGCGCGGTCAGATCCCAACTGACCGTTGGCAAAGCTGCTGCTGACGACGCGTCTGACCATCATTGCACCGGACCCGAGCCGGGGAGATTATCCAAACAGTAACAACAATGAGGCTTTAGACGGGTTGCGGTTTTTTGTACGGGACTTACTCTGGAGACGTACGTGACTGGTGCGCTGAATCCCGTCAAGTGCTCGGCTTCGTGCGGAAGAGGCAACTGGATGGCAAGCGAAACCCCCCTCAGCGACGTTCGATTTCTCACCGTTGCCGAAGTGGCCTTGATCATGCGCGTGTCAAAGATGACCGTGTATCGCTTGGTCCACTCTGGCGAGCTGGAAGCGATCCGCGTCGGACGTTCCTTCCGGGTCCCCGAACAGGCAGTCAATCAGTACCTGAAAGCTGCCTTCGTCGGTACCGCGTGAACTAACGGCGGCACCGGGCAGCGGACCTGGGGCCCGGGGGGGCCAGCCGGATGGCGGTGTCACGGCGTCCGGCCGCGCGAGCACGCCGCATCGGGGGTAACCTCTTGGTTGGGTAGGTATCCAGCCGCCCTGACCGGGCGAGCGTGTTGGCGTGCCCGTCATCCGCAAGGCCGAGAAGGGTGGTCCCATGGGCTCTGTCATCAAGAAGCGCCGCAAGCGCATGGCCAAGAAGAAGCACCGCAAGCTGCTGAAGAAGACGCGTATCCAGCGCCGCAACAAGAAGTAACCGGGTCCCGGCCATGATCGCGGCGCAGCCGGGCGTGCACCAGCGAGACTGATGTCGCTCCCGGTCCTGATCGGGTTCGCGGGCGTGCTGGTCGCGGCCGTGGTCACCGGCCTGCTCGCCGGGCGGGCGGTCCGCCAGCCGGGGCTCGACGCGATCGTGTGGACGGCCGCGACCCTGGCCCTGACCGTCGGGCTGGTCGCCCAGAGTATGGGCTTGGCCAGCGGGTTCGGGTCGGCCACGTTCCGGGCGGTCCAGCTGTTCGCGCTGTTGCTGGCGCCGCTGTGGCTGGCCTGGGGCTTGGCCGAGATGGTCGGACCGGGCGGGGCGGCCCGGTTCGGCACCCGGCTGGCCTGCGGTGCGCTGTCCGTGGTGGGCAGCGTGATCCTGGCCACCGACCCGCTGACCGGCGCGCCGTTCGGGAAGGGCTGGCCGCTGGCCAGTGAGCACTACCAGGCCCCCTGGTACGACGCCCTGGACGTGGTGCAGGCCGTGGCAGTGCTGCTGGCCGTGGCGAGCATCGGGCTGGTCGCGGTGCGGGCCAGGACCGGGGGTTCGTGGCCCGGCTCGCTGCCGGGGGCGGGCCTGGTCGGGCTCGCGGTGTTCCTGACCGTCGGGTTGCGCTTCTCGCTGCCCGCCCGATTGGCCTATCCTCTGCTCAGCTTGCTGGCCGCCGCGCTGGTCTGGTTCGGCGTGACCAGGCTTGAGGCCCAGCCGGGGCGTGACCGCGGCACCGGCCGTCACGGGACGGCCGCCCGCGACCAGACGGGAAGTGATCGCATGGCTGACCGTGACCAGATGGGACGTGACCGGGGCGGCCCGGACCGCCGTGCCCCCTACCCCCCGGACGGCTACGACCGTCGCGCCCCGGACGGCTATGACCGCCGTGCCCCCTACCCCCCGGACGGCTACGACCG
>PLDT01000215.1:0-2951 GCA_003136255.1 Actinomycetota bacterium
CGCGAGCTCGCGCACACCGATCGGGTGCGCGAGGCCACTGCCGAAATGCTCGACCGATGGGGCGGGGTTCTGGACAGGCTCGGCCGCGCGTGCGTGATCCGGCTCCGGGCACCGAATACCTCAGCCTGGAAGATCTGCTGGACTTGGTGAACGCGCTGGGGGCTGGCCCCGTCCGGGATCAGTGGATCGGCTAAGTGGCTGGGGGATGCCGGGCTGGTACCGGGATCCGGTCCAGATCGTGAGCCAGGATGACCGGCCCGCCGAACGCCGTCGCCGCTTGCACCGCAAGCTGCTGGCCGTCGTCATGCTCGTAGCGTTGGGAGAAATGGGTGAGGACGAGCAGCCGCGCCCTGGACTCGGCCGCGATGCGGCCGGCCTGGCTGGCGGTCAGGTGCCCGTACTCGCGGGCTAGGGCGGCCTCGGTGTCGGCGAAGGTGGACTCGCACACCACCATGTCCGCGCCGTCGGCGAGCTCGAAGGCGGCATCGCACAGCCGGGTATCCATGATGAACGCGAACCGCTGGCCCGGTCTGGGCTCGCTGACCTGGTCGAGTGTCACCAGGCGGTCACCGGTGACCAGGCGGCCCTCGCGCTGCAGCCGCCCGATGTCCGGGCCGGTGATGCCAAACGCGGCAAGCCGGTCCGGCAGCATCCGCCGTCCGTCGGCCTCCACCAGCCGGTAGCCCAGGGCCGGGACGGTATGCGACAGCGGCCGGGCCTCCACAGCGAACGCGGCGGCCCGCAGCACCAGGCCTGCTTCGGCTGGGCGTTCCCGCAGGTCCACCGCGTCGCGGAACACCGCCGCATGCCGCAGCCGGGTGAATACCTCCTGGTGCTGAGCCGGATAGCAGGCCTCCACCGGATGCGATACCCGGTCCAGGGACATCCGCGCGAGCACGCCCGGCAGGCCCAGGCAGTGATCGCCGTGGAAATGCGTGATGCAGATCCGGGTGATCCGGCTCGCCGCGACCCCGGCGAACAGCATCTGCCGCTGTGTCCCCTCACCCGGGTCGAACAGCAGTCCCTCGTCATCCCACAGCAGCAGGTAACCATTATGGTTGCGGCTGCGGGTCGGCGCCTGGCTCGCCGTCCCGAGCACCACCAGCTCCCGGTCAGACACAGCATCCGACCCTACGCCAGGCCGCAGCCGGCGCCGGACCGGCCGCCCGGGCTACGCCCCCCCGATGACCGACACCGTATTGGCGTCGAGGTTGGTGACGTAGACAGAGTTGGTCAGCGGGCTGTACACGGCAGCGTCGGGGTTATCGCCTACGTCAACCGTAGCGATGACCTGGTTGGTCCGGCTGTCCAGCACCGACACCTGGTTGTCGCCGCCGATCGCGAGGTAAACCGTGCCGGCCTGCGGGTTGAACGCGATCCCGGCCGGGCCGGGGCCGGTGGTGAGCGTGCTGGCCAGGTCGTTCGTCCGGCTGTTGAGGATGAACACCTGGTTGGTGTCGGCGCTGCTGATGTACACCTGGCCGGTGACCGGGCTGATCGTCACGCAGCACAGGCCGTTGCCGAACGTGAGCGTCTTGATGACCTGGTTGGTCCGGCCGTTGATCACCGAGGCCCGGCCGAAATAGCCCAGGGCGTAGACCTCACCGGTGAACGGGCTCACCGCGACCGCGGCTGTGTTCGCGGCCACCGGGATTGTGGTGATGACCGTGTTGGTCCAGCCGTTGATCACCGATACCGAGTCCCCGCCGCGGCCGGCGGTGAACTCGCTGTTGACCACGTACACCTCGCCGGTCAGCGGGCTGACCGCGATCCACCACGGGTCACTGCCCACCGTGATCGTCTTGATGACCGTCCCGGCCAGCGGACTGATCACCGAGACCGTGCCGTCGTCGTAATTGGCGGTGTAGATCTCGCCGGTCACCGGGCTGACCGCGATCCCGTCTGGTCTGCTGCCCACCGTGATGGTCTTGATGACCGCCGGGACCCGGCCCCGCACCGGGAACGCTGCCGCCTGCGTTGCTGTGCTGAAGCCGAGGCTCGCGATGGTAGCCGCGGCAGCCACCGCGGAACACCGGGCAACGAACCCATGTGCTGACATAACGGCCCCCCGTATTCATGGACATTGCGAATGGCGGGAATATGCCGGACAGGCCCCCATTTGCGCACCTGGCTTCCGCCGCTGCCTGGTGTATATCCAGCCTGGCCGATATCCAATCCCTCGGCGGGAGCGGGCCTGTCCCCCGGTTTGCCACCGGGAGACAGGCCAGTCCAGCGGGTGTTATGTCGTGCAGGTCCGTTACTTGGTCAAGTACCAGAACTGCGGCGTGTCGTCNNGTCGACGAGATGTTCGTCTTCCAGGCCCACGGGTAGTCCAGCACCGGCTGCCACAACACCGGAACCTGCGTCGTGAAGAACGAGGCCTCATTGGTGACCGCAGCCGGGTTGCTGCCCGTGACGGAGTTGTCGATCAGGGCGTCGCCCTGCGGGTTGCTGTAGTCGCCGATCTGCCCGGATCCGCCGGTGTTCAAGAACCCGAACTGGGTCGGATAAGTGGAATCGGTCTCTCCGCCGAAGTCCACCATGGCCCACTTGTTCTCATCGGCCGTCGAGGCCGAGTCGTTGTAGTTCGAGATGATGAAGTTGAAGTTGCTGCCCGTCAGGGCGATCTCGATACCGGCCGCCTTGGCGTCCGAGGCCAGGTCCTCGACCTGCTGCGGGATCGGCGTGGTCGTGTTGTAGACCAGGTTGAACGCCAGCTTGGTGCCGGCCGGGATACCCGCCCCGCACTCACCCGAACCCGTGCCGGGCTTCGCGCAGGTGTCGGTGCCGTTCGCCGTCACGGTCCACCCGTTCGCCTTCAGCAAGTTCATCGCGTCAGACACGCTGAACGGGTACGGGTTGGTCGCCGCAGTAGAGGGCAGGAACGGGCTCTTCGGGTAAGCCGGAATCGGCCCGTAGGCCGGATCGCCGTCACCGTCGAAGTAGGCCTT
>PLDT01000199.1:0-28047 GCA_003136255.1 Actinomycetota bacterium
GCCGGGCCCGCACCGGCAACCTCGCCGCGAGCATGCAGCACACGGCGGCGCACGTGCCGAGCCGGTGGTACTTCCTGCCGATCAAGCCGGGCAACGTGCTGGTCGGGACGTTCCTCGGGCTGACAGAGTCGACTTCGGAGGCTTCGCCACTGTCTGGGCCGATGACCCTCGACTCGTGGATCTCCGCCGCGCAAGGCAACCCCAGCGGCCTGTGGCTGCTATCGGAGATGGCCGGTCTCATCCTCCCCACGTCGTTCGTCTGGGGCGAGTTTGCCAGCATCGGGATGGCCGACGCGCAGCCCGCCGAGCGCTATTTCAGCTCCGGCGCGGACCGGGGCTCGATCATCGGCAATCCCCTTGCAGAGTTCTTGTGGGGGGCAGGAGGCCTCGTGCACGCCTGGCCGGCCAATCCGGGTGAGAACCAGTACACCAGCGTGCAGAACTCGAACGTCCCGACGCTGCTCATCGGCGGGACGCTCGACTTCGAAACGCCGGTCGTGCTCGGGCTCGGCGGCTTCTTCGGAGCAGCCCTAGTCGTCCTGACGCTGTGGCCCGCGCTGTCCCTGGCCAGTGAACTGCTCAGGATTCTCGCCCCCAGCGGGCTGATCGCGCTGGGCCTCTACCTGGCCTGGACTCACCGCGACTGGGACCGTGCCACCAAGTCACTCGGGCTCCTGGCCGCAATCGCCGGCGCCCTGCTCGGAGGGTGGCTCGGGTTCACCGCGACATCCGGGCTGTTCGCGCTCGTCACCACCACGATCGGAGCTGCCGCAGCAGGCAACCTCGCCCTGATCGCCGTTAGCCTCTTCCGCGAACGGTCCGCGCGCGGCCATGGCAACGACCCCGCCGGAACCTACGCCGTAGCGCCCGCTCCGGGCAGCCTCGCACCTCACGCGGGAGGGGCATGAATGCCCAGTTCTGTAGCCGGAGGAGTGGCAGGCGGCCGTTCCTGGTGGTGCTGATGGCCGCTCCGGTGGCTCATCGCGGCGGCGGCCCATCTGCCCCTTTCCGGCGCCCAGATCCGCGCCCATTTCGACGCGGCCTACCTAGCCCAGAGCGGCCGTGCTCTACCAAGAGCGGCAAGTACTGGCCAGCTTCAAGCGCAGATCGACCGGTTCGGGCTGTCAAGTAGCGGCAAAGGTCGGCTAGCCGTGCTTCGCGGCGAGCCGACCCAGGTCACGGTGCCTGGAAATGCTGGGCCATCGGGGGTCAGAAGGCGATCTCGCCGGCGAACGGCACCGCGGTCAGCGGGAACTTCACCGGCTTGAGCATGCCGTTGGTGAGCAGGCCGGCCGTCTGGTCCACGGGACCATGACCCCAGGTCGCTTGGGTGTAGACCGAGCCGAGCAGCGTGGACCCGGTGGGGCTGGCCCACAGGACGTCGGCGAGGCCGATCCCGTAGGCGCCCGGCAGCTGGTAGAGGAGCCGGGGTTTGCCGGTCGCGACCGAGTATGCGGCGAACTTCGGGGCGTAGGCTGTGCTGCGCTTGAGCGTATTTCCGGCGTCCTCGCCGCACAGGACAGTCTTTCCGTCGCCGGTTAGCTGCACGGTGTCGCAGTCTGTCCCGGCCCGGCCAGCGCCGTTCGGGAGGCGGAACAGGACCTTGCTGATGGCCAGGAGATTACCGCTGGGGCTGTTTGCATCCACCGTCCGGATGGTCACGTTGGTGAACCCGTACGTGAACGGCGGGCCGCTGGCCGAGTTGTTGATGCCATACATGACCGCCAGGGTGTGCCCGCCGTTCAGCCAGGTAAGCGCGGTGTTGGAGTACCGGCCCCAGTACCAGCCGAACCCTGCAGGGAAGCCTTTGGTGTCCACGGTCCAGGTACGCACGGACGTTCCGGTGGCCAGCGAATACAGGCTGATCGTCAGCGGGCCTGTCTTGGGTAGCCACACATTCTGCTGGGACATGACGGCGAGTTCACTGCCGTCGGGGGCCAGCGCGATGGCGCTCACCTGCGTTCCTGCCGGTTCTCCCGGGATCGGCAGCCGGGTCAGCGTGACCGGGTGAGCGCTGCCGGGAGTCAGGCGGACCAGGTACCAGGCCACCGTGTTCGCTGACGGGGAGAACTGCTGTACCGGGAACTGCTCGGCGGCCACCACGAACGTGCGGTCGTCAGCGGCTGCGGTCAGGCCGGCGAACGTCTGGCCGTCCGGCGGGGTGATGGTGGCGATCAGCTTGCCGGTGCGGTCGTCGCCGACACGGAGACTGACTGGGGTCTGGTGCTTCCCGGGCAGTATCTGTGTAATGGGGCCGCTGGGGTTGTCGAGGGCCGCGTAGTACTCGGGGAGCGTCCCGCTGGCTGCCGGGACCGCGGCGGGTGCCACCGGCGCCTTCGGTGTGTGGCGCACGGCCGCCAGCGAGACGGCCAGCGCCGCGACTGCTGCGGCGGCGGCCACCGGGGCAGTCCAGGCGACCCAGCGTCGAGCCCTCGGCGGGCGGGCGGGGATCGCGGGCAGGTCGAGCGGGCGGACGTCGCGGACCAGGGCTGCCCTGGCGAGCGTAGCGGCGCGGACCCGGTCTTCGACGCTCATGATTCCTCCTTGAGCATGCGGGCGAGGGCGGCGATTCCACGGGAGGTGGCCGACTTGACCGTGCCGCGGCTCACACCCATCGCCTGGGCGGCCTGGTCCTCGGTCATGTCCAGGTAGTAGCGCAGCACGACGGCCTCACGCTGGCGGTCTGGAATCCGCCGGAGCGCGGCGAGGACCTCGCGGTGGGCCTCGCCGAGCATCGCGATGGCCTCGGCGGACTCGGCGTGTCCGGGGTCTTCGAGACGGATGCGGCTGCGGCGGTACCTGCCGCGGTGGATCGTGCGGCATCCGTTGAGCACGCTGGCACGGACGTAGCCCAGGGCCTTTTCCCGATCCTGGAGCGCGGACCAGCGGCGGTACAGGCCCAAGAAGGCGTCCTGCACCACGTCCTCTGCCGCTCGCTGATCTCCGACCATGAGCACCGCCAGCTTGACCAGGCCAAGCGCGTGAGCCTGGTAGAGTGCCGCGACCTGCTGCCTTGTCTGCTCGGCCTGCCTTGCCTCCATAGTTGAACTCACGCGCCTAAAGATGCACCAGGCGCCAGAAGGTTGCCCGGCCGCGCGGAAAAAGATGCCGAAATAGCCGCTGCTCGTACGGAGCGCAAATCGCCCTGTTCTGCGCGCCTGAGTGTATATACGCCAAGTTCCCCACTGCCGCACCGAACGGCGGATCCGGCGCGCAGCATGTTTGGTTTGTCGTCATCGTCGTGGCCGCCGACGGGATGTCGCCAGCGCCGACCGCGACCGCCACGGTGAGCATTCCTACGTCGGCTTGAGTGTGGCGCAGGCGCCCGTCGGCCAGGCACGCCAGCAGCCGGAGTTCGCCGCGAGCGACGCCTGGCGCTCATGCCAGGTGGCGCCTGACACCATGCCGGCCGCGCGGTTGTCCTGCGCCGCGTCTGCGTGCTTCGTGACCGGGCTCAGACCCGTCATGTCCATGTCTCTGGGGTGAGGGCGTATCCGGACCGAGCCTGCGGCCTGGCGCTGGCCGGTGCCGGGATCACGGTGGTGAAGATCCCGCGCGGGACTTCAGGGCGGACGCATACGCCCGGCGCTGGCGGTCAGCTCTTGCGCCCGACCCCGCACCACATGACCGTGGGGCTGGCCGCTTCCAGGTCCGATCCGGGCCGCCACTGCGGTACTGGCACCACTCCCGGCTCGACCAGCTCGAAGCCGTCGAAGAACCGAAGTACCCCGGCCCGGGTGCGGAAGGTGACCTTCTCGGCGACCAGTTCGTTCATCCTGTCCGCGATCTCGGCCATCGCCGCAGCCTGGATGTCGCGGGCGGGGTGCGAGAGCACCAGGTAGCTCCCGGACGGCACGCTGGCAGCCACCCTGGCCACGATCCCGTACGGATCGTCCTGATCGCTGATGTGCTGCAAGATCGCCACCAGCATGACGGCCACCGGACGGGAGAAATCCAGCACCTCCGCCGCCGCGGCAAGGATCGTCTCCGGGTCTCGCAGGTCGGCGTCGACGTACGCCGTGACACCCTCGGGCCCGCTCGCCAGCAGCGCCTTGGCGTGGGACAGCACCACCGGGTCATTGTCCACGTACACCACCCGGCACTCCGGCGCCGCGCCTTGGGCCACCTCGTGCGTGTTGTTCGCGGCGGGCAGGCCAGTGCCGATGTCCAGGAACTGGCGGACCCCGGCCTCGCTCACCAGGTACCGCACCGCCCGCCCCAGGAAGGCCCGGTTGCCGCGCGCCGAGCGGACGATGTCTGGATGAGCCGCGATCACCCGTTCAGCGGCTATCCGGTCGACGGCGAAGTTATCCTTCCCGCCCAGCCAGTAGTCATAGACCCGGGCGATGTGCGCCACGGTGGTGTCCACCCTGGCTGCCACCGGCCCGGAATCGTCCGGCCGGCCAGCTGACAGCCAGCGCCTTGCCACGATGCACCTCCTTCTCGCTCCCGGCAGCCCGCCGGGGNNGTGGCGGCCGGGCTGCTGGCGGCCGCTCCCGGTCTGGTGGTGCTGGCGACGTCGCGGCGGCCGCTGCAACTGCCCGGTGAGCGGGAGCTGCCGGTGCCGCCGCTGCAGGTGCCCCGCGAGGCGGGGTCCGTCGAGGAGGTGGCCGCGTGCGGCGCGTCGCGGTTGTTCGTACCGCTGCAGCTGGCCGCCGGGCTGCTGGACGTCAGCCTGATCACGGTGACCGACGGCGTCGACGGCGAGCCCCGCGTCGGCATGCTGGAAACCATCCGCGAGTACGCGCTCGAGCGACGGGAGCAGGGCGGAGACAACCGGAAATGCTCGAGGAGTTCCTGGCTCCCGCCCGCGCGACCACCGAACCCGCGGAGTGGGACGCCGCGCTGGCCGCCGGCCGCGCGCTCAGCCAGCGGCAGGCAGCCACGCTCCTCGTATCGCCATCCCCGTCACACGACACGCCGCGGTGAGGGGTTCACCCCAAGGGGTTCACGACGGTGCCCGCTAAGGTCGGGACCATGACACGCCCGGTCGCGTTCGGCCTCAACGTGGACCCCAACACCGGCGGCTTGGCCATCGCCGCGCGCATCGCGGCCATCGCTGACGCCACCGGCCTGGAGTACGCCGGGGTCCAGGACCATCCCTACAACCCCGATTTCGTCGACACGCTGACCCACATCACCTGGCTGGCCGCGCATACCAGCCGGGTGCACCTGTTCCCTAACGTGGCGGACCTGCCGCTACGGCCGCCCGCGATGCTCGCTAAGCAGGCGGCCACCATCGACGTCCTCAGCGGCGGCCGCTTCGAACTCGGCCTGGGCGCCGGCGGGTTCCACGACGCGATCGCGGGCATGGGCGGCCCGCGGCGCACCGTCGCGGAAGCCCGGCAGGCGCTGAGCGAGGCAGTGGACATCATCCGGGCGAGCTGGGCCGGGGAGCCTTTCCGGTACGCCGGACAGCACTATCAGGTGCCGGACGCCCAGCCGGGACCCCGCCCGGCCCACGATGTCGGGATCTGGCTCGGCGTCGTCGGTCCCCGAGCGGTCCGCCTGGCCGGCGCCAAGGCCGACGGGTGGTCGGTGTCGGCACCGTACGTACCCCCGCCGCGGCTGGCCGAACTCGGCGACATCCTCACCGAGTCAGCCCGCGAGGCGGGCCGCGACCCGGACCGGATCGTCCGGCTCTACAACGTCATGGGATCGATCACGCCGGAAAGCCGGGACATGTTCCACGGGCCGAAGGAACGCTGGGTCGACACCCTCACGACGCTGTACAGCGATTTCGGGATGAACACCTTCGTCTTCTGGCCCAGCGGCGACCGGGAGCGCCAGTCCCGCATCTTCGCCGAGGAAGTCGTCCCCGCCGTGCGCGAAACGCTGGTCAGCGACTAGCGGTCTCTCTGTGTCAGTGGCGGCGAACGGACATCACGTAAGGTTACGAACAATCGGTATTGAGACATATCTTCGGCGATCACGCTGGCGGATACGTCCGTGCCCGCCCCGCGGCAGCCTAGGCTCACGGAGCAAGGCCATGGGCGGCTAGCGCCGCCCGCGCGCGGAACGCCATTGCGTCTAGGGCTGATGCGTGGTGGCGACGAGGTCGGCGAACGCCTGGGTGACCGGGGACAGCGGCCGGCCGGCGGGGACGACGAACGCCACGGTGAAGGTGGCGGCGGGCTGCAACGGCACGCCCGTCAGGCCCGTGTCCGCGATCATCGACGCTGGCAGGATGGCCAGTCCGAGCCCGGCGCGGACCAGCGACACCTGGATCGAGGCGTCGGGGACCTCGATGCCGATCGGCCGCTCGACGCCTGCCCTGGCGAATAGCTGGTCGGCGATCGTGCGGGTGCCCCAGCCCGGCGTGTGGTCGACGAACGGCTCGTCGGCCAGCTCGCTGACCGAGACGACCGCGCGTCGGGCCAGCGGGTGATCGGGCGGGCAGCCGAGCAGCACGGGCTCGCAGGCCAGCGTCGTCGCCGTCAGCCCCGGCTGGTCCGGGCCGCTGATGGCCGCGAAGGCGGCATCCAGGGTGCCGCGCCGGACATCGGCGATCAGCGCCGCCGACCCGCCGGGAGCGGTCCTGGGCCGGATGTCCACCAGCGGCCGTTCGCGGTGGAACCGTGCGATCAGCGAGCCGACCTCGACCACGTTAATCACCTGCATCATGCCGAGCCGCAGCGTCCCGCGCAGGCCCTCGTGCGCGCCGAAGACCGCCGCCCGGGCGCTGGCGGCCGCGTCGAGGGTGCGGCGCGCCTCTGGCAGCAGGACACGGCCGGCGTCGGTCAGCCTGACCTCGCGCGTGGTCCGCTCGAACAGCTTGGTGTCAAGCTCGCGCTCCAGCGAGCGGATGGACACCGACAGGGCCGACTGGACCAGGTGGAGGCGCCGTGCGGCCCGGGTAAAGTTCCGCTCCTCGGCGACGGCGACGAAGTGCTCAAGGTGCCGCAGTTCCACGATTAATTCCTATTGAGCATGAGTGTGATCGTTATCTTTCGTTGGACATGATAGATCATGTCGGCGATCCTCGCAGTAGGGCCTGCCTGCTAAGGCCTGCGGAAAGCAAGCGACGGATGGGATGACATGACCGCGCGGACGGAATGGACAGCAGCGCTACCGGGCACCCCGGCGAGGGACCCGGCCAGGGAGACCTGGCACCGACGCCACCACTCGGTGGCGTTCTGGGTCGTGGCGGCGGCCTTCTGCGTTAACCTCGCGTTCTCCGCGGTCCCGACGCCGCTTTACGCCATCTACCAGCAGCGCGACCACTTCTCCACGCTGATGATCACGGTGGTGTACGCGGTCTACGCCATCGGCGTAATCGTCAGCCTGTTCCTCGGCGGGCACATCTCGGACTGGGTGGGACGGCGCCGGGTGCTGGTGCCGGCGCTCGCCGTCAACGTGGCCAGCGCGGTCCTGTTTATCGCCTTTCCCAGCCTGGCGGGCCTCATCATCGCGCGGGTCGTCTCCGGCGTCTCGATCGGACTCACCACCGGAACCGCGACCGCGTATCTGGCCGAACTGCACGTGGGCGCGGGCGGGTCGCCGACGGGCCGGCGTCCGCAAGTGGTGGCGACAGCGTCCAACCTCGGCGGGATCGGGATCGGGCCGCTCGGCGCCGGGCTGCTCGCGCAGTTCGTGCCGTTCCCGCTGGTGGTCCCCTACGTGATCTTCGGCGGGGTGCTCGTAGTGCTGGCGCTGCTGATCGCCTTCGCCCCGGAGACGGCCAGCCGGCCGGACCCGCGGCCGGCCTGGCGGCCGCAGCGGGTGGCGATACCCGCGCACGCTCGCGGCACCTTCTTCGCCGCCACCGGGGCCGCGGCGGCGGCGTTCGCGGTCTACGGCGTCTTTAACTCCCTCATGCCCGGCTTCCTGGCCGGCACCATGCACGAGACCTCGTTCGCGGTGGCGGGCGCGGTAGCCTTCTCCGCGTTCGCCGCCGGGGCGGTCGCGCAGATCGCGCTCGGCACGGCGAGTATCGCCAGGACGCTGAAGGTGGCGGTACCAGTGCTCTTCGCGGGCCTTACGCTGTTCACCGCCGGGATGTGGCTGCCGAGCCTGCCCGTATTCGTGATCGGCGGGATCGTGACCGGCGCCGGCGGCGGCCTCGTCTTCCGCGGCTCCCTGGTGGCCGCGGCCAGCACCGCGCCGCCCGAATCCCGCGCCGAGGTGCTGGCCGGCTTCTTCCTCGGCGCATACATCGGGCTGTCCGCGCCGGTGATCGCGCTCGGCGTCGCCACCGAATACGCGGCGGCCCGCGGCGTCATGCTGGTATTCGTGGTGCTCGCCGCCATCGCCATCGCCGCAAGCGTACGGGCCGTCCTGCGCCACCACAGCGAGCACCAATAATCCCGGCCTGACGACCCAAACCAGGTTGCTCACGGCCGGCTTCTGATTCCTTCGTGCGCCGCGTCAGTCCGCGCGGCGCTGGCGAACCTGGCCAGGAACCGGGCGATCAGCTCGGCAACCGCCTGGTCCGCCGGGATGACGTGGCCGCCGCCGTGCTCCAGGACCAGCGGGTCGGTGAACCGGCCCGCGAGCTCGAGCGAGTCGGACCGGGGGACGATCCCGTCGCTGCGGCCGATCACGTGGACGGAGGGGATCGTGAGCGGGCGCAGGAACAGGTCGGCGTGCTGCGGCAGGAAGCTGGTGAATCCGCCGACCATGATGGCGAACTCGAAGTCGAGACCGCCCGGCGCCCGGGGGCTCTCGCGGAGCGCGGCCAGCAGCCCGGTCAGGGCCGCGCCCTGGCTGAAGCCGAACAGCCCGTCGATCCGCGGCCCGGTGCTCAGCTGGCCGGTGATCCAGTCGCGGGTGTGCTCCCATCCGCTGAAGCCCTCATGCCACCAGCCGAAGTCGCCCAAGGCCAGTGAGGGCGCGTCGAGATACACGAATTCGATATTCGCAGGCAGCGAGCCGACTAGCCGCGCCATCTGACCACGCAAGATCGCACCGGTTCCGTGATAGCCGTGCAGGCACAGCACGCGCAGGTCTGGCATGGGTGCCTCCTAATCCGAGTGATAGTCCGGCCCGTCCGCACTCAACCTGGCCCGGGCCGGCCGCTGTCCGTCTATACCCGGGTCCGGCCCGACCCGATCACCGCCCGGCTCGGGTCGTCGGCCAGTACCTGACGGACACGCGCCACACAAAGGAACTCTGGGCGAGCCGGCCTTGACTCTCCACCTGGTGGAGGCGGCACAGTGATGGGCATGACGATCGGCCAGCTCTCCCTCCGCACCGGGGTGCCGGTGCGGACGCTGCGCTTTTACGCCGACGCCGGCGTGCTGCCCGAGGCGGGACGTAGCGAATCGGGCTACCGGCTCTTCGGTCCCGATGCGGTCGCCCGGGCGCGCCTGGTGCGCACGCTGCGCGAGCTCGGAGTGGGGCTGGACGAGGTCAAGCGCGTGCTGGCGGGCGAGGCGTCGCTGCACGACGTCGCCGCGGTCCACGCACGCGCGCTCGACACCCAGATCCGCGTGCTCCGCTTGCAGCGCGCGGTGCTGCGCGCCGTCGCCCGGTCCACCCTTCCCGAGGAGCTTGAGCGCATGAGCGACCTGACCACCCTGACTGCCGACGAGCGTCGCCGCATCCTCGAGGAGTACCTCGATGCCGTCTTCGGCGAACAGGCCAGCCCCGTCGCAGACCGGCTGCGGATGGGCGCGCCCGAGCTGCCCGATGACCCGACGGCCGAACAGGTCGCCGCCTGGGTCGAACTCGCCGAGCTGCTGCGCGACCCCGGCTTTGTGGGGGCCAGCCGGCGGATGGCGGAGCGCGCTCGGGTCGAGGGTGCCGTGCCGGACGGCGGCGACGCCGCGGTGGCCGGGGTCGGTGAGCACGCCGGCGCTGCGGTCCGGGCCGGCGTCGACCCCGGCTCGCCCGAGGCGCTGGCGGTGATCGAGCGCGTGGAGGCGCTCACGCCGGACGGCGGCGGCGATCGTGCCGGGCTGGCGGAGCGCCTGGCGGCCTTCACCGACCGCCGCGTCCTCCGCTACTGGACGCTGGTGGGCATCGTCAACGGCTGGGCGCAAGCTCCGGTCGGCGAAGACTCAGCGGACGCCTGGGAGTGGTACGCGAAAGCGCTCCGGGCGCACCCCAGCGACCCCGAGATCCGCCGAGTGGCGGATGCCTCGCCGGCTCGCGATTTCTAGATTGGCCGGTATGAAACCACTTCCGCTGATCCTCTCGTTCCTGCCCCTGATCGCCTTCTCCCTGCTGGCCCGGCTGCTGCCGCACGGCGACGTCGGCGCCGCCGCGCTCACCGCGGCCGTCATCGCGGTCATCGCCGCGGTCGCCGTCCGCCCCGTCTGGCCGCCCAAGGTCGTCAACGCCACCTCTATCGTGCTGTTCACCGTGTTCGCCGTGGTCGGCTTCGCCGGCAGCGCCGGCACCGACCGGTGGCTGGCGACCTGGGCCGCGGCCGGTGTCGCCCTGGTCATGGGCCTGGTCATCCTGGCCCTGATCCCGGTGATCCCGTTCACCGAGCAGTTCGCCCGGCTGAGCACACCGCAGGCGTACTGGTCCTCCCCGACGTTCAAGCAGATCAACCGGGTGCTCAGCGTGGCCTGGGGAGTCGCCCTGATCGCCGTCGGCGCCTCCCGGGTCGTCGCCGTGGCCGTCAACGGGCACACCACCCGCCGCCTGCCCGACCTGCTGCTCGGCCTGGTCATCCCGGGCCTGATCCTGACCTACATGCTCAAGTTCTCCAAGAGCTACCCCGAACGGGTCACGCATCAGGCACAGGCCGAGGCTCCGGCCAAGTAAAAGCTGGGCTCGGGTGGTGATAATAGCGGCAGGAGGGCTATGGACCGCGAGGGGTTGAGGGTGGTGCCCGAAGCCGCGCCCGACGTCGAAGACGAGAGCGCACCGCCTGCGGAGCACGGTGCCCAGACCCAGACGGCACCGGGTGATCAGGCGGGGACCACCGCGCGACGGGGGACGTTCCGGGCGCTGAGTTCGCGGCCGTTCCGGCTGTATTTCGCGGGTCAGGTCGCCTCGGCCAGCGGCACCTTCCTGCAGCAGACCGCGATCGGCTGGCTGGTCCTGCGGCTCACCGGCTCGGCGGCGGAACTGGGCCTGGTGCTGGCCGTGGGCGGCGTTCCGTCGCTGCTGTTCGGCCCGTGGGGCGGGACGGTCGCCGACCGGGCCAACCTGCGCTTGCTGCTGATCGGCACCCAGACGGCCTATGGTCTGCTGGCCGGCCTGCTGTGGGCACTGGCGGTGGCCGGGAAGGCGTCCGTGCCGGCGATCATCGCGATCAGCGTGGCCGGCGGCGTCGTGGGGATCGTCGACTCCCCTTCCCGGCAGGCGTTCGTCAGCTCCCTGGTCATGCCGCAGGACCTGTCCAGCGCGGTCAGCCTCAACGGCGTCGTGATGAACAGCGCCCGGGTGGTCGGCCCCGCCCTGGCGGGCGTCCTGATCGTCACGATCGGAACGACCCCGTGTTTCGCCGTCAACGCCTTGTCCTACCTGGCCGTGATCGCCGCGCTGGTGGTGCTGCGCCCGCTGCGGCCCGCCGCGCGAGGACGGCGAACGCCCGGCGGCGTCCGCGCCGGGCTGCGGTACGCGGCCAGCCGCCAGCAGCTGTGGCTGCCGCTGGTGATGATGGCCCTGGTCGGGCTGCTGGCCTTCAACTTCCCGGTCATCTTGCCCGTGCTGGCCAGCCGCACGTTCCACGGCAGCGGCGGCACCTACGGACTGCTGTCCACCATGCTCAGCGTCGGCTCGGTCGCAGGCTCGCTCGCCGTCGGCTTCATCCCGCATCCCCGCCGGAAGTACCTGATGACCGCCGCGCTCGCGTTCGGGGCCTTCCTGGCCGCCACCGCCGGGGCGCCCGATGTCGCCGTCGCGTGCCTGACCCTGCTGGCCACCGGGGCGGCCGCCTTCTCGTTCGTGACCCTGTGCTCGACCACGCTGCAACTGCACTCCTCTCCGGCCTACCGCGGGCGGATCATGGCGCTGTGGGTGTACGTCTACATCGGAACCACCCCGGTCGGCAGCATCATCACCGGCGCGATCATCTCGGCCGCCGGGGTGCGAGTCGCCCTGCTCACCGGCGCCGCGGCCTGCCTGGTCGCGGGCGCCATCGCCTCCCGGGTGCACACCCCGCCGCATGTGGACGCGACCCTGACCGATCTCGCCACTGCTTAGCGGGATTTTGACCGAACGGCCGTGGAGCCTGCCGCCGGTCCCCCGCCCGGGCGCTCAACGGGGATCACAGGTTCCGCGGGCCGGGTCCTTGGCGACCTAGCACGTCGTCGGGGTTCATGAGCTGGCAGAGCCCGAGAGACAGGCACCCGCAGCCGATGCACCCGGTCAGGCGGTCACGAAGATGCTGGAGCCGGGTGATCCGGTCGTCCAGGTCGCGACGCCAGGCTGCCGAGAGGCGTTCCCAGTCTCTGCGGGTGGGGGTCCGGCCATCGGGCAGCTGGTCGAGCGCGGCCTTGATCTGGCGCAGCGGGATGCCTGCGCCCTGGGAAGCACGGATAAACGCCACCCGGCGCAGCATGTGCCTGGGGTACCGGCGCTGGTTGCCTGCGGTTCGCCGGGCTGAGATCAGGCCTTCGGCCTCGTAAAAGTGCAAGGCGGAGACGGCCACCCCACTGCGGGCGGCGAGCTGGCCCACGGTCAGCTCGGAGCTTGGCAAACGGATCCCCTGACATGTCCTTGACCTCAACCTTACCTGAGGTTGTACCGTACGTGGCATGTCACTTACAGAGGCCGAGCAGGCATTTCTCACCCGGCAGCCGCGCGGCCACCTGGCCACCATCGGCCCGGATGCCACCCCCCAGGTGAAGCCCCTCGGCTTCACCTACAACAGCGCCCTGGGCACCATCGACATCAGCGGATTCAACATGGGGGCCAGCGCTAAGTACCGCAATATCCAGGCCAACCCCCGAGTCGCCTTCGTGGTCGACGAGGTGACCGAGCAGACCATGGAAGGCGCGCACTTTCTCGAGGTAAGGGGCATCGCCGAGGCCGTCACCGGCCCGGTGACGGCCGGCACCCACCTGGCCCGGGAGATCATCCGCATTCACCCCCGGCGGGTGATCGCCTTCAACGTCGACCCTGAGCAGCCGGGCCTGCAGACCCGGCAGGTCTGGCCCGATGGCTCCGGGCCGAGCGTGGCCTGAGCCGTACGGGTCATCCCCTGGCGCGGCGATGCAGCTCAGCGAGTTCTACGTAGCCGGCCGCGCTGAGCTGGATCGCCGCGCGCTCGGCTTCGGACAGCTCACGCCGCACTTTGCCCGGCACCCCGGCCACCAGCACGCCCCCGGGGACCTGCTGTCCTTCGGTGAGGAGTGCGCCGGCCGCGATGATCGAATGATGCCCCACGTGCGCTCCGTTGAGCACGATCGCGCCCATGCCGACGAGGACCTGGTCCTCGACGGTGCATCCGTGCAGCGTCGCGTTGTGGCCGACCGTGACGTCCGAGCCCAGCGACAGCGGCACACCGGGGTCCGCGTGCAAGACGCAGCCGTCCTGGATGTTGCTGCGCTCGCCGATGAAGATGGAATCGAGGTCGGCGCGGAGCACTGCTGCGTACCAGATGCTGGCCCCGGCGCTGACCGTAACGCGCCCGATGAGCACGGCACCTGAGGCGAGAAAAGCAGTTTCAGCGACTGCGGGACGGTGCTCGCCGAGCGTGATGAGTGCGGCCGGCTGGTTGTTCATGAGCTCAGAATGGCACGGGCTGAGGTCCCGGGCCTGGCGGGGTGGTCACAGGTCGAGGACCAGGTCGTCTCGGGGCTGCGAGCAGCAGATCAGGGTGTCGCCGTCGGCGGGGGCATCGACCGGGTCGGGGGCGTAGCCGACGGTTCCGGAGATGACGGTGGTCTCGCAGGTGTGGCACACTCCGACGCGGCATGACCAGCGCACCGGCACGTCGCAGGCTTCGGCGAACTCGAGCAGGCTGGCGTAGCCGGGGTCCCAGGGCACGCTCAGGTCGCTGCGCGCGAACGCGACCAGGGGGCCGCTGCCGGGCTGGCCGGCCGGCGGGTGCGGCCGGCGGACGGGCGCGGGCGCGATGCCGGGGGTCAGCCCGGGCCCGGCGCCGAACACCTCGGTGTGGATGCGGGCGGGCGCGATACCGCCCGCGGCCAGCGCCGCGGATATATCGGCCATGAACGCGGGGGGTCCGCACAGGTAGGCATCGGCGTCGGCGGGCAGGTCCAGGGCGGCCAGGACCGGCGCCGAAAGGCGTCCCGCCGTGTCGTAGTCGCGGCCCTGGACGTCATCAGGGGCCGGGCTGGTGAAGCAGATGTGCCGGTGCGCGCCGGGCAGCGCGGCCAGCAGGGCGCGGGCTTCGGTGGCGAACGGCTCATCGGCGCGGCGGCGCGCGCTGTACAGCCACCAGATGTCCCGGCCGGACTGGGTCGCGGCCAGCGCGTGCAGCATGGCCAGCACCGGTGTCGCGCCGACGCCCGCGCTGATCAGCAGGACCGGCGCCTGGCCCGGGCGCAGGGTGAAGGTACCGCGGGGCGCGGCGACCTCCAGCAGGTCACCCGTCCGCACCCGGGTGTGCAGGAACTGGCTGCCGGCGCCGTGGTCCTCCCGCTTGACACTGATGCGGTAGTCGCTGGCCCCCGGGGGCCCCGACAGCGAGTAGCTGCGCAGCAGCGGCGGCCCGGCGGGGTCCGGGTGCAGGCGCAGGGTCAGGTACTGCCCGGGCAGCGCGGCCGGCACGCTCTGGCCGCCGGGATCGGCCAGGTGCACCGAGATCACCGTCTCGCTCTCCCGGCCAATTTCGGTCACGGCGAGCGACCGGAACCCGGGCCACGCCGGCGGCGGGCTCGCTTCGGCCAGGCCCGCGTTGCCGGTGCCCGCCCCGGGCTGGTCGAGCATCTCCTGGAACGAGGTCTTCCACCCGCCGCTGAGCGCCGGGATCCGCAGCGCGCGCAGCACCTGCTGGCGGGGATGGCCGGGCAGGTACAGCAGGGCGTCGGTCTCCGCGACCGTCATGGCCTCCGGGCCGGAGGCCAGCTTGATGATCTTCTGCCCGGCCTGCACCGGGCCCTCGGTCAGCACCCGGAAGTAGAACCCGGGCCGGTGATGGGAAACCAGCAGCGCGGGCATCTGGGGGTTATCCATCCGGATACCCACCCGGAAGCAGGTGACCCGCGGCTGGGTCACCTCGAACACCGCGCCGCCGATCTGGTACCGGTCGCCGATGCACACCTGATCGTCGGCCAGTCCCTGCACGGTGAAGTTCTCCCCGAACTGCCCGTACTCGAAGTCGTCCCGGCCCAGCTGTTCCTGCCAGTACCGGTAGGACTCGATCTGGTAGACGAACACCGCCCGCTGCTCGCCGCCGTGCCCGGCCAGATCGCCCTGCCCGTCACCATCGATATTGAGCCGGCGCACCATCTGCGGCCCGGCGACCGGCTTCTTCCACACCGCCGTGTGCACGGTCTTGCCGTGCCAGGTCACGTCCTGCGGCAGCCCCACGTTGACCGACAGCAGGGCGCCGGCCTTCGCCCCCGAAGTCACCACCAGGTCACCTTCTCACGCAAGCGCCGAGCCGGGCCCTTGAAGGCCCTGGCCGATACCCGGGCCCGAGTGTGAACGCTAACGTATTACCCCGTGGCCCTGAGATACGGCAGCGAGATGAGGCTTAGGTGAACACGACAACGGACAGTGACGCCCAGACGCGCGCCCGGATACTGCAGCACTGGACGGCCTCGGAGAGCGGGGACAGCGACACCGAGCACGCGATCTACGCCACCGACGGGATCCTGGACTACCCGCAGTCCGGGGAGCGCTTCCGGGGCCGGGCGAAGATCCAGGCGCAACGCACCGAGCACCCGGCCGTTCGGCACTTCACTGTCCTGCGGATCCGAGGCGGTGGCGACCTGTGGGTGAGCGAGGTCGTGATCAGCTATGACGGCGTGCCCACCTACTCGGTGAGCATCATGGAGTTCACCGATCATCTGGTCACGCACGAAACTCAGTACTTCGCCGACCCGTTCCCGGCGGCTGCCTGGCGGGCGGCGCTGGCCGAGCCGATCCCGGCCGCTGACAAGTAAACCCGCCGTTAGGAGATCACGTGGATGGGCTGAGTGAGGAAGAGTCCGCCGTGGTCGCCCTCGTGCGCGAGTGGGTGGACCGGGAGGTGCGGCCGGTCGTCCGCGAGCTTGAGCACGGCAACGTCTACCCGGACACGCTCATCGAGCAGATGAAGCAGCTGGGGATCTTCGGGCTGGCCATCCCCGAGCCGTGGGGTCAGGCGCACGTGTCCGCGCGGTGCTACGCCGCGGTGACCGAGGAGCTCGCCCGGGGCTGGATGAGCCTGGCCGGGGCGATGGGCGGCCATACGGTGGTCGCCAAGCTGCTCGTCACGTACGGCACGGCCGAGCAGAAGGACAGCTGGCTGCCGAGGATGGCGACCGGCGAGGTCCGCGCGGCGATGGCCCTGACCGAGCCGGGCGGCGGCTCCGACCTGCAGGCGATGCGCACCACGGCGCGCCGCGACGGGGACGAGTACGTGGTCAACGGCGCGAAGACCTGGATCACCAACGCGCGCCGCTCCGAGCTCATCGCGCTGCTGTGCAAGACGGACCCGGCGGCCGTGCCCGGGCACAAGGGCGTCAGCATCCTGCTCGTCCAGCACGGCCAGGGCTTTACGGTGAGCAGAGACCTGCCCAAGCTCGGCTACAAGGGCGTGGAGAGCTGCGAACTTGCCTTTGCCGACTTCCGCGTGCCAGCCGCTGACCTGCTCGGCGGAACCGAGGGCGAGGGCTTCGCGCAGATGATGCGCGGCCTGGAGATCGGCCGCATCCAGGTCGCCAGCCGGGCGGTCGGCGTCGCCCGGGCCGCCCTGGAGGACTCGCTGCGCTACGCCCAGCAGCGCCAGGCCTTCGGCAAGCCGATCTGGGAGCACCAGTCGATCAGCAACTACCTGGCCGACATGGCCACCAAGCTGGAAGCGGCCCGCCAGCTCACCTGCTACGCCGCACGCCGCTACGACTCAGGCGAGCGAGCCGACATGGAAGCCGGGATGGCCAAGCTGTTCGCGTCGGAAACCGCGATGGAGATCACGCTCAACGCCGTCCGTATTCACGGCGGCTACGGGTACTCCACGGAGTTCGACGTGGAACGCTATTTCCGGGACGCGCCGCTGATGATCGTCGGCGAGGGTACCAACGAGATCCAGCGCAACGTCATCACCAGACAGCTGATCAAACGCCACCGCCTTACTGGCGGGTGAACACGGCGTGGACGACGATGGTGTTGTCCATCGACGCGATACCTAGCCAGTTCCAGGTCAGGCCGAAGTCCGTCCGGTTGACCGGGATCTCGCCGTCCAGCCACACTTCGCCGTCGACGCTGGTGACCGTCGCGTCGAAGGACACCGGGCGGGTTTGACCGCGGACGGTCAGGCTGCCGGTCACCCGGACGCCCTCGTCGGCCGGTGCTACGCCATCGACGGCGAAGGTGAAGTGCGGATGGTTGGCGACGTCGAAGAAAGCGGGCGAGCGGAGGTGCTTGTCACGTTGCTTGTTCTTGGTGTCGACCGACTCGGCAGCCACGGTGACGGTGCCGGTCACGTCCCCGGCCGCCGACACACTGCCGCTCCCGGTCACCCGGTGGAAGACACCGTTGAGCGGGCGCAGCCCCCAGGTGTGCCGGGTCTTCAGCTGAACCGCGGACCTGGCCGGGTCCAGCGTCCAGGAGCCGGCGAGCGTGCCGTCCTGCAGGAGCGCTTGCAGCGCCGGCGAGGTCAGCTGTCCCGATAGTGCCATGTCATGCTCCCGGTTAATTTGGTTTGGGCATCAAAATGATTTTGATACCGGAACCGTATATACTTTGGGTTCTGGTTGTCAAGGCGAGGGTTCCGGTTGTCAAGGTGAGACGGCACGCCGAGGGAGGACCATGGCGGACGCGGCGGGCGGCTCTGAGCACTCCGCGCTGTGCCTGCGCCTGGTGCAGCTGTTTCCCCGCGTGATCAGGGGCATGCGGCGCTGGCAGGACCGCGCCGCGCCGCCCGCGCCCGCGCCGCTCAGCCCGCGGCATGTCGCCGCGCTCGAACAGATCCGCGGCGGCCCGGTCACCGTCGGGGAGCTAGCCTCCCGGCTCGGCCTGACCCTGCCCACGGTCAGCGGCGTGCTGGCCGACCTTGACCGGGCGGGCCTGGTCGAGCGGCGGCCCGACCCGGCCGACCGGCGGCGCACGATCGTCCAGATCAGCCCCGGCCAGGCCACGCTGATCGGGCAATGGCTCGATGGCGCCGCCCGGCCGCTGGCCCGCGTCCTGGACAAGCTGACGCCCGGCGAGCAGGAAGCGTTCCTCAAGGCCATGGACCTGCTCGAAACCGAGCTACGCGGCCAGGACACCGAGCGCTGAAGCGGCTGCGCGGATCCGGGTGCTCGGCTCAGACGAACAGGGGGTCGGCCTGCGTCCGGTCGGCCAGCGCGCGCATCGTCGCGTCGTCCGGCCCCGTGGTGAACCGGCTGGCCGCGTCGAGCACCTTCGGGAGCAGGTCCACATCCCCCACGCTGCACAGGAACACCCCGGGGCGGCTCAGCGCCCACCACACGGACAGATCGATATCGTCCTGCTGCTCAAGCGGCTCGTACCAGGTCGACCGGGTGTGCGGCCGGCTCTCCCAGGGGCGCAGCGCGATCGACTTGATCGTCTGCACCGCGACGTTCCGCTCGCGGCAGGTCTCGTATAGGGCGTTGAAGTTCTCGGCGTAGTACGGGTTCGCCATGGTGACGAAGTTGTACGGGAGCAGCACCGAGTCGAAGCCGAACCGCTCGAGGCTGCGGCGGTGGGTCGCGGCGATCTGGCTGCCGTGGCCGGTCACCCCGATCCAGCGGATGAGCCCCTGCTCCCGCGCTTCGATGGCGGCCTCGAGCGCCCCGCCGGGGCTCAGGGCGATGTCCCACTCGATCGGATCGGCCAGGGAGTGCAGCTGCCAGAGGTCGACGTGGTCGACGCCCATCCGGTCCAGGGACCGGTGCAGTTCCTCGCGGGCCTCGGGCCCGGTGCGTTCGTCGCCCTTGGTGGCCAGGAAGAACCGGCCCGGCTCACGCTGCAGCCACGGCCGGATGCGCACCTCCGCCTCGCCGTAGTCCGAGGCCACGTCGATATGGTTCACCCCGTGGGCGAGCAGGAGGTCCAGGGTCTCGTCCGCGACCCGCTGGGAGACGTGGCCGAGCGCCGCCCCGCCGAAGATCACGCGGCTGCTCTGGTGGCCGGTGCGGCCGAATTCCGCCTGTTCGATGGGCACGAGACCTCCCGAAGTGCCGAAGCGTATAGTCCAACCTTATGACGGGCGAGCTTGACGCGCTGGCCGGGCAGCTGACTGAGCGTCTGGCCGGACTGGGCAGCGCGCTGATCGCGTTCTCCGGCGGGGTGGACTCCTCGGTGGTCGCCGCGCTGGCCGCGCGGGCGCTCGGGGAACAGGCCCTCGCCGTCACCGCCGTCTCACCGGCCCTGGCGTCCGGCGAGCTGGATGGCGCCCGGTCGGTGGCCCGGGCCGTCGGCGTCCGCCACGAGTTGATCAGCACCGCGGAGCTGGAGCGCGAGGATTACCGGCGCAACGACCGGTTCCGCTGCTACTACTGCAAATCGGAGTTGTACGAGCGGCTGGCCGTGCTGGCCCGGCGCCGCGGATTCGCCGCCGTGCTGTCCGGCGCCAACGCCGACGACACCGGTGACTGGCGGCCCGGGCTGCGCGCGGCGGCCGAGCACGGGGTCCGGCATCCGCTGCTGGAGGCGTCCGTGGGGAAGGACCAGGTGCGGGCGCTGGCGCGGCACCTGGGGGTGCCGAGTGCGGAAAAGCCCGCGTCGCCCTGCCTGGCCTCGCGGCTGCCCTACGGCACCCCGGTCAGCGCCGACGTGCTGTCGCAGGTGGACCGGGCCGAGCTGAGCCTCAAGCAGCGCGGCTACCACGAGCTGCGGGTGCGGCATTTCGGTGATCTGGGCCGGGTGCAGCTGGGCGCGGCGGAATTGCCGCGGGCGGCGGATCCGGACGAGCAGGCGGCGGTGCTGGCCTGCGTCCGGGCGGCCGGATATCAGCGCGCGGAGATCGACGAGCGGCCGTTGCGGTCCGGTTCGCTGAACCTCGACATCACTCCGGTCAGCCGTGCCGGCTGAGGGTCCCGGTGGGCCCGGGGCGGCGGGCGTCCCGGTGGGCGAGTTCGCCGTGCTGGACGTGGACCGCCGGCGGCGGACCGGCGTCCCGGAAGTGGTCTTCGGCGAAGGCAAGACGTCCGAGCAGATCTTCGCGCTGCTGGCCGAGTTGCGGGCCCGCGATCCGGAGGCACCGGCCCTGGCGACGCGTTGCCCCGCCGCCGTCCTGGACGGGGCGGCCGCCCGTTTCCCCGGCGAGGCCGTGGACTTGGATCGAGTAGCCGGAACGCTCGCGGTCGGGGTGCTGCCGCCCGCGCGCGGCAACGTGCTGGTCGTGACGGCCGGTACCACGGACCTGAAGGTGGCTAGGGAATGCGCGGCGACGCTGGCCGTGCTGGGGGTCCGCGCGGATGTTCTCGCCGACGTGGGCGTGGCCGGGCTCGGGCGGCTGCTGGCCCGGCTCGAGCACCTGCGCGCCGCCGAGTGCGTGGTGGTGGTGGCCGGGATGGACGGGGCCCTGCCCAGTGTGGTCGCCGGACTGGTCAGCGCGCCGGTGATCGGCGTGCCGACCAGTGTCGGCTACGGCGTGGCGGCGGGCGGCCTGGCCGCGGCGGCCGCCATGCTCGCCTCGTGCAGCCCGGGCCTGGTCGTGGTCAACATCGACAACGGCTTCGGGGCGGCGGTGCACGCGGCCAAGGTCATCCGCGCGGTGCACCGGTGACCGGCCGGCCGGGCGCCGCCTACATCGACGCGACCGCGGGCGTGGCCGGCGACATGCTGCTGGCCGCCCTGCTCGACGCGGGCGCGGACGTGGAGCGGGTGCGCGCGGCCATCGCCTCACTCGGCGTGCCCGGTCTCGGGCTGCGGACCGAGACCGCCCGCCGGGGCGGCCTGGCGTGCCTGCGGGCCGTGGTCATCACGCCGGCGGCGGCCGACCGCCCACGGCGCCTGGCCGACGTGCTTGAGCACGTCGCCGCCAGCGACCTCGGGCCGGCCGGGAAGGGGCTGGCGACACGGGTGTTCCGGCTGCTGGCCGAGGCGGAGGGGGCGGTGCACGGCGAGCCGTCCGAAGACGTGCACTTTCACGAGGTGGGTGCGTTCGACGCGCTGGCCGACGTGGTGGGATCGGCGGCGGCGCTGGAGGATCTGGGCCTGCTACGGCCCGGCGCGGTGGTGTGCTGCTCGGCGCTGGCCGCGGGAAGCGGGTTCGTCACCAGCCAGCACGGGCGGCTTCCGGTGCCGGCGCCCGCGGTCCTGCGGATCGCCGCCGCGGCCGGACTGAACTTGGCCGGCGGCGGTCCGGCCGGCGGAGACCTGGCCGGCGGCGGGCCGGCCGGCGGCGACCTGAGCGGTGAGCGCACTACCCCGACCGGTGCGGCCCTGGTCGCGGCGGCGGCGATACCGGGCGGCTTTCCGGCCATGACGGTGCGCGCGGTCGGCACCGGTGGCGGCGGCCGGGACACCCCGGACCGGCCTAACATCACCCGGGTGGTGGTGGGGGTGTCCGGCGCGGAGCGGGACCTGCGCGAGGGCGAGGTGACCGTTGTGGAAACCACGGTCGATGACCTGGACCCCCGGCTGTGGCCTTCGGTCCTGCAGGCGGTGCGGGCGGCCGGCGCCTGGGACTGCTGGTGTACTCCGATTGTCGGCCGGCACGGCCGGCCGGGGCAGGTCCTCACCGCCCTGTGCGCCGAACCGGTCTTTTCCGCGGTGGCCGCCGCGATGTTCGCCCACACCGGGACGCTCGGCGTCCGCTGGTCCCGGATGAACCGGCTGACCGCCGCCCGGACGTCGGTGCAGGTGGAAGTGGGACCGCCGGGCAGCAGCCAGGTCGTGACGGTCAAGGTGGCCGGCACCGCCGATGGCCCGTCGGGCTTCGGAACGGCCACGGCCGAGCTGGCCGAGGCCGAAGCCGCCGCCCGGGCCCTGGGCTGGCCGGTGCGCGCCGTCTGCGAGGCCGCTGTCGCGCAGTACCGTGCGCAGGACCGCCGGGGTGGCACGTGAGCGTGATCGACTGGCTGCTCGAAGGCGACTCCGCGATCCGCTGGCAGGTGCTGCGGGATCTTACCGACGCGCCGGCCGGCGACGTGGCCGCCGAGCGGGCCCGGGTGGAGCACGACGGCTGGGGCGCGCGCCTGCTCGCGCTCGAGGACCCCGACGGGCTCTGGGACGGCGGCGCTTGCTTTCCGGCGTCCTACACCGGCGGTGAGCCGGGGCAGCCCTGGACCGCCACGATGCACACGCTGCAGACCCTGCAGCTCCTCGGGCTTGATCCGGGCTCGCAGTCGGCCCGCCGGGCGGTCGGGCTCGTGGCGCGCAACGGGCGGTGGGAACACGCCGGGCAGCGGTACTTCGACGGCGAGGTCGAGCCGTGCATCAACGGCAGAACGATCCAGACCGGGGCGTACTTCGGGGTAGACGTCGCGGCGGTGGTCGAGAGGATCCTCGCCGAGCGGCTCGCTGACGGCGGCTGGAACTGCGAGGCTGAGAACGGATCGGTGCGATCCTCCTTCGACACGACGATAACCGTGCTTGACGGCCTGCTCGAGTTCGAGGGCGTCGCCGGCGGGTCCGAGCAGGTACGCGCGGCCCGCCGCGGCGGTGAGGAGTACCTGCTGCGGCGCGGGCTGCTCCGCCGCCAGAGCACGGGGGCCGTCGTGAAGCCGGCGTATCTGGAGTTCGCGTTCCCCTTCTATTGGCACTACGACGTGCTGCGCGCGCTCGACTACTTCCGTCAGTCGGGTGCGGACCCCGATTCCCGGATGGCCGAAGCGGTAGCGGTCGTGCGGTCCAAGCGGCAGCCCGACGGGCGGTGGCTGCTCGACCGCGTCCATCCCGGTCGCGTCCACTTCGATCTCGAGGGTGGCGTGGGCACGCCGAGCCGCTGGAACACGCTCCGCGCGCTGAGGGTGCTCACGTGGTGGGACGGGGCGCGGTCTGCGCACCGGGATCAGGCGTAGTTGCTGACCTCGATCAGGTTCTGGTCCGGGTCACGGAAGTAGACGCTGAGGATGGGACCAGTGGCGCCGGTGCGTTCGACCGGACCCTCCTCGATAGGGACGTCGTGGGCGGCGAGTTCCTCGATCACCCGTTCCAGCGGGTCGGCGGCGATCAGGCACAGGTCGGCACTGCCGGGCGTCGGACGGCGCGCCTTCGGCTCGAACTCGTGACCGGCCGGGTGCAGATTGATCTTGCTGCGGCCGAAGTTGAGGGCGGTGCGTTCCGGGCCGAACGTCACCGCCTGCATGCCCAGCACGCGGGTGTAGAACTCCACGGTGGCGTCGATGTCGGCAACGGTCAGCACCAGGTGGTCGAGGCGATCGATGCGCACGGAGCCCATCGTAGGCGGGCGGCGTACTCGCTGCGGCGCTCTGGGGCGCTCCGGGCCGGGCGGTTGCGGCTTCCGGCTCCCGTTGCCTGGGCTAGCGGGCGCCGGCCGAGGCGGCTGATCGTTCCCGGGGCGGCTGCAGGACGGATGAGCCGAGCCAGCGGCTGGTCTGGAGCGCGAGTTCCACGTCCTGGCGGTTCTCGGCGGCGGGCCGGCCCAAGCTCTCCTCGGCCTTGCGGATCCGGTACTGCACCGTGTTCTTGTGCAGGACGAGCTGCTCCGCGGTCGTCTTGTAGCTGCCCCCGGCTTGCAGAAAGACCAGCAGCGTGTCCCGCAGCCGGGCGTGATGCTCATCGTCGGTGGCCAGGCCGCCCAGCGTGGCCAGTACCCAGGCCCGCAACAGGTCCGGCGAGCCGAGCATCATCGCCACCGGAGCGACGTCGGTGAACGTCACCACCCGCGGCGGGGAACCCGCGGCCAGCGCGACCGCCTGGGCGGCCAGGGCCTGCCGGTGGGTGAGCCGGAACCCCGTGACGCCCTTGACCGCGTCGCCGAAGGCGAAATGGATATCGCCGTCCGCGCCGACCGTGCTGGCCGCCTCGGCGTCGAACCGGTCGCGGATTCCAAGCGGCAGCCACGCCCACGCGCTGGCTTCGTCACGGGGCAGGAACACCGGATCGCCGGAGCCGACCACCTTGGCCGCGACGTGGCTGATCGCGTGCTCCAGCCGGGTGATGTTGTCGACGGCGGCCGTCACGTCGTCCGCCCAGCACACCACGCCCACGTGGTACTGCCGCAGCCGGTAGCCCAGGGTGGCCTCGGTGGCGCTCACGTTGACCCGCCCGCCCGACAGCAGATCCCGGATCCGGGCGGCGCGCGCGGCGCTGCGGTTCCGCAGCCAGTTCTCCCGTTCGCCCGTGTAGGCCGCGACGATTTCCTCGGAGGTCTGGTCGACGTACCCGGCCACGGTCTTGGACATGCTCAGCGTGGCGGCGGTGATCATGTGGGCGTCATCGGCCTGCTCGGCCAGCTCCTTGAGCAGCCAGTCGGAGAAACACGTATGCCCCAGCCGGTAGGCACGCAGCAGCGCGGTCAGCGGCGTGCCGCGCTGCGCCCGCCGGCGCGCGTACTCCAGGGACGCGGCCGGGGCATGCACGGCGCTCAGCTCGATCTGGTGCTGCAGGATCTGCAGGCAGGTACCGACGTTGCTGTGGACGCTCGAGGACAGCAGGGTGAGGATCGACTGGTCGTCGGCCAGCTCCGGGATTTCCCGCAGGACCACCGCATAGACGTCTTCGGACACCACGGCGACCCGCTCGCTTACCGCCGCCGCGACGTCGGCGACCAGCCCGGCGACCGCGGGACCATCGATGTCCACCTGCGGATTCTCGCACATTCCGGTGAACGTGCCGAAATGCGGCGCAGGGCCCGGTGCTCAGGCCGCCGGCGGGCCCAGATGCTCGGCCAGCCACGGGCCGGTCACGCTGGCCGGGTCCTGTGCGACGTCCTGCGGCGGGCCGACCGCGAGGATGCGGCCGCCTTCCGGGCCGCCGCCCGGTCCCATGTCGATGAGCTGGTCGGCGGCGGCGAGCAGGTCGAGATCGTGGTCGATGACGATGATCGTCGCGCCGGCCTCCAGCAGCCGGTCGAACACGCCGACCAGCGTGGCCACGTCGAGCGGGTGCAAGCCGGTGGACGGCTCGTCGAACACGTACAGCGCGCCGCGCTGGCTGCTGCGCAGCCGGGAAGCGATCCGCAGGCGCTGCGACTCGCCGCCGGACAGGGACGGCGTGGGCTCGCCGAGCCGCAGGTACCCCAGGCCGACCTCGCTGACGGGCCGCAGCGCCGCGGCTACCGGAGCCCGCTCAGCGAACCGTTCCAGGGCGTCGTCGACGGTCAGGCCGAGCACGTCGGCGATGGTCAGGCCGTCTACCCGCACGGCCAGGGTGGCGTCGTTGAACCGGGCGCCGTGGCAGGTCGGACACAGGACGGTGATGTCAGGCAGGTACTGGACGTCCAGGTCGATGGCGCCGAGCCCGCGGCAGGTCGGACACTGCCCCTCACGAGTGTTGAACGAGAAATGCCCGGGCTTCCAGCGCCGCCGCCGGGCGTACGCGGTCTCCGCGAACACGCGGCGGATCTGGTCGAACGCCCCGGAGTAGGTCGCGGGGGTCGACCGCGCGTTCTGGCCGATCGGCGAGGAGTCGACCTGAACGACCTGGCGGATACCGGCCAGATCCAGACGACGGACATGCCCGGGCAGCGCCGCCCCGGTCAGCAGCGCCCGCGCGGCCGGGATGAGGCTGTCCAGGATCAGGGCGGTCTTCCCGGCCCCGGACGGCCCGGCCAGCGCGGTCAGCCGGTGCAGCGGGAAGGAAGCGGTCACGTCGTGCAGGTTGTACAGGTCGCCGACCGCCAGGACGATCTGCTCGTCCGGACCGGACCGCGCCAGGGGGTCACGAGTCACGGCCACGGCGCCGGCCAGGAACGGGCCGATGATCGAGTGCGGGTCGGTTTCCAGCTGCCCGGGGGTGCCCTGGGCGATCACCGTGCCGCCCTTGGCGCCGGCCGCCGGGCCGAGTTCGATGACCCAGTCCGCGGCGCGGATGATCTCCCGCTCGTGCTCCACCACGACCACGGAGTTACCGTTCCCGGCCAGGGCCGCGAGCGTCTTGCGCAGTCCGGTTACGTTGCTCGGGTGCAGCCCGACCGACGGCTCGTCCAGCACGTACAGCATGCCCGTGGTGCTGGCGCGCACCGTCGAGGTGAGCTCGATCCGCTGCCGCTCCCCCGTCGACAGCGAGGCGCCGGCCCGGTCGAGGGTCAGGTAGCCCAGCCCGACGTCGAGCAGCGGCGTGAGCCTGCCGTCCAGTTCGGCGAGCAGGCCGGTGGTCAGCCGGCTCAGCTCGGCGGGCAGCCCCGCGGGCAGCCCGGCCGCGAAGCCCCGCAGCTCGTTCAGGGTGAGCGCGCTGATCTCGGCGAGGTTCCGGCCGCCGAGCTGCGAGGCTAGCGCTTCGGGCCGCAGCCGGGTGCCGTGGCACACCGAGCAGACGCGGGTGACCAGGAAGCGCTGGACCAGGCGGCGGGTGCGCTCGTTGTTGCTGCGCAGGGAGCGTTCGACGGCGGCGACCGCGTTGTCGTAGTTGACCGACAGCTGGACCGCCCGGCCGTTCCGGCCTGAATGCAGGGTCACCTGCTGGCGGACCGGTTCGCCGTGCAGCACAATGTCGCGCTCGTGATCGGTCAAATCCCGGTAGGGGACGTCGAGCCGGACCCCGAGCTCGCCGGCGGCGTACATCGACAGCCGCCGGCCGCCGGAGTTCCACGGCAGCACCGCGCCGTCGGCGATCGTCTTACCGGGGTCGGGAACCAGGGTGGCGATGTCGACCTCGGACCGGACGCCTAGGCCCTGGCAGGCGGGGCACGCACCGTAGGAGTTGAAGGCGAAGGATTCGGCGCTCGGATGCTCGAAGTGCGCGCCGCACACCGGGCAGACGATCTCCTCGCGCAGCGTGGCGATCGACGGCGCGACGAGGTGGCCGTTCGGGCACAGGTGCGAGCCCAGCCGGGACATCGTCAGGCGCAACACGTTGAGCACCTCGGACATGGTGCCGACCGTGCTGCGCGGCCCCGGTACCGGCGGGCGCTGCCGCAGCGCCAGCGCGGCCGGCAGGTGGTCGATCCGGTCCACGTCTGGGCGCTGGGCCTGGGTCAGCCGCCGTCGGCTGTAGGTGCTCAGGCCCTCCAGGAACCGGTGCATGCCCTCGGCGTACAGCGTGCCGATGGCCAGCGACGTCTTGCCCGATCCGGATACCCCGACCACCGCCACCGTCCGCCACAGCGGCACGTCGACGTCGACGTCTTGCAGGTTGTTGTGCCGGGCCCCGCGCACCTCGATGACCGCGGGCAGGGTTTCCGGCACGGAGATATCGTCAGCCGCCATACCGGGCACCTTAAGGCCGCCGGCCACTGGATGCCCCGCCAAGACGCGCGCCGGCGCTCACCTTATCCGGGTGATGCGGGCTCACCTGGCGGCCGCTGACGATGGACGTCATGGACCCTGCATCGGCCTGGTACACGATCCGGATCAATGGCCACCTCGGCGCGACGATGCAGTCGGCGTTCCCGGCGCTGGTATCGCACCTGCACGGCCCGGAAACGGTGCTCACCGGGTTCTTGGACCGGTCGGCCCTGTACGGCGTGCTGGCCGAGGTCGAGGCGCTCGGCCTGGACCTCCTGGAGGTCCGCCAGCTCGACCCACGGTGCCAGTCACCGCCATCAGATGACAGCTGACCCGGTGGTGGGGCCCTTACAGGTCGTCGGAGGCGTCCGGGGTCCGCGCACCCGGTCGCCACGTCTTGAGCACGGCGCCCACCGGCAACCGCACGATATGAGCCAGCCCCTGCGGCACGCGGATCAGCCGGCGCAGGAGGACGGGCAGAACCACGATGTCGCCACGCGCGGCCGCGGTCAGCAGATCAAGGAGGTCCGGGTGGGCCTGGCGGGATGGTTCGCCGAGTTCCACGCGGGCGGTGACCACCGGGCCGTGCGACTCGGTCTCCACCTGGCCCAGGCTAGGCATCAGCGCGAGCACGGCCTGGTTCTCGGCGAGGACTTCGGCGGTGAAGTACTCGATCCCGGCCTGCGCGGCACGCTCGCCGAGGCACCCGAGAAGCGCGGGGCCGAGCCCG
>PLDT01000179.1:0-3427 GCA_003136255.1 Actinomycetota bacterium
GGCCGGTGAGCGCGGCATGGCCGGAGGTTCCGGCCGGGCCGGTGGAGGTGCCGCCCGCGGGGTTCGTGCCGGAAGAAGGGCTGGCCGAGATCTTGGCGGGCGTGCTCGCCGGGATCGAGCTGGGTGCCTGGGACCGGCGTGTCGCGGACTGGCTGGCCGGCTTGGATGCCTGCACGGTGCTGACCATCGCGTCGTGGTTCGCGCGGACGGCGGGGAGGCAGCTATGAGCTGCGGCCGTGGTGCACCGCGCCCGGGTGCTGACAGATTCGGTAGTACGATTGTGGCATGCCTGGTGACCGGGTTCGTGCTGGCGAGTACGCCTCGCGGGTCAACGCTGCCGCGGACCTGGTGGAGGCGGGGGTGCCGGCTGCCGAGGCGGCCCGGCTGCTGGCGGGCAGGTTCGGGTGCTCGGTGCGGCAGGGCCGCCGCTATGCCGAGCAGGCGGCCCGGGCGGGGCGGGCCGAGGTGCCCCAGGACACGGTGGTGTTCACGGTCAAGCTGCCCGCGGGGCTGGCCGGGAGGGTACGCGCGCACGCCCGCCAGGCCGGACTCAGCATCTCCGCGGTGGTCACCCAGGCGCTGGAGGACTTTCTCGCGGGGGGTCACCGGAATCATCCCCGCAGGTGAACGGCCGGCGAGTCGAGGCGGAGTTCGTCTTCGACCGGCACGCGGCCACGGATTTGTCAGTGGCCTACGGGATATTGGTGCCGCCGCGGCGAGCTCGCATCGCGCGGGCCGGCCAGGAAGGACAGCCAGATGACGACTGCGGCGCTCTACGCCCGGGTCTCCAGCAAGCGGCAGGCGATGGACCAGACGATCGGCTCGCAGACCGCGGCGCTGCGCGCGCACGCCGCGAGCAACCGGCTCGAGGTGCCTGAGGGCTGGGTGTTCGAAGATGAGGGGCATTCCGGCGCCACGCTGGTCCGCCCGGCGCTGGAGGCGCTGCGCGACCTGGCCGCCCAGGGCTGCATCGACGTGGTGCTGGTTTACTCGCCGGACCGGCTGGCCCGCAAGTTCGCCTACCAGGCTCTGCTGATCGAGGAGTTCACCCGGGCCGGAGTCCGGGTGGAGTTCACCGCGAACGGCACCCGGGGAGACAGCCCCGAAGACCAGCTGCTGGTCCAGTTCCAGGGCATGTTCGCCGAATACGAGAAAGCCCAGCTGATGGAGCGGTACCGGCGCGGCAAGGCCTACCGGGCCAGGTCCGGGTCCGTCAACGTGCTCGGCGGTGCCCCGTTCGGCTACCGCTACATCCGCAAGACCCCGCAGTCCGCCGCCCGCTACGAGATCATCGACTGCGAGGCCGTGCTGGTGACGGAGATGTTCCGCCGCTACGCCAACGACGGCGCCACCATCGCGGACCTGGCCCGCTGGCTGGCCGCCGCCGGCGCGGTGACCCGGACCGGCAAGCACCGCTGGGACCGCAGCGTGGTCTGGGGCATGCTGCGCAACCCCGCCTACGCGGGCCGCGCCGTGTTCGGCAAGACCCAGATCGTGCATGAGCAGCCGGGGCTGAACCGCATCGCCCGGCTGCAGGGGCGGACCACGCCGCGGCCGGCCAGGACCGTGGCCCGGCCGCCGGAGGAATGGACCGAGATCGCCGTCCCGGCGATCGTGGACGACGACACCTACGCCCGCGTGCAGCAGCGCCTGGAAGACAACAAGAAGTTCGCCACCCGCGGCAGCAAGGTCCCCTCGCTGCTGCAGGGCCTGGCCGCCTGCGCGTCCTGCGGCTACGGCTACTACCGCACCTCCACCCGCACCGCCCGCCAGAAGATCTACTACTACCGGTGCCTGGGCTCGGACAACTACCGCTACGAAGGCGGCCGGGTCTGCCGCAACAAGCCGGTCCGCGCCGACTACCTGGACCAGGTCGTCTGGGACCACCTCACCGGCCTGCTCGCCGACCCCGCCCTGATCCGTGCCGAGATCGGCAAGCGGCTGGAGCAGGCCCGCACCTCCGACCCGGTCACCCGCCAGCGCACCCAGCTCAAGCTCGCCCTGGCCAAGGCCGCCACGTCGATCACCGCCATGGTCGAGGCGTACTCCGAGCAGCTGATCACGATCGACGAGCTGCGCGCCAAGATGCCGCACCTGCGCGCCCGCGAAGCGAGCCTGCGCGGCCAGCTCACTGCCCTGGACGCTCAGGCCGCCGACCGCGACGCCTACCTTAAGCTCGCCGATGACCTGGAAGGCTTCCTCGCCCAGCTCCGCGGCAAGGCCACCAGCGCCAGCACCGACGACCGCAGGCGGGTCCTGCGGCTGCTGGTCAAGGACGTCCTCATCGGCCCGGAGAAGATCACCATCCGCCACCGCATCCCGGTCCGGGAACCCGCCAGCGGCGGCAGACACCACGAAACCACCGACACGGAGGGTGACATGCGCCAAAGTTATGCACTGTGTTGGGGGCGTGATCACCCCGCCCTGAGGAGTCCCGGCGACCGTCCGCTCGAGCTCCCCGTCCTTCATCACTCCTGCCTGCAGCCACAAGCGGACCAGTTTCAGCACCCGCCGGTCCGACACCCGTTTCCCCATCTCGGCGAGCAGCCGCTCATGGCTGATCTCGCCGAAGAAGTTCCGGATATCGAACTCCGCGACAAACTGGCACCCCGCGATGAACCCGGTACGGAGCCGTTCCATCGCCTGCGTGGCCGACCGCTTCGGCCGGAACCCGTACGAGCACGGCAGGAAATCCGCCTCGAAGAGGGGTTCCAGCACGATCTTGGCCGCCTGCCGGGCCACCCTGTCACGCACCGAAGGAATGCCGAGCGGCCGCTTGCCGCCATCGGACTCCGGGATGTCCACGCGCCTGGCCGGCGCGGGACGGTACTCACCTGCACGCAGATCAGCCTGGAGTTCCCCGAGCAGCCGGGCAACCCCGTAGACCTCCTGCACGTACGCCAGGGTGACACGATCCACCCCGGCGGCCCCGCGGTTCTTCTTCACTCGCTCCCACGCCTCCCACAGGACGTCACCCCTGCAGATACGGTCATACAGGGCGTGGAAACGCCTATCCGCAGACTGCTTGGCCGCAGTCCATAGCTTGCGTTGAAGTTGTCGCACTTTCCAGGTGGATTCCCACGGCAGTACGGCGGGCCCTGGCCCGCCGGGGTGATCGGGCCGGGCGGTCCCGGCCATGCCCTCGCGCTTACCTTCTCCGCCAGCGTGATCGAAGTGAGGGCCCTTCCCTCCCGGCGCGTTATGCTGCACGCCGATCACCGGTACTACGACCCCCTCGGACTCCCGCTGCCCTCCAGGCGCTTTCACCATCGGCTTATACCCCTGGTCTTTACCCGACGAAGGCCAGGCAGACGGGCCTCTCCTGTTCCGGCCCAGACTGTGCACACGTGCCGCCCTCCGTACCCCGGAAGGACCCGGCAGGCTGACCCCGGACCAGGGCCTGCCAGGCGTGGCCTTCGCCGTGACA
>PLDT01000179.1:3470-31277 GCA_003136255.1 Actinomycetota bacterium
GACCCTACCGGGGTAACGTCGGCCTCGTGGGTACCTACCGACAGCCCGGCACCGTGCTGACCGACCACTTGTTCGGCGTTCCGCTGGACCATGATCGGCCGGACGGGGAGCAGATCGAGGTGTTCGGCCGTGAGGTCGTCGCCGCGGACCTGGCCGACGCCGATCTGCCCTGGCTGCTGTTCCTGCAGGGCGGACCCGGCTTCGGGGCGCAGCGGCCGCAGGGCCGGGACACCTGGCTGGACCGGGCGCTGAGCGACTACCGGGTGCTGCTCCTTGACCCGCGCGGCACCGGCCGGTCCACCCCCGCCACCCGGCAGACGCTGGCCGGGCTGGGTTCGGCCCGGGCCCAGGCCGACTACCTGACGCACTTCCGCGCCGACAGCATCGTGCTGGACGCCGAGCTCATCAGGCGCGAGCTGAGCGGCGGTGCGCCGTGGAGCGTGCTCGGACAGAGCTTCGGCGGCTTCTGCACGGTCACCTACCTGTCCTTCGCCCCGCACGGCCTGCGCGAGGCGTTCATCACCGGCGGTCTGCCGGGCCTGTCCGTCACCGCCGACGACGTGTACCGGCGTACCTACCGCATGGTGCTGGAAAAGAACGCGGCGCACTACGTGCGGTACCCGGGTGACGTGGAGTCGGCCGCCCTGGTGGCCCAGTACCTGGCCGGTCACGACGTCCGGCTGCCGAACGGCGCGCCGCTGTCGGTGCAGGCGTTCCAGTCGCTGGGGCTCATGCTCGGCATGAGCACCGGCAGCAACGAGCTGCATTACCTGCTGGAGAGCCCGTTCGCCGGTGACGACCTGTCCGACGCGTTCTTGTACGCGGCGGCGGCCAAGCTCAGCTTCGCCGCCGGCCCGCTGTACGCGCTGCTCCAGGAGGCGTGCTACGCCCAGGGGTTCGCGACCCGGTGGTCCGCGCAGCGGATCAGGACGGAGTTCGGCGGGTTCGACCCCGGCCCGGTCCTGGACGCGGACCCGGGCACCGCTCCCCTGCTGTTCACCGGCGAGATGGTCTACCCGTGGATGATCGACGCCGATCCGGTGCTGCGGCCGCTGCGCGAGGCCGCCGAGCTGCTGGCCGAGCGCGACGACTGGCCGCCGCTATACGACCCGTCGCGGCTGGCCGCCAACGAGGTGCCGGTGGCCGCGGCCGTCTACTACAACGACATGTACGTGGACCGCGAGTTCTCGATGCGGACGGCCAGCGCGATCCGCGGACTGCGCACCTGGGTGACCAGCGAATACGAGCATGACGGCCTGCGGGTGAGCGGTGGGGCGGTCCTGGGCCGGCTGATCGGCATGTCCCGCGGCCAGATCTGACCGTTTGGTGTCGGCAGCGCCGCGGGCCGCCTCGGGCGCACCGGACGCTCTAGGGTGAGATCGTGTACGACTGGCGCGGCTGGCTCATCCGGAAACGGGGCACCGTCACGATCGCGGTCGTCGCCGCGGCCACGGCTGCGGCCGGCACCGCGATAGCCCTCCCGGCCGCGTCCTCGCCGCACGTGGCGTCCATGCCCGTAGCCGGGCGGACCCAGGCCGCCTTGAAGGTCACCTCGGGAACCTCGGTGCTCGACATCAGCGTGGCCCGGCTCAACGGCACCCTGCTGCGGGTCTCCACGCCGTCGGGCGCTCCGGTCCGGCCGGTGCTGTCTGGCTCCCGGCCGATCCTGCTGTCGTTGGCCGACGCCGCTCCCGCGGCGGATCAGAAGAACGGATACGCCGTCGCCGTGGTCCTCAACTCCGCGGTGACCTGGAGCATCGACCTCGCGGGCGGTACCCAGCGGACCGACGCCGACCTACGCGGCGGCAAGGTGGCCGCGATTGCCGTAATGGCGGGCAGTGACATCCTGGACGTGAGCCTGCCCCGGCCTGCCGGCACCGTTCCGTTCCTGTTCGCGGGCGGCGCGAGCCAGTTCCGGCTCAGCCTGCCCAACGGCGTGCCGGCTCAGGTAATCGTGGGCGGCGGCGCTGGCTACCTGACCGTCGACGGCCAGACCCGGACCGGGGTGGCGGGCGGGACCGTGCTGGCCACCCCGGGCTGGTCCACCGCCAGATCCCGGTTCGACGTCGACGCGACGGCTGGCGTGTCCGAGCTGACCGTCGGCCGCTGGTGACCACCTCCGACACCGGCGGGATACCTATCGGTTCGACCGGAATACCGGGCTGCGGACGGCTGTTGCCGCCGATGTGACAGCACAAACGCAGCCGCAGGAAGACGTGCCCTTCTGGTTCGATCCGCTGTGCCCTTGGGCCTGGATCACCTCCCGCTGGATCCTGGAGGTGGAAAAGGTCCGGCCGGTGCGAGCCGACTGGCGGATCATGTCGCTGGCCTATCTCAACTTGATCCAGCACGAGGGCGAGGGTCTGTCCCAGGAGTACGTGGAGCGGATGAGCCGGGCTTGGGGTCCGGTCCGGGTCTGCGCCGCGGCCGCCGCTCACAGCGGCCCCGGCATCCTCGGGCCGCTCTACACCGCCATCGGCACGAGGTTCCACAACGAGGGGCGCCGCGAGGATCCGGACGTGATCCCCGAGGCCCTCGCCGAGGTGGGCCTGCCCGTCACGCTGGCCAAGGCTGCCGAGAGCGACGAGTTCGACCAGGTGATCAAGGACTCGCACCACGAGGCGTTCGATGACGTCGGCCTGGACGTGGGCACTCCGGTGCTCCGCATCCGCGGCAGGGCGCTGTTCGGCCCGGTCATCACGCCCGCTCCGCGCGGCGAGGCCGCCGGGCAGCTGTGGGACGGCCTGGCCCTCGTAGCCGGCGCGGACGGCTTCTTCGAGCTCAAGCGGAGCCGGGACCGCAAGCCCTCATTCGAGTGAGCCTGGGCGCCGTCTGATCGCATAAGGCCTCTGACGGCCTTTGGCGCCGTCGATTATGCCGAACGACCCTAGACGGCGCGAGCACCCGGGCCATATCCTACTTTATCGATTGATTTTATTTAAAGGGAGGACGGCGCCATGACGACGACCACCGATGGCCAGCTCAATGAGGTTGACCTGAACGCCGTGGGCGCCCTGGTCGAGGCCATCAAGCAAGACCCTTCGGCCGCCCAGACCACGTGGTCCGCGGAGGTCCGCTGGACCGGAGCCTTCCGCAGCGTGGCCGCGGTCCGCGGCCACGCGCCGATCGCCTCCGACGAACCGGCGGGGCTCGGCGGCACGGACCGTGCGCCCAACCCGGTCGAGCAGCTTCTCGGCTCCCTCGGCAATTGCCTCGCCGTCGGCTACGCCGCCAACGCCTCGGTCGCGGGCATCACGATCCGCGACCTGCGCATCGATCTTGACGGTGACATCGACCTGCACACCTTCCTCGGCCTGGCCGACGGGCACGCCGGATTCTCCGCCATCCGGGTGGCCGTCCACCTGGACACCGACGCTGACGAGGCCGCGGTGGCCGAACTGCACCGGAGGGTGGCCGCCACCTCCCCGGTGGGGCAGACCCTGAGCAACGCGATCCCGGTCGAGATCAACCCCGCCTAGCGATCAGGACGAGGACGGCAGTTCGGACGCGGCCTGGCCGGCCTGGGCCAGGGCGGCGGCTAGCATGTCCGCGGCCTGGCCCGCCGCGGCGAGAGCCTCCACCGTGTCGGCCACCCAGAAGCCAGGATCGGGTGCCACCTGCCCGTCCTCGCGCTGCGCCACCACGATCCGGGCTAGCTGCTCGCACAGGCGCGGCAGGTCCTGACTCATCCGCCGCAGGCTCGCGATCACGTCGCGGACGTCATCGGGGTTGGTGAAATACGCGCCGTCCGCGGTCAGCTCGTTCAGCTCGCGGACGGCCTGCGCCGCCTGGCTGGCGATATCGCGCGCCATCATCGTGCTCGCCAGCTCACCTCCGGATCCCGGCCTGTTCCGGGCCAGCGCCGCGAACTCGGCGTCATCGGCGGAACCATAGGGACGAACCCGCTTGGGCATCTTTCTCCAGGGTTGCTCGGGGGGCTGGCGGCTGCCGCGGCGTACCGGTCAGGGTACCCAACACACAACGTCGGGAAAGATCGTCCAGATTCCCGTATATAGAACCTGTACAGCAATATGGTATTGCGATACAGTACCGACAGGACCTGGCCCCCCGCGCCAGGCGGAAGGCGGTACGCCATCATGACCACCCTGACCATCGCGGAGCCCGTCGCTCCACCTGACAAGGGCCTGCGGGCCGGCACGCTCGGGCTGCTGTCCAGCGTGGTGATCGCGGTTTCGTCGACCGCGCCCGCCTACAGCATGGCCGCCACCCTCGGCCTCATCGTGGCCGTCGTCGGCGTGCACAGCCCCGGCACGCTCATCGTGTCGTTCCTGCCGATGCTGTGCATCGCCTACGCGTTCCGCGAGCTGAACAAGGCCGACCCGGACTGCGGCACCACGTTCACCTGGACGGCGCGCGCCTTCGGACCCCGGACGGGATGGATGGGCGGCTGGGGGATCATCGCGGCCGACATCATCGTGATGGCCAGCCTGTCTCAGATCGCCGGGCGGTACTTCCTCGAACTGGTGGGCGCCGGCTCGGCTGGGACCTTCTGGGTCACCGCCGTGGGCATAGCGTTCATCGCCCTGCTGACCTGGGTCTGCTACCGGGGCATCGAGGTCTCGGCCCGCCTGCAGCAGGTGCTGCTGGTCATCGAGGTGGGCGCGCTGACCGTCTTCGCGGTGGTCGCGCTGGTCAAGGCCGGCACCGGGCACGCGCTGCCCGGGGCCGCGCACCCGTCGGCCGGCTGGCTGAACCCGTGGACTGGTTCGTTCGGCAGCTTGTCCAACTCCTTCCTGCTGGCCGTGTTCATCTACTGGGGCTGGGACTGCGCGCTCAGCGTGAACGAGGAGACCAAGGACTCCGCCCGCACTCCGGGCCGCGCCGCGATCATGGCCACGCTGATGCTGGTCGCGATCTTCGCCGTGATCAGTGCCGCCTCGCTGGCCTACGCCGGGCCCGCCTTCCTGGCCGCGCACAACACCGACGTGCTCAGCGCGATGGCCTCCTCGGTGCTGGGCAGCACGCCGGGCAAGCTGCTCGTGCTGTGCGTCCTGACCTCCACCGCCGCATCGGCCCAGACCACGATCATGCCGACCGCGCGGGCGGCACTGGCCATGTCCGCGCACGGCGCGCTGCCCCGCTGGTTCGCCCGGATGCACCCCCGCTACCGCACCCCCACCGTCGCCACCTTGGTCATGGGCATCGTGTCGGCGCTGTTCTTCGTGCTGCTGACCGCTGTCTCCAAGAACGTGCTGGCCGACTCCGCGGCTTCGGTCGGGCTGCTGATCGCCTTCTACTACGGGCTCACCGGGTTCGCCTGCGTCTGGTTCTTCCGCCGGGACCTGCTGCGTGGTCCCCGCGCCCTGCTGGTCAAGGGCATCTTGCCGCTGCTCGGCGGGCTGACCCTGCTCGGCGCGTTCGTCCTGTCGATCAAGTCGTACTGGCCCGCCGCGAGCAGCTACTCCAGCTTTCACGGGATCGGCGGTATCTTCCTGATTGGCGTCGGCTCGCTGCTCGTCGGAGTGATCATTATGGTCGTCACGTCCAGGTTCCTGCCCCGGTACTTCGCGGACGGGATCACGGCACCGGCGCAGGGCGAAGGGAGCACCCCATGACCGCTGCGGGCCTGGAGTCTGCAGGACCAACCCGCCGGGAGGCCGTCCGCGGCTCCGGACCTGGACCAGGGTCCGGGAGCCGCGGGCCCGGGCGCCGGGCTGGGCGCCGCAAGATCGCGGTCCTGGAGGCCGCGTGCCGGGTCATCGCCGAGCGCGGCGCGGACGCCACCCGGTTCGCCGACGTGGCAGCCGAGAGCGGCGTCCCGGTGAGCACCCTGCAGTACTACTTCGGGTCCCGCGAGGACCTGCTGGTGGCGGCGTTCCGGCACGCGTCCAGCGCGGAGATCGCGGCCCTGGAAGCGGAAGTGGCCGCCATCAGCGACCCGTGGGAGCAACTGGAACGGATCATCACCCGGTCGCTCACCGGGTACCAGCCGGACGCGCCCGAGGGCGGGCGACTGTGGATCGAGTCCTGGCACTTCGGCATTCGCGACGCGGAGATGCGGGCCGACGCGCTGCGCGATAACACCGCCTGGCGGCAGCTGGTGGCCGACGTGGTGCGGCGCGGCATCGAGCTAGGCACCTTCTCCGGCAGGTACGACCCGGACAAGATCGCCGTCTTGACCATCGCCGCCGTCGACGGGATGGGCATCCCGCTCTCGCTGGCCGACCCGCAGATCACCGCGGCCAGCGCCGCCCAAGACGTCATGACGGCGCTGCGCGACATGCTCAGCCCGGACCGGGGGGCCGGGCTCGGGTGACGCCGCGGGCTATTGCCGCGGACCACTGGCGCAGGCCTACTGGCGCGGACTACTTGACGTAGGCGACGGGCTTGACCGCCGGGGGCTGCGGCAGCAGCTCGGACTGGTAGTGGGCCCGGATGCCCTCGATGTAGCGGTGGCACCGCTCGGTGAGCCCCTCGGCGGTCTGCATCCGGCCCTTGGTGACCAGGATGCCCAGGTCGGCACCGTGGAACCGGTACTCGCCCGGGCCGTAGACCCGCATGAAGAAGGCCTCGTCCTCGGTGGTGACCTCGTGCCAGTCGTTGCTGACGTGCTCGAAGCTCAGCGTGCCGCCGTCGGCCAGGCGCCACGTTCCGGTCCGCGGGGCGGCCAGGATCCGCTCGACCGCATCGCCCGGCTCCTTCATGATCAGCTGGGACCAGACGTCCACGGCGGCCAGGGCCAGCCAGCGCTCGTTGATCTCTTCGACGTCGATGCTGTAGTCGACGTCCATGAATTCCAGCAGGTGGAACAGGAACAGCGGCACGTCGGCATACGCGCCGGCGGTGACGTTCGTCATCGAGGAGACCCCGGAGATCCGGGGGTTCAGCTCGCCCAGGTACACCGCGCCGGTATCGATGTCGACGAGCACGTCGACCTCGAGGAAGCCCTTGTAACCCTCCTGGGCCAGCCGGTCGCCCAGCTTACGAACGTGGCTGATCGCGACGGCCCGGTCGGCCTCGGACAGCGCCTCGGGGAACAGGTCGTTGCCGCACCACCCGCCCTTGTACGGGGTGAGCTCGGGGTAGCCGGTTAGGTCGGTCATGAACGGCCCGACGATCGTGCCGTGCCGGGTGATGCAGGCCTCCACGGCCGCGGCCTGGTTGTTGATGCGCTTCATCACCTTGAGCTCCTGGCCGCCGAGATCAGCCGCGCAGGAATCCCAGCCCGGTTCGGAGGCGATGAAGAACGTCGTCTTGCCCGAGTCCCCGTAGGGCGTCTGCACCACCAGGTCGGTGCCCAGGTCGGCTCCCGAGGCCAGCGCGATGAGCTCGGCGTAACTGCTGGCCTTGCCGAGCACGTTCGGGACCGACGGCGCCCCCGCCTCGTTGCCGAGCTGGGTGGTCACGATCTTGGAGTCCAGCCGGCGCCGCAGCGAGTCCGGCGGCAGGATCAGGTCGTAACCCTGCTCCCGGCAGATCTCCTCGGTCTCCTCGTCGAAGAACACCATCGCCACCATCGGCACGCCGCCGCGCCGGCGCAGGTGCTCGCGGACCTCGGCGTCGCGCAGCAGGTAGTTGTTGATCTGCTCGCTTGACTCGAACTCGATGTACGGGCGGTTCTCCGGCGTGAACACCCGGGGATGCTGGCCGTCCCAGGAGTCGTAATAGGCGATGTACTGGAAGTTGCGCACCCAGCGGTCGATGCCGAGCAGGTTGAACGCGGTCGGGCCCACGAAATAGATCGGCTGCTGGTTGGTCCGGAAGTACGTGCGGATCTCGGCAATGCCGTCGAGGTGACGGCGGGAACCATTCGGACCTGACGTAGCAGTCACTCGGCCTCCTCAGCCCTAGGGACGCGCGTCCATATAGCGCCAGGTTAAGCGCCATCTGGGCACCCGTCGAGGCCGCCCGGGTAAGATCACGTTCGGTCGCGGCGGCGGCACGGTGTCGCCTCGGCGGCTCAGGCCGGAGACCACCCCGGCCAGCCCTCGGCCCCGGGTGGGATTCTTCGGGTCCCGGCCGGCCAGCACGCCGCCGAGGGCGTCGAACGCGCGCAGCGTGTCCTCCAGGTAGGCCGGATTCTGCGCCTGCGGCCAGCTGGAGAACTTCACGCACACCGTGTTCGTGCGCCGGCTGACGTGCAGCATCTGGCCGTAGATGCCCAGGCCGAGCAGCACGTCGCCGTAGGCGCCGGGCCGGAACCAGAACTGGTTGCGGTACCAGCCGCCGGGAAACGAGGCCTCGGTCGGCGACGTGGCGAACGCCGAACGAACGTCGGCGTCCACAGCCCAGCCGTCGCGGAGCCAGCGCGGCGGTACGACGCGGCGGGTGCCCCCGGTCCCGTCGGGGACAATTCCCCCGTCCAGCAGCAGCTGGCCGAACCGGGCCACGTCACGGGCGGTGGCGCACAGGCCGCCGTCGTGCACGGCGGTGCCGAGGCCGTCGTGCAGCAGGCGGGCGTCGTACTCGGCCCCCATCGCCGCCCACACCAGCGCGGAGATCAGCTCGGCCATGGGCCGGCCGGCCGCGCGCTCGCACACCCAGCCCAGCACGTCGGACTCGGCCGAGCGGTACAGGAACCGGCTCCCGTGCGGCGCCTCGGCCGCCAGCGTGGCCAGGAACCGGTACAGCCCGCGAGGCTCGCTGCTGCTCGAGCCGTCCCAGCCGATCCACTCATCCAGCCGCCGGATGTCGGATCGCGGATTGGAATACTCCTCACCGAACCGGACCCCGCTGCGCATGTCCAGGACGTGCCGTACCGTGGCACCGGCGTAGCCGCTGGCCGCCAGTTCGGGAACGTAGCTGGTGACCAGGCGGCCGACGTCCAGCTGACCGCGGTCGATGAGCACGGCAGCCACGCAGCCCACCACGGACTTAGACACCGACATCAACGCGTGCGGCCGGTCCGGCGCGCCGAGCGGGCCGTACCACTCCGTGACCAGCTCGCCGTCCTGCAGCACCACGTACGCGTCGGTGAAGGTGTCCGCGAGGATCTCGCCCGCCGTCCCAGCCGACCCGTCGAGGCGGGTGATGGGCAGGCCGAACAGGTCAGGGGCCGCCGTCGCGGCGGGCAGCACGCGCGCCGGGCCGTCGCCCCGGGACACCGCAGCGGTGGGCAAGATGTCGTCCACGTGCCAGAACGCCCAGCGGTTGTACGGCGGGTCCTGCCAGTTGTAGGCGGTGACCGGCGCGCCCGCAGCCTCCGGGCCCCGCTCCAGCGACATAGCCGCATCCTAGGTCACGGCGCCCGGTGCGGCCGGTGCATTAAGGTGCCGATCATGACCCAAGACGGCGCCGGTCCGCAGATCCCGCCCTTCCCGCGGGACGGCGCGCCCGAGCTCATGACCGGCTTCCCTCCGGCGCCGCAGGCCCAGGTCACCCTGGCCAACTGGCAGGATCCCCCGTTCAACCGCTGGGCGTTCCAGCACATGCGCGAGCTCATCCCCACCCACCCGATCCCGGCCGGCCCGCCGGCGCCGCTGCCCGCTGGCCAGCCGCTGGGCAACCCGGTCGTGGTGCGGGTCGACGGCAGCACGGCGACGGTGGAGGACGTGCTGGCCGGCACCTACACCGACGCCTACCTCGTCCTGCACGAAGGGCAGGTCGTTGCCGAGCGGTACCACGCGGGGATGACCGCCGGCACCCGGCACCTGCTCATGTCGGTGTCGAAGTCGATCCTCGGGTGCGCGGCCGGGGTGCTGGCCGACCGGGGCCTGCTCGACCTGCACACCCCGGTGACCGCCTACGTGCCCGAGGTCAGCGGCTCGGGTTACGCGGGCGCGACGATCCGGGACCTGCTGGACATGCGGACCGGGGTCGCCTTCGACGAGACCTACACCGCGCTGGACGCCGAGGTCCGGGTCATGGAACGCTCCATGGGCTGGCGCCCGGCGCAGCCCGGCGACCCGCCCGGCGCCTACCCGTACCTGGCCAGCCTGGGCAGTGCCGGGCCGCACGGCGGCGAGTTCAGCTACCGGTCGGCCGACAGCGACATGCTCGGCTGGGCCTGCGAGCGGGCTAGCGGGACCCGGCTCGCCGACCTCATCTCGGCCCTCATCTGGCAGCCGATCGGCGCCGAAGCCGACGCCGAGATCACCTGCGACCCGCTCGGCTCGGCCATTCCCGACGGCGGGATCTCGACTACCGTCCGTGACCTGGCCAGGTTCGGGCAGATGCTGGTCGACGACGGCGTGGCCCAGGACCGGATCGTCGTCCCGGCGGCCTGGCTGGCCGACGTCCGCCAGCCCGAGCCCGGGGTCCGCGAGGCCTTCGCCCGCACGGACAACGAATACGTGCTGCCCGGCGGCTGGTACCGGAGCCAGTTCTGGGTCATTCCAGGTGCCGGCAGCCCGGTCATGGTCTGCCTCGGCATCCACGGCCAGCTGATCTACGCCGACCGGGCCGCCCGCACCGTGGTGGTCAAGATGTCGTCCTGGCCGGACGCGCAGAACACCGCCTACCTGGTGGACACCCTGCGGTCCTGTGCCGCCGTGGCCGCGCACCTGTCAGCGGGTCGCGTCCCGGAAACGGGGCCCTGGTCCGGCTGAGGTCGTGCTCACATGTTCGCCTCGTCCAGCGCGTTGGTCCCGTCGTTGGCGATGAGCAGGCCCTGCTGCGTGGTGATGATGCCGAACAGGTCGCCGGCGCCGTTCTTGATCAGCGTCCGCGTCGCGACCTGCTTACCGGCCGGGGTGATCTCGACCGCGTTGCCGTTGTTGCCGTTAACCACCACCAGGTCACCATTGGGCGCCACGGTCATGCCCAGCGGAGCGTTCAGTGCGCCGCCTATCGAGAGGGTTCCGGCCACCGCGGTGATCGCGCTGGTCCGGGTGAGCGCCGCGGGTATGGCCGACACGGAGTTGGTCTGCGTGTCGTCCACGTACAGTGTCCCGTCGCCGCCCAGGGCCAGGCCGGTCGGCGCGAGGACGAGCGCCGCCTTGTTCGCGCGCCACGGGAAGCCGGTGCCGATCACGGTGCTGGCGGTGAGCTTGGGGGGCGACGCCGGACTCAGGGCCAGGTCGAGGCGCACCACGGTGCAGTTCCCGGTCATCGGCACGCCGTCATGGGTGGTGGTGTTGCCGCCCAGCGCGTTGGACACGAACACCTCGGCCGACGTCGCGCTCGACTTCACGGTGAGGTCCCAGGGGCCGACGATGTCGGGATTGGTGATCGTCTCCGCCACCGTCCCCTGGTCGTTCAGCACGATGAGGCAGCCGGCCGGATCCAGGCCGGGCAGCACGCCCCCGTGAGAGGTTGGCAGGCTGCCCACGATCACCCAGCCGCCGGGCAGGATGCCCAGCGCCGTGGTCAGGCCGATCCCTCCTGGGCAGGTCTGGCCGGCCGGCAGCGCGGCGATGCTGGCGAACACGCTGGCCTGGCCGGCCGGGGAAACCTGGACGATGGTGTTCCCGGTGCCCTGCACGTTGGCCTTGTCGTTGAAGTTGGTGACCAGGACGTCGCCCGCGGTCAGCCGGCCCCCGGAGGTCGGGACCACCGCGACCCCGTACGGGTTCACGTCGCCGTTGCCCGGAACCGTCGAGGCGACCTGGGTCAGCCCGTGCAGTTGGCCGAGGAACGCGGCCGACTGCGGTGCCGCCGTGCGGGTCGTGGTCGGGGTCGTCAGGCTTGATGAACTTGAGGTCGATGTCGATGAACAGGCAGTGGCCGTAAGGCCGAGACCGATCATGGCGGTCAGGATTTTGGCAAGGCTCCGCGACTTCACCGTGCTCCCCTTTCGGAAGGCCAGCGCCTTCCACGTCCAGCCGACGCGTTCCGTCCGGCTGCTATCCGTCCGGGCAGGCGTCATCGCCCGCCCGTGGTCCCGACCTAATACACGGGCGGGCCAGCCGCGCGGTTCACCACCCGCTGTACGCCCAGCTACAGGACTGCGAGCAGAAGTTTTGGCCGAACGGCCGTGGTTTCCGCACTCCGCACGACGTAACGATCCCGTATCGCTCGCGTCCTAGGCTGGCTCACGTCTACGCGCCAGATCAGCAAAGGCCTGTGATGACTGCGAGCGAGCACCGAGGGCGCCGTCGCCTCGCGTCTCCGCCGACCGCGCTCGTGCTCGGCGGCCTGGTGATCGCCCTGCTGGCGGCCTCGATCCTGACCGCCTCGGTCAACCACATCTTCGCGCTGCGCGACATCCCGGCCGTGGTGCTGATCACGACCACCACCGCGGTGGGCGTGGTGGTCGCCCGGCATTTGCCAGCTAATCCGATGGGCTGGCTCATCCTCGGCATCGGCGTGTCCGAGATCCTCAGCGTCGAGGGCACGATGTGGCTGACCCTGGACTACGGCCGCCATCACGGACGGCTGCCGCTTGGCTGGCTGGCCCTGCTGCTGCAGCCCGGCTGGGGACCGGCCTTCGTCCTGTTCGGCCTGACCATCCTGCTGTTCCCGGACGGCCGGCTGCCGTCGAGTCACTGGCGCTGGCTGCTCTGGACCTACCTGGGCGCAGCCGTGGTGTACCTCGGCGGCACCTGGGAGATCTCGATCGCCGCCATTGCGGGACATCACATCAGCGTGGACTCGAGTGGAGAACTCGCCAGCCTCGACAACCCGGGTGCTGCGACGGCCTGGTGGGCCGCGGTCCAGAACGTGTTCTTCTTGCTGCTGGCTGTCAGCCTGCTGGCCTCGGTGGGTCGTCAGCTGGCCGGCTTCGTGAAGTCGAGCGGCGAACGCCGTCAGCAGGTGAAATGGGCGCTGGCCGGGACCGCCGTGAGCATTACCTGCGGGTTCGTCGCTCTCAGCCTGTCGGACAATTCCAACGCGATCGTGTCGGCGATCGGCAACGCCGCCATTGCCGGTGTGCCCGCGCTTCCCATCGGGATCGGCGTGGCGATCCTGAAGTACCGGCTGTACGACATCGACCGGGTCATCAGCCGGACCCTGGCCTACGCGATCGTGACCGGACTGCTGGCCGGGGTGTACACGGGCGTGGTGCTCCTCGCCACGCAGGTCCTGGAGATCAAGTCGCCGGTGGCGGTGGCCGCGGCCACGCTGGTCGCGGCGGCGCTGTTCAGCCCGCTGCGAACCCGGGTCCAACGGCTCGTGGACCGGCGCTTCAACCGGACCCGGTACGACGCGGACCAGACGGTGGCTGCGTTCGCGGCGCGTCTGCAGGACGCGGTCGACCTAGACGGGATCCGGGCCGACCTGGTCAGCGTGGTAGATCGCTCGCTCGAGCCCGCCACGTGTCGATGTGGTTTCCACCTGATGGCGCAACTGCCCGCAGAACGCCTCACCGAAGCCGACCTCTTTGATCTAGATGAGCGTCTCACCCGGGAGGATCGGGCGGGCCGGTAACCCGGTCGTAGACCTGCTGCTTCACAATGTCTGGCAGCTCGGGATGCTCGCTGGCGAAGACGGCGAAGTCCTCCGTCGTTATGACCAGGGCCAGTACCGGCTCGATCGCGATGACGGTGGCGGACCGGACACCACCTGGAGCCGTGCCGCGCTCGCCGACAAAGTCGCCAGGCATACGTTCGGCGATGACCCGTTCCCGGCCCCTCTCCTGGATGCAGACTTTCGTCTGCCCGTCGAGGATCACCATCACGCTATCGGCCCGTTCGCCCTCGCGCATCAGCGCGGTACCAGCTGGAAAGGTTCGCTTTTGCGCGGTCGATACCAGGTCACCCTGCTCGGCAGTTGTGAGGGCGGTCCAGAAGGTTGGCGGGTCGGCCCCGCGCATGGTGAGATCGCGGACGGCGCGCACCAGGCGCAGGGTCTTCCCTATATCGAATTCAGGGACTCTTTCATCACGTCGCCTGCCTTGTGTATGCATACGGTCGAGAATATCCCCGTGATCGGCTGCATCTGGATGTGTCCCATTGCTCATTCCCCTTCCCCCTCCCCGATATCGGGCAACACCCCTTTTAGGTATTCCCTTGCGTTACTCATATGGCTGCGTACCGTGCTTACGTGTATACCTAGCATTCCTGCTATCTCCCCGTACTCGTAACCGGCCGTGTACAAGACCATCACTCTGCGGCACGTCGCAGGCAACTTGTAGATAGCCTGCGAAGCGAGCCGAAGACCTTCTCGTGCCTGCACCTGCTCCACTGCGTAATCAGGGACCTGCAATTTCTCCGCCATGTCGGCATCGTCGTATTCTGGTCTACGGTCGCGCGCGCGGATAATCTGCAGGGCTTCGTTCGTAACGACTTTGAACAGGTAGGCGCGCTGCCGTCGTGCCGTTTCGAATGTGCTCACGCGGAGCCATTTCAGCATCAGCCTGACGTAGGCATTTTGCGTCGCGTCCTCAGCGTCAACGTTCCTGCCGAGAATACGAAAGGCAACCCTGTGGCACTCTTCGTACGTCGCGCGGACCAGCGCCTCGATGTCCTCGTAGGGGCCTTCCGGCGGTGTGGGAGGCCCCTCCGACGCCGTGTTCACGGCAGCGACTGCTCGCGGAGAGCGCCGGATATGGCCCTGCCCGTGGCGGCCCGCTCATGGCCGGCTGATTCCGGAATGATCAGCAGGACGCTCCCGTCCTCGAGGCTTTCATACAGGATGGCGCCACTGGACCCCGCCGTCTGCATCTGGATGCAGTGCGACGCGGCGCGTGCTCGTTCCTCGCGGATCGCGCCTACGACACTGATCAACTGCGATATAACCTGAGCCCCAGCGATCACAGTGATTGACAACCACGTGCTCACGTCGCCCGTCCTTCTGGCTCTCTCGGGTGAATGTTTCCCCCGTCAATCAAGATGCCATCATCACGGAAAACGTCCAAGAGATTACGCAGCGATGTGCTGCGGGGCCAGAGCTAGCTGGACCCGCAGCACATCAGCCGGGCCGTCCCCCGTTACGCGGCGGCCCGCCGCCGCGGCATCAGCCGGGTCAGGGCGGCCACCACCAAGAGCAGCGCTGCCATCTGCAGCGTGCTGCGCTCGAAGGCCAGGGCGTATCCGTGACTGAGGGCGCCAAAGAACAGCACGCCGGTGACGGCGACGCCGACGGAGTTACCGACCTGCTGGGCGGTGGACAGGGCCCCAGCCACCGATCCGGCCGTCGCGGGGTCGGCGTGGCTCAGCACCGTGGTGGTCAGCGGGGTGATGCACAGCCCCTGGCCGGCTCCGAGCAGCAGCAGCCCGGGAAACAGCCAGGCGACCGGTCCGCTGGTACCGGCGTGCGCCGTGGCCAGGTACAGGGCGGCGTCGCCGAGAGCCGCGATCAGCGCCCCGACCGCGATCACCGAGCGGCCGTAGCGCATGGTCAGCGCCGGGGCCCGGAACGACGTGGCCAGGTAACCAGCGGCCAGGAAGGTGAACACTCCGCCCGCCGCCAGGGGCGACAGCCCGCGTCCCTGCTGCAGGTACAGCCCGAGCACCAGGTACCCGGCGGCCTGCTGGCACCAGAACACCGTCTGGGTGAACAGGCCGGCGCGCAGCGGCCAGGACGCGAAGATCCGCGGGTTAAGCAGCGGCGTCCCGCCACGGGCAGCCTTGCGCCGCTGGTGAACGGCGAACACCACGGCGAGCGGGACGGCGGCGCCGAGCATCGCCCAGGACCAGGCCGGCCAGCCCGCCTGCCGCCCCTCGACCAGCGGCAACACGACCGCGACCAGGCAGGCGGTGATCAGGACCACCCCGGTCAGGTCCAGCCGGGACCCGCGCTCCGCGCGGGATTCGGGGACCAGGCGCGGAGCGGCCAGCAGCGCGGCCACGCCGAGGGGCACGTTGATCCAGAAGATCGTGCGCCAGCCCAGCCCGGCCACGTCGGTGCGGATGAGAATCCCGCCGATGAGCTGGCCCGAAGTGGCGGCCAGGCCCATCACCATCCCGTACACGCTGATCGCCCGCACCCGGGCCGGCCCGGTGTAGACCACGCCGAGGATGGACAAGATGTTCGGCGCCATCAGCGCCGCCCCGACCCCCTGGACCACCCGGGCCGCGACCAGCACAGCCGGATCGGGCGCCAGCGCGCACCCGGCGGAGGTGATGACGAAGATCGCCATCCCCAGGGCGAACACCCGGCGCCGGCCGAACTGGTCGCCGAGGCGGCCGCCGGTCACCAGCAGGACTGCGATGGAGATCGCGTAGCCGGCCACCACCCATTCGATGGCGCCCTCTCCCGCGTGCAGGCCATGCTGGATGGACGGCAGGGCTACGTTCACGATGAAGAAATCCAGGACGAACATGAACGTCCCGGACATCAGCACGATCAGCGCCGACCAGGGGTTACACGTCACCCGGCCGGGCGATGACGGACTGGGTTCGGACTGGACAGATCGGGAAGCAGTAGTCGATGTCGTCATGCTCCCGAGCCTGTCGTCTCCTCTAAGAGGAGAGTCAAGTCGCGTAAGGAGAGAGTCAAGGCGCGGCCGTGTGGAACACCGGCCAGCAGATCTCGGTCCTTTGGTCCTCAGCCGGAGTCGGCTCGGTGAGCGGGGAGAGGTAGTACTCGCGGATCGGCCCGTCCACTCCGATAGCTCGCTCGGCCACCACGGTGCCCAGGTGGCCGTAGGTCTGGTCGAGGTCTCCGATCGGCCCGCAATGCAGCATCACCGCCGCCTCCACGCCGGGGATGGTCAGCGGCCGGACCCGCCCGGCCGCCGGGGGCACGTCGTTCACGGGAACGAACGCGGTCAGCTCGGCGCGCTCCAGTTCGAAGAAGCCGGCCGGGAACAGCGCCCCGCCCGGGCCAGCGGGTGACAGGCCGGCCGCGCCGATCCGGCCGTAGATCTCCTCGAAGGCGCCGGTGCCCCACGTCCAGGCCTCCTGCGCGGTTACCGTGTCCCGCACGGCCAGCGCCGGCGTGGCCGGGATCGACCGGAACTCCACGGCCGGGCCGACCGGCGGCCCCTCGAGCAGGGCCCGCAGGCTGGCTACGCTCATCTGCATCTCCGCCAGCTTGGCTTCCATGGCGGTCAGGTGAGAGATGATCTCCTTGGTCCTGGTCTCCACGTCGGGGGCCTGCAGCACCGCCCTCACCTGGTCCAGCGGCATGCCCAGGTCACGGAACCGGCGGATGACCTGAGCCACGGGGACCTGGCCGGGCTCGTAGAAGCGGTAGCCGGTGAACGCGTCGATCCGGGCTGGTTCGAGCAGGCCCTGATCGTGGTAGAAGCGCAGCGCCTTGATGGACAGGTGAGTCATGCGGGAGAAATCGCCGATCGATACCAGGACGCTCATGACGTAAGGCCTACCTGTTCGGTGATGACAATCGTGGCCGTGATCTTCGATCCTCCCCTAACAGGAGGGTCAACGGCCGACCGGTCATGCGGGTCCGGGTACGGGCAGCGGGCGCGGCGGGACCGGCGCCGAGTGCACGATCGAGGTGGTGGTGCGGCCGTGCGGAGTGAACAGGTCCAGGATCGGTTCCAGGTCGTCGATGGAGTGCAGGTAGACCTTGACGAAGTAGCAGTCCTCCCCGGTGACCCGGTAGCACTCGGTGACGTTGGGCACCTCGCGGGCGATGCCGGGGATCAGCCGCAGTCCCCCGCCGACCGGGCTGATCCTGACGATGGCGCAGATTGTGTAGCCCAGGGCGCGTGGGTTGACCTCCGCGCGGTAGGACAGGGTGCCGCTTTCTTCCAGCCGCCGTAGCCGGTCGGCTACCGCCGGACCGGACAGGCCGATCCGGCGGGACAGCTCGGCAATCCGGAGCCGGGGGGCCGCCTGCAGCTCGGCCACGATGCGCCGGTCCACGGCGTCCAGCGGAGCTTCCGGGATTTCGAAGGCCTGGCGGACAAAATCCCTTTGTTTTGACGGCATTTCCATGCTTGCTCCCGCACCTTTGCTCTTCCGCGTGGCGGCGTCAGCTTCATATGCTGCGCCCGTGGCCGACAGACGGCAAGCTCCCGGACGGCTCGACCGGCTGCCGCCACAGTCGTTCTTCCTGGTCAGCGCCGTTTTCCACTATCTGGGGCCGTCGCTGGCCGTGCTGCTGTTCGCGCGGGTCGACGTGCTCGGGGTGGCCTGGCTCCGGGTCGCCAGCGCGGCGGTCGTGTTTACGCTCTGGCGGCGGCCCTGGCGGCTCATCGGCCGTCTCAGCGTCGGCGAGCGCTGGAACCTGGTGACCATGGGCCTGGTGCTCGCGGTGATGAACTCGGTGTTCTACCTCGCGGTGGACCGGCTGCCGCTGTCGACGGTGGGCGCGATCGAGTTCCTCGGCACCGTGATCCTGGCCGCGGCCGGCGCGCGGACCCGTCGCAACGCCGGAGCCCTGCTCCTGACCACGGCGGGCGTGGTCACCATCACCTCGATCCGCGTCACCGGTCAGTTGCTCGGCTTCGTCTTCGCCTTCGCCAACTGCGCGCTGTTCATGCTCTACATCCTGCTCGGCCACCGGATGGCGAACGCCGGCGGCCGGGGCGCCGCGCAGGAAGGACGGCCGGCGAACATCGACCGGCTCGCGGGGGCCATGGTCGTCGCGGCGGCCATCGCGACGCCGTGGGGGCTGGGCGGAGCGCTGCCCGCGTTCGGGCACCCGGTGTGGCTGCTGGCCGGGGCCGGGGTGGGTGTGTGTTCCTCGGTGATCCCCTACGTGATCGATCAGCTGGCCATGGCCCGGTTGCCCCGCGCGACTTTCTCGTTGATGCTGGCCCTGCTACCGGTCTTCGCCACTGTCATCGGCGCGATCGTGCTGCGCCAGATCCCGACCGTCCTTGACGTGGCGGGCATCGCCCTGGTCGTGCTCGGCGTCGCGATCCACCAGGGAACCGCGATTCATCAGAAACAACAAACCAACCAGAAGGAGCAGCGTGGACTACGTACGGCTGGGATCGGCCGGGCTGAAGGTATCCCCGATCTGCCTGGGCATGATGAGTTACGGCACTGCGGCCGAACGCGCCTGGCACCTCGACGAGGCCGCGGCCGAGCCGATCGTCAAGGCGGCCATCGACGGCGGCGTCACGTTCTTCGACACCGCCGACACCTATTCCGACGGTGTGAGCGAGCAGATCACCGGACGCCTGCTCGGCAGGCTCTTTGACCGCCGCGAGGACTACGTGCTGGCCACCAAGGTCTACTTCCCGATGGGGACCGGGCCCAACGACCGGGGCCTGTCCCGCAAGCACGTGCTCTCCGCGATCGACGCCTCGCTGCGCCGGCTCGGCACCGACTACGTCGACCTGTACCAGATCCACCGGTGGGACTACCAGACGCCGATCGAGGAGACCATGGCGGCGCTGCACGAGGTGGTCCAGGCCGGGAAGGCCCGCTACATCGGCGCCAGCAGCATGTTCGCCTGGCAGTTCGCCAAGGCTCAGAACCTGGCCGAACGCCACGGCTGGAGCAGGTTCGCCTCGATGCAGAACCACTACAACCTGATCTACCGGGAAGAAGAGCGGGAGATGATCCCGCTGTGCGCCGACCAGGGCGTCGCCGTGCTGCCCTACAGCCCGCTGGCCCGCGGCGTGCTGGCCGGCAACCGCGGCAGGCAGGGCGAACGCCGCACGACCCGGGCCGGAACTGACCCGCTGTCCGACGAGCGGTACAACTCCCCCGGCGACTTCGACGTGGCCGACCGGCTGGCCGAGGTAGCGGCGGCCCGCGGCGCCCCGCCGGCCCAGGTCGCGCTGGCCTGGCTGCTCAGCCGTCCTACCGTGACCGCGCCGATCGTCGGCGCGACCAGGCTGGGCCACATCAGCGACGCGCTGGCCGCCGTGCAGCTCACCCTGACCGAGGAGGAGGTGCGCCAGCTGGAGGAGCCCTACCTCCCGCACCCGGTACTCGGGCACAGCTGACCGGGCTCCGGGCGATAGCCTGCGGGCGTGTCCGATCGCGAAACGCGCAGGCTGTCCTTCGGGTCGGTGGCCACCGACTACGACCGTTACCGCCCCTCCCCGCCGCCGCAGATGCTGGACTGGCTGATTCCGCTAGGCGCGCGGGCGATCCTCGACCTCGCGGCCGGAACCGGCGCCGTGACCAGGGAGCTGATCGGGCGGGCGCCGCGGATCATCGCGGTCGAACCGGACGAGCGGATGCGCGCGGTGCTGACCGCCCGGTGCCCGGAGGCCGAGGTCCTGGCCGGCCGCGGCGAGGATATCCCGCTGCCGGACGCCTCGGTAGACGCGGTGGTGATCTCCTCCGCCTGGCACTGGCTCAATCCCGAGCAGGCCGTGCCGGAGATCACCCGCGTGCTGCGGGTGGGCGGCGTCCTGGGTGTGCTATGGATCTCCCGGGACGTACGCGTGCCCTGGGTGACGGAGTTCAACCGGCTAGCTCGCGAGTCACGCGAGGCGGACCGCAGCCCCGGGGGCGCGCCGGTCGGCCGCCGCCGCCGCGAGGTGACGTTCCCGCCCGGGACGCCGCTGTCCGCGCCCGAGGAGCACACGGTGGAGTTCTCGCTACCGATGACCAAGGACGAACTGGCCGGGCTGCTCGGCACCTACAGCGGGGTGATCACGCTCGACGCCGAACAGCGAGCCGACTTCTCCCGGCGGGTCCGGGCCTTCCTGGACCGCCAGCCGTGGGATCGGGTCGATCTGCCGCTGATCTGCCGGTGCCTGCGCAGCACCCGGCTGGCGGGCTAACTCGCCTGTGGTCGTAGCCCGCGATCGATGAAGCCGATCATCCACTCGAAGCTCTCGTCCGGGTCGGCGTCCCACTGGAAGCCGCCGGAGGCCTCCAGGATGGCGAAGCCGTGCATGGTGCTGCGGATGGCGCGGATGGCGTGGGTCATCTCGCCCTCGGCGATGCCGTAGCCGCGTAGCACCGCGGCGATCGAGGCGATGACGCGGGCGCTCGCGACCTCCAGAGGGTCATCTGGCCCGGTCGTCTCGGCACCGGTGGTGGCCGCGTAGCGGCCCGGGTGCGCACTGACGTAGCCGCGCATCGCGATCATCATCGCGGCCAGCGCGTCGCGCCCCGCCTTGCCCTGCACGGCGTCGCGGACCACCTCGCCGAGCTCGGTCAGGGCCAGGGTGGCCAGCCGGTGCTGAAGGTCGGCCAGCCCGCCGACGTGCTTATACAGGGACGGCGATCGGACGCCGAGCCGGCTCGCGAGCAGGCCCATGGTGACACCCTGGAACCCGATCTCGTCAGCCAGCCCGGCAGCCGAAGCGACCACGTCGTTTCCGGTCAGACCGGCTCTAGGCACGCGCGTTCTCCTTCAAGAATCCAATCACCAGCGCGGCCACCTGGTCCGGGGACTGCGCGTGAGGGTAGTGGCCGGCTCCCTCGACCATCGCCACCGTGCCCAGCCCGGACGGCATCGCGGCCACGATCGCGTCGCCCTCGGCCCGCGGGTCGGCGAAGTCGGGATCCAGCGTACCCATGATGACCAGGGCCGGGACGGTGATGTTGGGCAGCTGGGCGCCGGCGTCGGCGGGCGTGGACTTCCCGGTCTTCATGAACTCTGCCATCCGGCCCGGCTCGCGCAGCTTGGCGGCCAGCGCCGCCATGTACTCGGCATAGTCGGCGGGCTTGGTCGGGTACGCCACGTCCAGGTAGCGCAGCCATATGCGCAGGCTGTGGAACAGCTGCATGCCCCCCAGCCGCGAGATGCCCTGACGGTAACGGCGGATCCGCACCAGGGCGCCCAGGCTGATCTTCTGCGTCTTGGTGAACGGATTGATCTCGACGATCCCGCTGACCAGGTCCGGCTGCTGCGCCGCGGCGATGGTGGCCGCCCCGCCCGAGATCGAGTGGCCCACGATGACCGCGGGACCGCCCAGGTGACGGATCAGCGCGAGCAGGTCGCCCGCGATGTCGGTCCGGCTGATGGCGTCGGTGCCGGTGACGGACTTCCAGCCCATGCTGGACTCACCGTGCCCGCGCAGGTCCGCGCTGACCACCCGGTACCCGGCCTGGGCCAGCATGGGCGCCAGGAACCGGTAGGCCTGCCGGCGGTCGCCGATGCCGGGCGACAGCACGACCAGCGGCCCGCTACCGGTTACGTCGTATGCGATCCGGCCGCCCTCGATATCCAGGAACTCGGTCATCATGATCCCTTCGTAGCTAATCTCCGTAGCCTTAAAGCTAATCTAATTAGCCACGTATGTCAACCGTGACCACCGGCCCCTTGCAGCCGGGCCCCGGCGGGTCGGCCGTATCGCTCGCGATGCAACTTAAGAAGTCTTGCGCAAGATATCTTGTGCAGTATTCCTTGCTCAAGATATCTTGATAATTATGCCCGGACCCCAGAGCCGAGACGCGCTCACGCTGCGCGCGCTGACCCATCCCCTCCGCTGGAAGCTGCTCGACCTGATCGGCAGCGAGCTGTCCGCCACGGCTACCCGCTGCGCCGAGGTGCTCGGCGAGAGCGTGGCCAGCTGCAGCTACCATCTCGGCATCTTGGCCAAGTACGGCTATATCGAGCTGGTCCCCGACCAGGCGGGCCGGGAGAAACCATGGCAGCTAGCCCGCCGGGAGCAAGACCTGTCCCCGGACGGCCTGGACGAGCCCGGCGCGCTCGCCGCCCAGGACGCCACCGAGATATTCCTGGACCACGAGCTGGACCGGATCAAAGACCGGCTCCGCCGCCGCGACCACGAACCCAGCGAATGGCGCGAGGCCAGCCACCTCCTGGGCACGACCCGCTGGATGACCGCAGCAGAACTCCAGGAAATAAAGAGGCAACAGCTCGAGATCGCCAGCCGGTACGCCGACCGCGACGAGGAGCCGGACCGCCGCCCGCCCGGCGCCCGCGAAGCCCGCATCTTCGTCGCCACCTCCGTCGCACCGCGCCCGGTCAAGCCAAGATGACCAGGCTGCGCCCGACGGGCCCGTTCGCCGACCCCCGGTTCCGGCGGCTCCTGGCCGGGCAATCCCTGTCCAGTTTCGGCGACACCGCGCTCTACTTGACGCTGGGGATCTGGGCCAAGTCACTGACCCACAGCAACGCCGCAGCGGGCGCCGTGTTCCTAGCGCTGGGCATTCCCGCCCTGTTCGCCCCCGCAGCCGGCCACCTCGCCGACCGGGTCCGGCGGCGCCCCCTGCTCCTGTGGGCCAACCTCGTCACTGCTGTCATGGTCCTGTCGCTCCTGGCCGTACACTCACCGGGCCGGCTGTGGATCATTTACCTGGTGGCGTTCGGCTACGGAATCGCCTTCACCGTGCTGGGCAGCGCCTTCGCCGGCCTGCAAAAAGACCTGCTCTCCGGCGAGGACCTGGCCGCCGCGAACGCTGCCCTGACCAGCTTTGGCTACGGCCTGCGGATCATCGCCCCGCTGGTCGGCGCCGCGCTCTTCGCCGCGTTCGGCGGCGGCGCCGTTGCGCTGCTCGACGCCGCGACGTTCATCGCTGCCATCGCCGCGCTGGCCAGCATCCGCCTCACCGAGTCCGCACCTGAGCCCAGGGCGACCGGATCATTCCGCCGGGAACTGGCCGCCGGATTCCGACATCTGCGCGCCGTGCTGCTGCTCGCTCAGATCACGGTCGTGACCGCCTGCGCCTTCGCCGTCCTGGGACTGAACGAGACCGTCATCTTTGCCGTCATCGGCCAGGGACTTCACCGGCCGCCCACGTTCTTCGGCGTCTACAGCAGCGTCCAAGGCGCGGGCGCCATCGCCGGCGGGATCATCATGTCCCGGCTGCTCCGCCGGATGGGATCGGCGCGCATGACGGGCCTGGCCATCGCCGGGGTCTCCCTTTCTTCACTCGCCTGCCTGACCAGTTCGACCGCCGTCGTACTCGCCGGAGCCGTAGCGGACGGCATCGGGCTCGTCTGGCTCGTGGCGGTGGCCGGCGCAGCAATCCAGCGCTACACGCCCCCACGGCTCCAGGGGCGGGCCACCGCGGCCTGGACCATGCTGGTCATCACGCCCCAGACCATCTCCATCGCCGCGGGCGCGGTCCTGATCTCCTACATCGATTACCGCATTCTGCTGCTCGCCGTCATCGCCGTAACCGGCGTCTGCGCTTTCCTGCTCGTGCTACACCCCACCCCAGAGCCCGCAACCGACTCACCACCCGGCAGCGCCAGCCCGGCGGCCGCGCAGGAGCAGCCCGTTCCACTCACCTAGACTGCCCGCATCCGGAACCGGCACCAGCGGGGCAGGCCTGGTGCCCGGAGCCCGGCGAGGGATCAGCGGGAGAACGGACATTGCCGGCCAGCGACACCAGCGACGCTGTCCTGCTCGAAGAACTGCGCGCACTGGGCCGGGCCGACCGGATCGGCGCGCTCGGCCGCCTGACCGGCGGGACCCTCGCCGACGTGTGGCTCATCACCTATACGGACGGCACCCAGGTGATCGGCAAGACCGTCACCGGCGCGCCCCCCGACCTGTTCCAGGCCGAGGCCGACGGGCTCATCGCGCTGCGCGGCACCGGGCACCTGGCCACCCCGCAGGTCCTGGCTGTGACCGGGCGACTGCTGTTGCTGGAGGCCCTGGTGGCCCGCGACGACAGCGAACGATCCTGGGAGGAGTTCGCCCGTGATCTGGCCGCCGCGCACCGCAGCACCACAGGCACCAAGTTCGGCTGGGACCACGACGGCTACCTGGGACGGTTCCGCCAGGTCAACACCTGGACCGCGAACGGCCACCAGTTCTTCGCCCAGCACCGGCTGCAGCGCTACCTGAGCGAACCAGCCGTCGAGCAAGCTTTGACCGTCGCCGACCGTCGCGCCATCGAACGGCTGTGTGACCGCCTGCCCGAGGTCATCCCGGCCATGCCCTCCGTCTTGACCCACGGCGACCTGTGGTCAGGTAACCTCGTCAGCCAGCCCAGCGGCCGGATCACCGTCATCGACCCCGCCGTCTCGCGGACCTGGGCCGAAGTCGACCTGTCCATGTTGTGGGGCTCCCCACGCCCGCCGGCCGCCGCCCGGTTCTTCGAGATCTACCAGGAACTCAACCCCTCCCCGCCCGGCTGGGCCGACCGCATGCCTATCCTGCACCTGCGCGAACACCTCAGCGTCATCGCCGCCTACGGCCCCGCCGCCGCCAGCACCATCGACCAGGTCCGGGACATCCTCGCTCCCTTCTACCCCCGCTGACCACCGCAAAGGGATGTCAACCGGCCGTGCGGGGCTGTCAACAGCCGATCGGACGTGCGGTCATCTGGGGCCCGCGGGGGCCGTTGTGCCTGCCGGGACGCCAGCACGGCCGCGACTGCGCTCGCCCCAGTCAGGCCAGGATGACCGGCATCGTGGACACCTACCTCATCCTCAACGAGGTAAAGGTCCACGCTTATCCGGATGGCACACGCCAGGGACAATTGAGACAGCTGAGCTGTGCCGGCGAGCCGCTGGCAAAGCGCATTGAGGCAAACGTGGCCGGGCACGAAACTAGGACAAGGCGGTGGCCACCTGGGTGTAGAGCTGCTCGAAATCCGTGCCTTTGTGGATCTCGGGGGTCAGGGTGTTCATGTCGGCCAGCACGCCCATGATCCCCGCGATCGTGTTCCTGATCTTCTCGTAGAGATCGAGTTCCTCCCTGATGCCCTGCAGATACTCCTGGCCGACTTGCCTCATCGCCTGGTCCAGCGCGGTCCGCTGGTCTTCCCAGTATTTGACGTACCCGAGCCTGCTGATCGGGTCGAAGACCGCGGCGTCTGGCATGACGATGGGATAGACGCGGGACGCGAATTCAGGGCGGCCGGCGATCTCGGTCAGCTCGAACATGCAGTTCTTCGACTGCAGGTATTCCTTGCTCAGGATTAGTATGACGCATTTGCCAGTGCCGATCCGCCGCATGAACTGCTCAATGGAATCGCGGTACCTGACCTCGCTCTTGTCGCGAGTGACGAGTATCCCTCGTTCTTCCAGCCTGCTCTGGATTTCATCGACCAGGGCCTCGCTGTCACCTCCCCATTTGTAGGAGATGAACACCTCCGGCTGGATCGGTGCGTCCCGCCCGGTGGCCGCCTGCGTCTCCGTGGCGAGGTCAGACGCGAGCGCACTTAGCAGCATGAGCGGGTCAAGAAGCTTCCGGCTAGCCCGGCACTGGATCATGTCACCAGTGCGGGCGAAATCCTCCAGATCGCTGACCTTGAACGTGCTTGGCTCGCTTGAGGCGGAGCACCTAGCGCAGTCGCATGACATGAATTGCTCGACCTTGACGCCCGGATAGGAACGATGGATGAGCGCCAGCTCGCGATCGATCATGCCGAGGAGGACGCGCGGGTCACCGCCTCGGATCCGGACGCTCAGCAGCCGTCGGCGGTACTGCTCGATGACCTCGGCCCGGCTGGCGTCGTATTCGAATACGGCACCGTTCCGCCAGAGGAAGTCGCCGGGGGCGATCAGATCGTGCAAGGCTACGATGAGCCGCCGGACAATGCCCTTCGGCATCACTTCGTACTCATAGGTCAGCACCAGGCTGTCGGTCTCATCCCAGTGATACGTCGGCTGGCTCGGGGTGAGCAGCTGCGGGGCGATGAACGTATCCGAGCCCGGAACCTGGAAGCACAGCCCGAACCTGACCATCAACTGCAGCAGTTCGTTCTGCATCGACTCGTAGGCCGGATCGGACCAGATCCGCTGCAGGTCAGCCCGGCGGAAGACGCCAAGGGACCGGGCGGTCCCGGGGTCGTCGAGCACGCGGTAGACGGCACCCGTGCCCCACTCGGGCTTGAGGATGACCGTCTTGGACAGCAGTGGATCATCCTGGAAGAACAGGCAGATGCCCAGGTCGTGCAGGTAGCCGCCGAGTTGGCTCATCTCCAGCCGGTCGGTGAAGCCGTTCGACCGGCATATCTCGAAGAACTCCCCGGCCGGGATGTAGTTCCTGAGGTCGGCTTCCAGGGCCACCCGGACGTCCCGCCAGGTCTTCGGCAGCGAGGTGCCGATATGCGGCAGTTGCTCCAGTTCCCGGCGGACCTTGGCGACGGCGGCCTCCAAGCCTGAGTTGTCGGCCAAGTCCAGGGTCACCGTGCCGCACAGGTTCGGATAACGCTGCCGCAACGCGCCGAGGTCGATCCCTTGCTGACGGCCCTGCTTGCGGTTCTGGACGATGACCAGCGGGCTGCCTCCGCTGAGTAGGTTCACCACCTCGAGCCAGTACTCGAAGTCGGTGTCTTCCTTGCGCTCGTCCGTGACCAGAACGTAGACGGATCTCTTGGTCAGGAAGAACTGGTGCGTGGAGTGATAGATCTCCTGCCCGCCGAAGTCCCAGATGTTCACCCGGAAGTTCCGCTGGATGACCCGCTCGCCTCCCTCGTCCCGCACCCGGATGGCCGCCGGGAACTGCCACGCCAGCACGTTGATGCCCTCGGTGGAACCCTCCCCCGCGTCCAGCACGTACTCCGGGTCGAGGATCTTCTTGGCCAGCGACGTCTTGCCTGCCCCCGATTCGCCTACGATCAGCAGCTTCGCCTCGGCCAGGTAATCGGGGCCGACATCGCGTTGCTGAGACCAGTAGCGCTTGATCGCCTCGATCCCATTCGCGGCGATCTCGGGCGGGGGCGTGATGAGCCGACCAGCATCAAGTTCCAGGCTGGCAAGCCGCCTGAGATTAAGAATATCTGCCGGTATCTCGGTGATCGGACAGTTGCGTAGATTGAGTTCCTCAAGTGACTCCAGCCGCCAGAAACTGGCCGGGATCTGAGTGAGGGGATTACCATACAGGTCGAGAAATTTTAGGTTGCGTGCTCGGCCGATGGACTCAGGCAGATCCGTAAGGCCGCTGTAGCGAAAACTAAGTTTGGTCAATGCGGGAACTTCGAAAAGCCAGTCCGGGTAGGTCTCGGGCCATAGATGCACCAGGGCCAAGTCGGTAAGGTGTTGCAGCGTGCGTATAGCCTCCGGAACCCGCCCGAGGGGGCATCCCCAGATGTGAAGGAAGAATAGATCCCGCTGAGACTCAAGAAATTTCTCGATATTCGATTTAATCCGGTCAAGGGCAGGCCACCTGGCTTCGATCGACTGACGGCTCTCGCTGTTCCAGACGTAATTGCCTATCGATAGCCCGGAAACGCTGAGCATTGAGCTTCGAGCAAGATCGAATGTTCTTCG
>PLDT01000493.1:0-2587 GCA_003136255.1 Actinomycetota bacterium
CGGTCCCGCTGGGCGTCCCGGCGGCCGGGATCGCGCCGATCTAGCCGGGCTGCGTCGTCTCGCCGGGGGTGGTCGTCGTGGTGGTAGAGCTACTGCTACTGCTACTGCCGCTGCAGGCGGCGAGGGCGGTGACACTTGCCACCGCCAAGGCGAGGACGCCGATGCGCTTGCTTCCGAATCTGGTCCTGGCCCCCTTCCTCGCGCTGTTGGCGCCGCCGGTCCGTACTGGGATCATCAGCCTGCCGTCCTTCTCTCGAAGTTCGCCGGTGATCCCCTGCGCTACGGCCGCGGGCACTGGGTCGCAATAACCCCCGATACCGGTACGGCCGTCTCCCCGGCACAACCACGTCGGCCCGTGGTTGCGCGTAGCCGCCCGGTCGGCTAGCGGTGCTTGCGTTAGCCGAAGCGCAAGTTCCATATTGCATCCAGGTCCCGGCAGAAAGATCACAGCTTGCCATCAATCCCGTGACAGTGACGACGAGCCAGTCCGCGACAGCATGCGGACATTTCGGGATCTGGCAACTTACGTTCACTTCCGTATCACCGGAGCGCCTTCGGCCAGGCGGAAGCTTCAGCGCCAGTCGTCGATGACGTAGGAGTCGCTGGTGCTGTAGCCAGGCTCGTTGGGACGGTGCATCGTCACGCCCTGGAAGTTCCGGCGAAAGCCTCGGTCGGTCAGCACCCTCCAGGCGCGATCGCGGCCAGCGTTCGCCCCGGCGAGCAGGACCGACGCGCCGTGGTCGGCGGCCAGTCGATGGCATGCGTCGATGAGGAGGCCGAACCTGTGTTCCGCGCCGGGACCCGGCCGGACGGCACCGAACTTGACGTAACAGGCGCCCGCGCCGGCCTCCGTGCCCGCGCCGACGTGACAGATGGCCACGCCTTGCAGGTCCGCGTTGTCGTCGATCAGCACCGTATCCCCCAGCGACTGAGCCCGCACGGCCCTGATCTCCCGGCTCAGGTCCAGCCCGGGATAGACGGCGCCGGTGAGCTCTCCGATCGCTTCCAGGGCATTAGCCAGGTCCTTATCGGCGACTGCGGACATTCGCGCCGAGCTTGACCGGGAATTCGGATCCACCCGACGGGACATGACGGCAGTAAGGAAACGCGGCCAGAACCCGTACTTCTGATACAATCCAACATGCTTGGCGCTCTGCGCGAAGGTGAATAGCCCGGCATGACGGGTGTTCCAGCCCGAGAACTGCTCCATTGTCTCATCGAGCAGCCGCTGCGCGATCGCCCGGCCCCAGTACTGCGGGGCGATGGTCAAGGGTCCGAAGAAACCGACACTGCCCCAGTTGGCGGCGAAATTCGACCCGACCAGGCGGCCATCGAGTTCCGCGGCGAGCGCCACGCCCGGGTACGCCTTCCACCGGGTCCGGACACTATCCGCGTCACCGGAGAACTTTTCCGGTTCGGGCATCCCGAAGAACGTGCCGAACGCCACCCGGAAAATCCGGTCAGCCTCGTCCAGATCCTCCTCGGCAAGCGGACGGATACGCACCCCCGCGGTATCGCGCACGTCCGCTTCTCCCATCCACGTACGGGACATTTATCATCGGCATGCTACAACAGCAGCCAATCAAGCCCGGCCGCTGATACCCGGTGAGGGCCGTTCGTCGCCTATGGTTATTGACGTTCACTGACGGTCAGAGGGAACCACGGCGTCCTGGCCAGACGGCGCATTACATTTGATCCATGGCCGGCCCGACGCCCTACGTTCATTTTCCCGGCACTGCTCGTGAGGCTTTGACGTTCTACGGTGAAGTCTTCGGCTGTGCCGTTGAGTTGCACACTTTCGCGGAGTTCAACCGGGCCGACGGCCCGGCGGATGCCATTGCCCACGGCTATCTCGCGGGGGACCCGTCGCGCTGTACGGCGCCGACGTGGCCGGGGGCAAGCCCGTTAGGCAGCGGTCGGGGAGGCTAGTTCGGCGGGCTGCGGGGGTGGCGGCGTGGTGAGGTTGTCCGCGGTCTGGAAGAGCATCTGCTGCAGCGGGCGGGGCAAATCGCCGCTCCAGACCAGGGCTGCCGACGCGGTCAGCAGGTGACTGCGGATGCTGACCTTGACCATGCCGGAGGTATCGGCCAGCTGGGAGCGCCAGATCGGCGTGGCCCGGCCGCCGACTACGGTGGCCGGGCCGGTCAGGACCGCGGCGGGCCGGTCCGCGGTAGCGGCGAAGGCGAGAGTCAGGGGCAGCGAGCGGTGGAACGGCGGGTCGGTGAATTCGAAGCGCGGACCGGCCGCCTGGATGGCTGTGGTCCACGCGTCGTAGGTTCCTGCGTGGGCGCGGCGAGGCCCGTGGATGACGTCCAGACGGGCCAGTTCCTCGAGGCTGATGGTGCCGCGATGCGCTGCGGCATGGGTGGAGGGGATCCACAGGTCGGGCTCGAACTCCCCCAGGATCATCACCTCCAGCGGGGCGGGTACTGCGTCCGGGCCGGTCGTCAGCCAGCCCAGGCCGGCGTCGGCCCGGCGCGTGTGGATCAGCGAGAACTCGGTGTCGAGGGCGGTTTCCAGCCAGGTCACGTTCACGTCCGCCGCCGCGGCCGCCACCCGCAACGCGGCGGTGGCCTCTACCGCCAGG
>PLDT01000417.1:0-4292 GCA_003136255.1 Actinomycetota bacterium
ACATCCGGTCGATGAGCGTGTTCAGCGCCTCCCGGCCCACCTCGCCGAAGTCCTGCCGGACCGTGCTGAGCGGCGGCGTAAAGAAACCCGCTTCCGGCACGTCGTCGAAGCCCACGATGCTCACGTCACGCGGGACGCGCAGCCCCTTCTCGGCCAGCGCCCGCATGACGCNNACGCCGAGCGCCATCGTGTCGTTCCCGCAGAAGACGGCGGTGACTTCCGGATCCGCCGCCAGCTGCCGGCCCTGCTCGTAGCCGGACGCGGCCGACCAGTCGCCGGCCAGCACGGTGGGTTCCGGCGCGCCGGACTCTCGCAGCGCTCGCCGCCAGCCGTCCACCCGTTCCTGCGCGTCCAGGTGGGCGGTCGTCCCGGCGACATGGTGGACGGTCCGGTGTCCGAGGCTGAGCAGGTACCGGGTCGCGGCGGTGGCCCCGGCCGCGTTGTCGATCGCCACCGAGGTCACCGCCGCCCTCGTGCCGCAGCCCACGGCGACCAGCGGCACCTGCGGGGGCACGTGGCCGAGCGCGGCCACCGCGGTGTCCTGCGTCGCGATCACGATGATGCCCTCGACGCCCTGGCCGAGGAANNTCGATCCCCTGGCCGAGGAACCGCTCCACCGCGTCCAGCATCGACCCGCGGTCAAGCGCGGGCAGGCTGGCGATGGACACGAAGTAGGCGTCGTGCGCCGCTCGCTCGAAGCCGTACAGCATGGAGGCCGGCCCGTACAGCATGGTGTCGAAGCTGATCACGCCCAGCGTGTGGGTTCTGCGGGTGACCAGCGTCCGGGCTGCGGCGTTCGGCCGGTAGGCCAGCTCGCGGATGGCGGCGAGCACCCGGTCCCGCGTCGGCGGGCGAACGTTCGGGTGGTCGTTGAGCACCCGAGACACGGTCTGATGCGAGACCCCGGCCAGCCGCGCGACATCGGCCATGACCGGCGGCCGGGCCAGGCTGCCCGGGCCGCTGACCACCGACGGCATCGGCCGGCTCTTGGCTCTCTCGCCCGGTGACCGCGTCACGTCGAACCTCCCTTGCCGCGCGCAGTGCAGCCAGCGATCAGCCGGGGCCGACGTTAGCGCTAACATCCGTGCAGATCCAATGGCAGTCGAAGCATATATACCCCCCACGGCGACAGGCACCTCTACTCCGCCCGCCCGGATTTCGTGCCTCTCAAGCCTAGCCGTCGTCCGGCTCCCGCGGTACCCGCCCCGCGCCAGCCTCGCCCGGCGTCAGTCCCGCCCCACGTCAGTACCGCCCCACGTCAGTACAGCCCCACGTCAGTACAGCCCCGCGCCAGCCTCGCCCAGCGTTAGCTCACCCCCCGACGCCGGCGTGCCGCGCCGACGTCAGGACTTGTCGCGATTGCTCGCGCTGTCCCGCAGGTCACGGAACGCGGCCTTGGCCTTGCGTCCGGTCTCGCTGTCCCGCAGGTCCTGCAGCGCCTCGCGCGCCTTGCGCCCGGCGTCGCTCTCCCGCAGATCCTTGAGGGCCTCCCGGGCCTTGCGTGCCGCCTCGCCCTCGCGCAGGTCGCGGATGGCCGACTCGGCCTTGCGCCCGGTCTCGCTCTCCCGGAAGTCCGCCATGGCCGCCTTCGCCTTGCGGGTCCCCTCGGCGGGCTGTCCGCCGTGCAGCCAGGCGGTCAGCTTGGTCCACCACGTCCGTAGTTGCTGCTCAAAATCGGTCATTGTCGGCTCTCCTTCGCCTCGAGCGCTCAGCGCTCTCAGGCATGCCAATAGACAGGCCTGTTCCTTCAAGATATAACGTGATGATGGAAGGAGCCAACCCGGGCTCGTGTGAGTGCTACCCGCCCCCTTCTCGGCCAACCCCCTCGTCTCGGCCCTTCTCGGCCAACCCTCGGCCCGCCCCCTCTCAGCCAACCCTCGTCCCGGCCCGCGTGAAAGAATGCCTGCCGTGCAACGTCAGCGCATCAGCGGCCATTCGCCCTACGAGCCGGTGTTCGGCTTCTCTCGCGCCGTCATCGTCGGTGACCGGGTTTTGGTCGCCGGAACCGCGCCAGTCCCGCCTGGCGGCGGGCCGCCCCCGCCCGAGGCCTACGCCCAGGCCAAGTTGTGCCTGGACCTCATTAACGAGGCCCTAACCCAAGCCGGCACCAGCCTCGAGAACGTCGTCCGGACCCGCATGTTCATCACCGATGCCGCCCACTGGCCCGAGGTCGCCCGCGCCCACGGCGAGGTCTTCGCCGACATCCGCCCAGCGGCTACTGCCGTGATCGTGGCCGGCCTGCTCGACCCCGCCTGGCAGGTAGAGATCGAAGCCGAGGCCGTCCTGCCCGATCTCTAACGGTCTTCCCCAGGCAGCGGTTGTGCGGGATCGTAGGGGAACGCCGGTGCCATGGTGCCGCTGTTCCTGGCGGGACCAGGGCTGGCCGCAGTCCGACACGATGCGAGGGAGGCCGCGATGTGTTTCGTCCACTCGGGTAGCGCGGAAGGCGGTTCCCTGATCCAGCAGACCGCCCTCGGCGCGGCGGCGGCGACCGCGTTCTCCACCCTGGCCGCTGGCGGCGGGATTAAGGGGGAAGGGGAGGTGCGCAAGCTATTTGTGGAGGGCATGGATGTCGCCGGCTCTGGCACACCGGATGTCGTGACCGGGCCGGACGGGGCGCGGGTCGTGGACGGCTACGGCCAGATACTGCATACCCGCTGGAACCGCGACCTGCCGCCGGTAGTCGTGGTACGGCCCGGAGAAGTGATCCAGCTACTGTGCCGCGACGCCCTGGATATCGGCGAGGCGGCCCGCACCCTGACGCCCGAGGCGAGCCTGACCCTGGATCTGGGCCGGGTGCACCCACTGACCGGCCCGGTCGAGGTCGAGGGAGCCGAGCCCGGCGACATCCTCGAGGTCGAGATCCTGGACGTTGCCCCGCTGGTGGACTTCGGCTACGTCGTGATCGGCCCGGCCCTGGGCATGTTCGGGTCGCTGCGACCGGACGTGCTCGCCCCGATCACCCAGTTCACCGAGGCCTCCCAGATCAGCGACCCCAACCCGGGGCCGGTGCCGGGCGCGATTCCCGAGGATCAGCCCTACAACAGCGGTTCGCCATTCGTCCAGCTGTTCACGTTCGAGCGGGGGCAGAACACCGGGTTGGCCACCTTCATCGGCGCCGACACCGGCCGGCAGGCGCGGATCCCGGTCGCTCCCTTCATGGGGATCTACGGCGTCGCGCCGATGCGCAAGGGCATGTACCGCACCTTGCCCCCCGGCGTCAGCGGCGCGATGGGCGGCAACGCCGACATCCGGCAGTTCACCAAGGGAGCACGGATCCAGTTCCCGGTCTACGCGCCTGGCGCGAAGTTCTCGGCCGGGGACGGGCACATGGCCCAGGGGGACGGCGAGGTCTGCGTGACGGCCATCGAGACCCTGATGGCGGTCACCCTGCGCTTCAGCGTGATCAAGAACAGCATCATCGCCTCCCCCCGGGCGATCGTGCCCGCCGCGGACCCCACCCAGCTGGCCATGCCCGCCGAGATGCTCGCCCACGGCTACTACCACACCACCGGCATCGGCCCCGACCTGATGGAGAACGCCAAGAACGCGGTCCGGGACATGGTGGACTGGCTGGCCACCGACCAGCAGCTGAGCCTGCACGAGGCCTATGCCCTGTGCAGCGTGGCAGGCGACCTGAAGATCAGCGAGACCGTCGACCTCCCGAACTGGGTCGTGTCCATGACGCTGCCCCGCGGGATCTTCGCCGCGTAGCAGCCGCGGTATTTCGTTTGCGCGGGCCGAGGCCGGAGCCCACGATGGCGGCATGGAAGCACAGACCGAGGCACGCCCCATGCTGGTCGGACGTTCCGTCAGGATCCGGCCGGGCCACCCGGACGACGCCCCGCGGTTGCAGGCGATCCTGGCTGAGCCATCGGTGTCGCGGTGGTGGGGCGAACCGGCTCCGGTGGCGGCGATCGAAACCGACCTGCGGGGTGGTGATTCCGCGGTCCTGCTGGTGATGGAGATCGACGGGAAGGTCGCCGGAGGCATCCAATACGAGGAGGAGAACGAGCCGATGTACCGGCACGCGGGGATCGACATCTACCTCGGCGACCGGTTCCAGGGCCAGGGTGCCGGGACCGAGGCGGTCGGGTTGCTGGCCAGGTTCCTGTTCGAGGAGCGCGGTCATCACCGGATCACCATCGACCCGGCCACGGCGAACCTTCCGGCCATCCGCTGCTATACCAAGGTGGGCTTCCGGCCCGTCGGCGTGATGCGCCAGTACGAGCGCGGCGGCGACGGCCAGTTCCACGACGGGCTGCTGATGGACCTCCTCCGCGACGAGCTGA
>PLDT01000543.1:0-2772 GCA_003136255.1 Actinomycetota bacterium
GGCTGGACGCCGCGCTCATCGAGCTGCTGGCCGCCGAGCCGAGGGTCGGCATGCTCGAGGCGTCGCGGCGACTCGGCGTGGCCCGCGGCACGGTCCAGGCGCGCCTGGACCGCCTGCAGGACCGCGGGGTGATCACCGGATACGGACCTACCGTGGATCCCGCCGCGCTCGGCTACGAGGTCACCGCGTTCATCACGCTCGAGATCCGCCAGGCCGGCGGGCACGATCCCGTCGCGACCCGGTTGGCCGCGATCCCCGAGGTGCTCGAAGTCCACACCATCACCGGCCCAGGCGACATGCTCTGCCGGGTGGTCGCCGGCACCAACGCGGATCTGCAACGGGTGCTAGACGCGATCTTGTCGACCGAAGGCGTGGTCCGCTCCGCGACCCAGATTTCGCTGGCCACGCAGGTTCCTTACCGGGTCCTCCCGCTGGTCCACGCCGCCGCGTCGGGTCCGGGCCGGTTATTACCTGGTCCTTACGTGCCCGCTAAAGGCTGGATGCGCTGTTTAGCCTGGAGAGAACGGGTATGTAGAACTCCGTAAGCCCGGTGTCGCGGATGCCTACCCAGAATCTGGAATCCTCGTAGGGGCCTGGCGGTGAATCGCACGGATGACGGCGACGCGCAGCAGATGCGGCCCTGGCGTGCCCGCGAGGTCGCGGCCGAACGCCTGATGGTCGCGGGCCGAGCCGTGGCTGAGCCGCAGGAGCCACCCGCCGCGGTGCCGGTGGTGGTGAGTGATATCCCCGCGCAGCGGCCTGCTTTCGAGCTGGGGCCGCGTCCGCTGGCCGAGCCGGTGCCGGGTCCGCTGGCCGAGCCGAACCGGGCCGATCAGGGAGAAGCCGATCAGGGAGAAGCGGACCTGGCTGACCTGGAGCTGGTGCTGGGCCCGGACCATCCCGACACCCTGACCGCGCGGAGCAGCCTGGCCGCTGTGTACCAGGCCGCGGGCCGGCCCGCCGAGGCCCTTCCCCTGTTCGAGCGCACCCTGGTCAGCCTGGAACGACTGCTGGGCCCGGATCATCCCGACACCCTCACCGCCCAGAACAACCTCGCGGCCACCTACCGGGACGTCGGCCGGCTGGCCGAGGCGATCCTGCTGTTCCGGCTGATCCTGGCCGCCCGGGAGCGTCAGCCCGGCCCGGATCATCCAGACACGCTGAGCTCGCGCGGCAACCTGGCCGGCGCCTACCGGGCCGCGGGCCGCCCGGCCGAGGCCATCCCGCTGGTCCGCCAGATCCTGGCCATCCGCGAGCGGCAGCTGGGCCCGGACCACCACAGCACCCTGGCCGCCCGGAACAACCTAGCCGCCGCCTACCGGGCCGCGGGCCGGCCAGCCGAGGCGATCCCCCTGTTCGAGCAGAACCTGACCGTGTGCGAGCAGTCGCTGGGCGCCGACCACCCCCGGACCGTGGCCTCCCGGCGCAGCCTCGCCCGCGCGCGGCAGGAGGCAGGCCAAGCCAGCCCCAGCTGATTAATCTGCCCTGCGGGCTTGACCTTGACGCTACGTCAACCCTCCATGCTGGCTGTCATGAACATCCCGCCAGCAACCAATCAGATCCAGGGGCCCGCGATCCAGGTCCAGGGCCTAGAGAAGTCTTACCAGGAGCTGCGCGTGCTGCGCGGCGTGGACTTCGAGGTGGCGCGGGGCAGCATTTTCGCCCTGCTCGGCTCGAACGGAGCGGGCAAGACCACGGTGGTGAAGATCCTGTCCACGCTGCTCAAGGCCGGAGCGGGGACGGCCCGGGTCAACGGCTTCGATGTCGCGACGCAGGGCGCCGACGTACGCGAGTCCATCAGCCTGACCGGGCAGTTCGCAGCGGTCGACGAGATCCTCACCGGGCGGGAGAACCTCGTCCTGGTCGCCCGGCTGAGGCACCTCAAGGACCCGGGCACGATCGCGGATGACCTGTTGAGGCGCTTCTCGCTGACCGAAGCGGGCACCCGGAGGGCAGCGACGTACTCCGGTGGCATGCGCCGCCGTCTGGACATCGCGATGAGTCTCATCGGGAATCCGCCGGTCATCTTCCTCGACGAGCCGACGGCCGGGCTGGACCCGGAGGCGCGCCTCGAGGTGTGGCAGGCGGTCAAGGAGCTCGCCGAGGGCGGCACCACCGTGCTGCTCACGACTCAGTACCTCGACGAGGCCGAGCACCTAGCCGACCGGATCGCGATCCTGCACCAGGGCCGGATCATCGTCAACGGCACCCTGGCCGAGCTCAAGCAATTGCTGCCGCCCGCCAAGGTCGAATACGTCGAGAAGCAGCCCTCCCTCGAAGACGTCTTCTTCGCCGTCGTCGGCGACGCAAAGTAAGGAACAACCATGGCCACGCATTTCTTCGACGACACCGCTGTCCTCACCGGGCGGACCCTGCGCCACGTCACCCGCAGCCCGGACACCATCATCACGACCGCGATCACGCCGGTGGCCCTCCTGCTGCTGTTCGTCTACGTGTTCGGCGGCGCGGTCAAACACGGGTCGGGCTCGTACGTGACCTACCTGCTGCCCGGCATCTTGCTCATCACGATCGCGTCCGGCATCTCCTACACCGCGTTGCGGCTCTTCACGGACTTGCAGGGCGGGATCTTCGAGCGATTCCAGTCCATGCCGATCGCCCGNNCGGCATCCTCATCCTGTTCACCCTGGCCCTGACGTGGCTCGCGGTCATCCCCGGCCTCACCGCGAAGAGCGTGGACGGCGCGGGCGCGTTCTCCTACCCGCTCATCTTCCTGCCGTTCATCAGCTCCGCCTTCGTGCCCACCGCCACCAT
>PLDT01000543.1:2944-11785 GCA_003136255.1 Actinomycetota bacterium
TCGGGTTACCGGCGGTACGGCGCAACGGCCGTCGTGTCCCTGATCAAGATCCGCACCCTGGCCAACGCTGGCGTACCGCTGTCTGAGATCGGCCAGATGCTCCAAGCCGATCCCCCGGCCTTTGCCGAAGCGGTCGAAAGGATCGACAGCCACCTGCGCGAGGAGATCGAGCGCCTTGAGATCAGCCGCAAGCAGATCGCGCAGCTCGCGGCCGGGGACAGCCTGGCGCTCCCGCCGGAGGTGACCGCCTATCTCGACCGGCTCCGGGAGATCGGGGCGTCAGAGCGGATCGTGGAGGCNNTTCCAGTCCATGCCGATCGCCCGGTCGGGCGTGCTGTGGGCGCACGTGCTGACCTCGCTGGCCGCCAATGTGATCTCGCTCGTGGCCGTCATCGGCGTCGCCGTCGCCGTCGGCTTCCGCTCGGGCGCCGGAGTGCTGGCCTGGCTCGCGGTCGCCGGCATCCTCATCCTGTTCACCCNNGCCTTCGTGCCCACCGCCACCATGCCCGGCCCGGTGCGCGCCTTCGCCGACTATCAGCCGACCACCTCCATCGTCGACACGATCCGCGACCTGCTCACCCAGCAGCCGGCCGGCACCAGCATCTGGACCGCCCTCGCCTGGTGCCTCGGCATCCTGGTCGTCGCCTGCATCTTCGCCAGCATCGCCTACCGTCGCAGGATCTCCTGACCCGGCGCCGGCCGGGTCAGGGCAGGATCAGAGCATGCTGACGATCAGTCAACTGGCGGCGTACGCCGGCGTCACGGTGCGGGCGGTGCGGCACTATCACCAGATCGGGCTACTGCCCGAGCCGGAGCGGGACGCTTCGGGTTACCGGCGGTACGGCGCCACGGCCGTCGTGTCCCTGATCAAGATCCGCACCCTCGCCAACGCCGGCGTGCCGCTGTCTGAGATCGGCCAGATGCTCCAAGCCGACTCCCCGGCCTTTGCCGAAGCGGTCGAAAGGATCGACAGCCACCTGCGCGAGGAGATCGAGCGCCTTGAGATCAGCCGCAAGCAGATCGCGCAGCTCGCGGCCGGGGACAGCCTGGCGCTCCCGCCGGAGGTGACCGCCTATCTCGACCGGCTCCGGGAGATCGGGGCGTCAGAGCGGATCGTGGAGGCTGAGCGGGACGCGTGGATCCTGGTTGCGGCTCGCTGGCCCGACCAAATCCGCGAGTGGATGCCCGGGAAATTCGCGGAGCTCGAGGACCCGCAACTCGTCCGGTTCTATCGTCTCGCGTCGGAGATCCTCGAAGCCGACGCGGGCGACGACTCGCGTCTGGCCGAGGCCGCCGACATCATGGCCGGCCTGCTTGAGCAGGCCTACGCCTCCGGCGAGATCAACCCCGGCGAGGCGGCGTACGACGATCTAGCGTTCGACCTTCTAGACGCGCTTTTCGTCGAGTCCACTCCGCGGGCAGAGCGAATGCTGGAGCTGATGCGCGAGCGTGGCTGGACCGGCTGGATCCGGCCAGAGCGCCTGGCGGAGCCGCCCCGCTAACCTCCCGGCGTCTTTCATACCTCCGCTGAACATGCGGGCGTTTTCTTGCGGGGATCGCGCGCCCCACATGGGGTACGTGCGCCCCCGGCCCCCTCTTCCGGGATCGGGGTGCCACCATGCCCGGGATCGCGNNCGCTCACACTCCCACCGCGGCCTTGATGACCAGCCGCCGGACAGGCCCGGTCGTGGCGGAGTTGGCGTGGTCCCCTCTCCGGGATCAGGGTGCCACGTGCTTTGGGTGACGCGAACTGGTCGTGGTCAGCCTTGGTGTTCTGGCCATACCCGGATACTGCGTTGTGCCGCGTCAAGGATCAGTTGCGCGTCGATGCCGACCCGCGTTTCGGCGGTTCCGAGCTGGCAGATGAACTCCAGGGGCCCGCTTGGCGGCAGCGGCCAGGCCCACCACCGCAAGAGCAGATAGTGCGACGTGCCGCCGCCGCCGCGTGAACGCAGGATCGCCCCGGTCGGCTCGGCGTCACCGCGTGGTGTCCCGCTGGTGACGATGCGGCCATCGGAGAGCTGCAAGCTGATCTGGAAGGACTGCCGTTCCGCGAGGGCGCCCCTCGGCGCGCCGGGTACCGGGTCTGCGTCGAAGCCGGGGGCGTCAGGCCGGATGAGCCGGGTCACGAAGATCTCGAATCCGTTGCTGTAGGCCGACATGCCGGTGATCGCGATCGCGCTCTGCTCGGATCGGCCGAACTGCAGGGTGCTGATCGGCACGATGGCGGGAAATTCCGTCTCCGGCGGGTCCCACGGTCGAGGCACCCGGCGTAGCAGTGCCGTCCGCGGGGGCGGTGACTTACGAAACAAGCCCATGGCACAAGCCTCGCTCTAGAGTCACCCCAGCCGGCCTAGTGGATCAGGTCGGTGGCGATCTCCAGGATGACGGCCCGCAGCTTGTCCGGGTCGTCGACCTGCGTCAGGTAGACGTGACAGATGGCGCCGACGGTGAGCGTGGCGGCGGTGGCGCGTACTCGCTCGCGTAGCGGCGCGTCGGGACCGGCGAGCAGGGCGACCAGCGAGTCGAGCCGGTCGCGGAAGCGCGCGAACCGTTCCTTGCCCGCTTCCATGCCCTGCACCGCGGCCCGGTTCTGCTCCAGGAAACGGAACACCGTACTGCCGGCCAGCACGATCCCCACGTAGCGATCCAGGATCTCGCGGCGGGTCTCCTCGCTGCGCGGCAGGTCCTTGGCCCAGTCCAGGAGGTCGTCGATCTCCGCGAAGTAGTCGTCGGTGAAGCTGTGGACGATATCTTCCTTGGACTTGAAGTGGTAGTACAGCGCGGCCTTGGTCACGCCCAGTCGCTCCGCGATCTCGCGCAGTGAGGTCTTCTCGTAGCCCTGCTCGGCGAACAAGTCGAGCGCGACCTTCTGCGCCTGTGCTCTGGTGTCCCTACGCGGAGCGGATCCCGCGTCCTGCATGTCCGTTCGCACTCCTTCGCGGAGCTGGGCCGAAGTTACTTGACGGCCGGTTAGTTCGCAGCCTAGCATAATGACTTGCCGGCCGGTAAGTACTCTAGCCGGTGAAATCGCGGACGGGAAGCATACGGGCGCGGACGGGAAGCGGCGGCGGCGGACGAGGGAGATAGCACGTGGCGGAAGCATCGGGGCCTGGGATGAACGGGCAGGGCGGCTCGGGGGCGCCCGCGGCCATGAACGGCCAGGGGCCGGGCGGTGGCGGGCAGTTCCTCGCGCATCGCGACGTGATGATCGTCCTGCCCGGGCTGCTGCTCGCCATCCTGCTGGCCATGCTGGACAACCTGATCGTGAGCACCGCGCTGCCGCGGATCGTCGGCGACCTCGGCGGGGTGGACCACCTGTCCTGGGTGGTGACCGCCTACATCCTCGCGTCCACCGTCACTACGCCGTTCTACGGCAAGCTCGGCGACATGTACGGACGGAAGAGATTCTTCATCGCCGCGATCATCATCTTCCTGATCGGCTCGGCGCTGTCCGGCCTCTCGCAAACCATGACCGAGCTCATCGCGTTCCGCGCGCTGCAGGGCCTCGGGGCCGGCGGGCTGATGGTCAGCGCGATGGCGACCCTCGGTGACATCGTGGCGCCGCGCGAGCGCGGCCGCTACATGAGCTACATGATGGTCGTGATGATGCTCGCGACCATCGGCGGCCCGCTGCTCGGCGGGTTCATCACCACCACATTCTCGTGGCGCTGGATCTTCTACATCAACATCCCGGTGGGCGGGGCCGCGCTGGTCTACATCATGACCACCCTGCACATGCCGGTTAAGCGGGTCAAGCACAAGATCGACTACCTCGGCGGCGGCCTGCTGGCCCTGGCGGCCACGTCGTTGATCCTGCTCGCCACCTGGGGCGGCACCGAGTACCCCTGGGCCTCGACGCAGATCATCGGCCTGGGCCTGCTCACCGTGGCGGCCACGATCGGGTTCTGCGTCACCGAGACCAGGGCCGCCGAGCCGATGCTCCCGCTGCACGTCTTCCGCAACCGGAACTTCTCGGTCACGATGGCGCTGACCTTCCTCACCGGCCTGGCCATGTTCGGCGCGCTGACGTTCTTGCCGCTGTACCAGCAGACCGTGCAGGGCGCGTCGCCGACCATCAGCGGGCTGATGCTGACGCCGATGATGCTGGGCGTCACTGCAACCTCGATCGTGGCGGGCCAGGTGACCACCAGGACCGGCCGGTACAAGATATTTCCCATCCTGGGCGGGGCCATCATGGTCTTGGCCATGTACCTGCTCACCGGGCTGAACGTGGCTACCACGCGGACCACGTCGGAGATTCACTACGTGATCCTCGGCCTGGGCATGGGCTTCCTCATGCAGATGGTGTCGCTGATCGCGCAGAACAGCGTGCAGCAGAAAGACATGGGCGTGGCCAGCAGCGCCCGGATGTTCTTCCAGCAGATCGGCGGCTCGCTCGGCGTGGCCGCGTTCGGCGCCGTGTTCGCCCGGCGGCTGACCCAGTCGCTGGCCGCCGCTGCGGGCAGCGGCGTGCACATCAACGCGAGTGGCGGCCAGCTCGACCCGGCCACCGTCGACTCACTGCCCGCGGCGGTCAAGCACGACGTGTTCTTCGCGATCGCGCACGCGGTGCAGGGCGTGTTCGTCTGGGCCCTGCCGGCCGCGGGGCTGATCTTCGTGCTGTCCCTGCTCATCAAGGAGGTCCCGCTGCGCGGGCGGGTCGCGCCGCCGGAAGCCGGGGAGACCGCCACCCAGCAGCCCGAGCTCGTGTCTTAAGCCGGGGCGATGTCAAGGGATCACGATCACCGGGTAGTGATTGTGCCGTTCCAGGGCCCGCGGCACCGAGCCGAGGACGTGGTGGTATCCATGCTCGGATCGCCCGACGACGATGACCACCGAGGCGTCGGGCCCGTGCTGGTAGCACAGGTCGTCCGCCACCGCGATCAACTGGTCCGCGATCGCGCCGTCACGGCGCTGGAAGTGCCAGTGCTGCGCTGCGCCCCTGCGGTGGGTGGCCTGCAGATGGGCGTGGACCTCCCCGGACAGCTCGCGGGTCGCATCGTCCAAGCTCTGCAGCACCTCGGCCGAGGCACGGCCGCTCACGTCGGCGGCGGTGGCGAGGGCCGAGAGGTGCGCCACGTACACGATCTCCATGCCGCCGGGCCGATCGTTCAGGAGCCGGGATGCCGCGTCGAGGGCGCGCAGCGCCGAGGCTGACCCGTCGAAGCCGACGACCGCGTACACCTGCGTGTCCGGTGGCCCGATAAGGGTGCCCGCGGTCTGGTCTGAATTGGTGGTGAGCGTCATCATGACTGGCTCCTTCACCTGATGTGCCCAGGTAGAGTTGGTAAGTACAACTTTAGGGCTTAGGGTTGTACTTTGCAACCTAGATGAAGGTGGAAAGTGACTCGCGAGGCTGCCCTCGAGGACCTGTACAAGGGCCTCACCACGATGGTCCGGCGGTCCCGTGGCGTGGGCGACGACCTCCATCCCCGCTTGTCCCTGGTCGCCTACACGCTGCTGACAGAGATCTACCTCACACCGGGGGTACGCGCCGCCGACCTGTCCACGCACTTCGGCCTGGACAAGTCCACCCTGTCCCGGCAACTCGAGCAGCTCATCTCGGCCGGGCTGCTGCGCCGTGAAGGAGAGCGGCCGGGGCGCCGGGGCAACACGCTCGCTCTTACCCCCGTCGGTGAGCAGCACCTGGCCACCGCGGCGCAGGCCATTCGAAGTCGCCTGGCCGAATGGCTGAGCGACTGGAAGGACCAGGACATCGCCACCTTTGCCGGGCTAGTCGCCCGGTTCAACGTGAGCAGGAACCAGACCTGACCGGCGGGACGTCTAGCGCACGCCGGGCTGGATGGGGCGCTCGGGACCGTTCCCCGTGATCGCACTGAGGGTGTCGACGATGAGGGCGACGAGCTCGTCGCGGGGCACCGACCGGATCTCCTCGAACCATCCCAGTGAGCGGCCGAGGCTGATGCCGATCAGCGCGGAGACCGCGACCTGCGCTCGCAGCTCGGGGCGGTCGACGCCCTGCGCTTTCATGTTGGCGACCGGGGGGCTGACCAGGCGCTGGGCCAGGCGGTTCAGGGCGGCGTCGCGGATCTCGGCGGAGGTGTCGGAACGGACGACGGCCTGAAGGATCGGGCCGGGGCCGCGCTGGTCGGCCCGGGTCACCATCGCGTCGGCTATCTGTGCCAGCCCCTCGTACTCGCTGGGGGTCCCGTCGGCATCCTCGGCAGCCACCGCGGCGATGTAGAGGTCGGCCTTGCTGCCGAAGTAGCGGGCGATGAGAGCGGCGTCGACCCCGGCCCGCTCACCGATCTCCCGGATCGTCGTGCCCTCGAACCCCTGCTGGCCGAAGAGGGTCTGGGCCGCCTGGAGCAGGGCGTCCTTGCTGGCCACGGCGTCTCTGGATCGGCCGGTCCGGTCTGCTCCTCTTGGGCTCCCCGTCGTCGCGTCGCTCATGCTCACGGCCGATCCTCCTCCGGTCCCGCCGCCCGGGGCAGCACGAAGCTGACCACCCCGGTGGCCACGCATAGGGCGGCAGCGATGATCAGGGCCTCCTTGAAGCCGTCCACGTCCGGCAGGGCCTGACCGTGCCGGGTGTGGGCCAGCAGCACGGCGGCGCTCAGCGCGCTTCCCACCGTCAAGCCGATGCTCCGCACCACCTGGTAGAAGCCCGTAGCGCTCCCGGTCTCGCTCTGGGCCACGGCCCGGGTGATGAACCCGGGCATTGCCCCGGTGGTGAAGCCGACGCCCAGGCCGNNCCGCGAACACCACCGAGCCGAGCGGGATCATGGTCCGGGGGCCGAAGCGTCGCTCGTAGACGACCAGGAAGCGGCTGGCCACGAAGCTGCCCACCGACAGCGGGATCAGGACCAGCCCGGACACGACCACGGACGCCGCGAACCCGTAGCCGGCCGACCGCGGGATCTGAACGAACTCCACGATGATCGGCAAGAGCAGGTACATGGCGATGCTGATGAGGAAGCCGGACACGTCGGCGGTGAGCACTGAGCGGTCGCGGACCTGGCGCAGATCGATCAGCGGGTGGGCAACGCGCAGCTCGAAGGGGATCCAGACCGCCAGCAGGACCACCGACGCGGCAACGACACCGAGGGAGCGAGCCGAGGCCCAGCCCCATCCTCCTCCCTCGCTGAGCACCACCGAGACCCCGATGACCGCCAGGCTGAGCAGGCCGGCGCCCACGACGTCGAAGCGCCGGGAGGTGCCGGCCGAGCGGGGCGGCAGGACCAGCGCAGCGAGGACCAGGGTCCCGGTCACGGTGATGGCACCGAACCAGTAAGCCGCCCGGAAGCCCAGGAGCTGGGCGATCAGCCCGGTCACCGGATAACCCAGACCGACCCCGATGGCGGTGGTGACCGACAAGGTGGCGATGGTCTGCCGGGCGGCCTCCGGCGGCAGGTTCCGGCGGGCGATGGCCATGGCCACCGGCAAGAGCCCGAGACCCACCCCTTGCAGGGCCCGGCCGATGATCAACACGGTGAAGCCGTTGGATACCGCTGAGAGCACACAGCCCACGACGACCGCGCCGAGGGCGGCGAGGATGACCGCCCGCTGGCGGGGCCCGTCGGCCAGCCGCCCCATCACCGGCGTGGCCAGGGCACCGGCCAGCAGGGTGATGGTGAGGATCCACTCCCCGGTGCTCAGCGACACCCCGTCGGCCCGCGACAGGGTGGGGATGAGGGGCGCGCCGAGGCTCGACACCACGGCCATCAAGGACCCGGACAGCACCAGGGTCGGCACCAGGAGCCGCCGGCGCACCGAAGGGACGTCATCGGCCCCGATCGGGACCGGCGAACCGGTCCCAGGTAGCTTGGCGGTCGTTGTCATGGAGGTGCTCCCGCACTCGTCATCCGGTGATGTCATTATACGATGACATCAGGCAATGACTACTGTACCCGGTCGCGGATGCGATCAGAACGTGGCGGTAATGGCAGCGGACGAGTACTCGCGGCTGCTGCGCGACCGGGCCGGCCATCGCCGGAGTCAACCCCGAGCTGGTCCTCGTCCACGTCTGACCAGGGCCGTCACGTCCCTTACCGCTCAGGCCCGCATTGCCGGACGTGACATAACCGGCACGCAGATCAGAGTCGGCTATCTGGCCGCGAACCATATACAGATTGTAATTAACCGGAACCGTCTACGTGACCAACGCCGGCGATGGCACCGTGTCGGTAATCAACGCGGCGACCAACGCCGTGACCGCCACCATCCCCGTCGGCTCCGCTCCGAAAGGGGTGGCGGTGGACCCCGCCGCCGGGACCGTCTACGTGACCAATTACCGCGACAACACGGCGTCGGTAATCAACGCGGCCACTAACGCCGTGGCTGNNCGCCGTGACCTCCTCGCCGGACCCGAGCACCTTCGGCCAGAAGGTCACCTTCACCGCGACGATCGCCCCCGCCGACGCCGACGGCACCATCACCTTCAGTGACGGCTCCACCGTGCTGTGCAGCGCGGTGCCCCTGACCCACGACCACGGCAGCACCTACAAGGCCAAATGCGCCACCACCGCCCTGCCGGCCGGCTCTGACGCCATCACCACCGCCTACTCGGGCGACACCAACTACGCCGCCTCCGCCGGCACGCTCACCCAGACCGTCGCCCAGGCCCCGACCGCGCTGACCGCCCGGTTCAGCATCTCGCACAAGGACCTCACCCTGACCGCGAAACTGACCGCGTCCGGCCACCCGGTCAGCGGCCAGCCCGTCTCGTTCAGCACCGGGACCACCCCGCTGTGCACCCCGGACACCAGCACCGACGGCGAGGCCACCTGCACCCTGACCGCCGCCCAGACCGCCCTGGCCGAACAAGACGGCGACACCATCCAGGCCAGCTACGCCGGAACCGCCAACTACCAGCCG
>PLDT01000196.1:0-11830 GCA_003136255.1 Actinomycetota bacterium
CGCGGTGCTGGTGTGGCCGGTGGCGATCGTGTCCTGGCTGGGGCGGGTCAGGCTGGTCGAACTCGCGCGGACCCGATCGTCCAGGGCACGATGGCCGCGTCAGTTGTGAGTCGTGCTGGTATGCGTGCCTGCGCGGGTGTGGCCGGGCGTGGATGGGGCCCGTCTTGCTGTCGCTTACCGGAAGGACACGAGGATGAGGTTCGGGTGGGATCTATGGCCTCACCTGTCACACGCGAGTCAGGCGTTCGCCGACCACGCCTCCCAGGCGGCGTTCCAGTTAGCCTCGAACGTCTCATGGTCCGGGGCCGCACGCGCCAGGTGCTCGCCAGGCTCAAGGTCAAAGCGGCGGCTCAGGCTGGTGCGCAAGGCCCAGTAGCGGGCCCATAGGTACTGGGCGCGCTCGCTGGGCACCCGGTCATCGAGCATGGCGTACCGGAGCGTCTCGTCGATCGCGGCCTCGCGCAGCCGCGCGTCCGCGGTGAACCACGCCGCCTCCGAGTCCAGATGCACGAGATGGTTAACGGCCGAGGTCACCACGTCCTCAGCGGCGCGTTGGTCCTGTGCGGCCAGCTGCTGCCGCTCCCTGATGGCCCGCTGCCACAGCGCCGAGTGCAGGCCCGGTGGCCCGAGGCCGGGACGGCGCCCCATCCCGCGCGACGCCCGGATCTCCGCGTGGGTGGCGAGCGTGTGGTCGGCGAGCGCCCGCAGCGCCGCGACCCCTTCGGCCGGCGGGAGGTCGGGCACCGGCAGCGAAGGGCGCAGCTTCCCGCGGTTCCGCTCGATGCGCCTGATGAGTTCCTCGCTCCGCGCCTGGATGAGCGGCCGCAGGCTGGGCACTTGCTCCAGGCGCACCGAATCCGGTGATATGCCCCGGCCTACCACCGTCACGGCAACCCGCGCCTCGCCGGGCAGCAGCCGCGCGGCCCACACGATCCCCTGCCGGACGACGAGCGCCTCGCCGTCCGGGAGCGTTTCGCGCGCGATCACGGCCGGCTCAGCCGCCGGACCGTCATGCCCGGCGTCGCCAGCCTCCAAGCCGGCCCTGTCCTGCTCGCGCTCGACCGCGAGCCGCAGTTCGCCCTCCACGCCAGTTCCGTGCCGCCCCGCCGGCATCCCGGTCTCGAACCCGGGCTTGTCAGCATCCGGGGAAACGGCGAGCGTGGTGACCGTGACATATGGCCCGGCCGGCGCGTCTTCCGGCCGGCCGTAAGTCAGCGTGATCAGCGTCCACTCCCCGTTGGCCCGCGTGGTCTCCGACACGACGGCGGGGGTCAGCGACGGCGCGGCGAGCCCGTAGACCGGAAATCCAGGCCTCGGCACGAGTTCGTCGGCGTCGCGCCTGGCCTGCTCGCGCAGCCGCCTGATGAATTCCGGGTACTCATCGTCATGGACCACCCGCATAAGGCAATCATCGGCGTTGGTCCTGCACGACGCAATTATGTGAGTCCGAGGATGGTGAAGGGCCGGTCCATGGAGCGTGCGGCCCATCGGGTGGCCTCGGTGATGCCGGTGCGCCCGGCCAGGCGGAGTGCGCCGGTGGCGAGGTTGCGCGCCACGCCGCTCATGACCAGATTTCAACGTCCCGCTACGAACCGTGACCTAACCCGTCAATGATCTTGGAACGCCCGTGGCCGGGATGCCGACCGACTTACCGATCACCACCCCGAGCGNNCCCCCGTCAAAACTGCGGGTCTTTCCGTGGGTAGTTCTTCGTGGTGGCTGATCCCGATGCCCCTTAGCGTCCCTTTTAAGAGCCACAGCCGGCCATCAGCAAGACCGGATACAGAAAGTGATGATCCCGATGAATCGCCACCCCTCACAGGACGGAGCGCAAGAAATGGAGCGCTCACCAAGCAACACGGAATTCCCCGGCCGCGAGCCGGGATTTCCCGCCCCTNNGGATGGGACATGGCCTCAAGGTGACGCTATGTGCCTGCTGTGCAGCGGTGGCTATGGTCGTGAGCGGGGCCGGGTACGCTGCCGCAGCGCCGGTCAGCCTTGCGGCGCAGAGGACCGCCGGCGCCGTCATGGTCCCTGACTCGACTCGGTGGGACGTGAGCGGCGATAACAGCGTTGACGTCACCTATGACGGCACCGACTTCGTATACAGCGTGACCTTCGTCCAGAGCGGAAGCACCCTCAGCGGGACGCTGGATGACAGCTACTACCCCACCAGCGGATCGGTGTCCGGCACGGTCAGCGGCGACGACATCACGTTTACCTTCGCCTATCCGACGGGCTCGATCCAGGGCACGCGGACGTACACCGGCACCATCAGCTCGGCCGGAGCCGTCTCTGGCACATGGACCCAGACCGGCAGTGAGTCGCCGGACAACGGCAGCTGGGGCCTGGCCCGCAACGCGGTGCCGACGGCAGCGGCCGCCTGCGCCGCCGCAACCGCAGCCAACGACGCCGCCCAGGCAGACCTCAAGGACGCGCAGTCAGCCAGCGAGGACGACGCCGCCCGGGTCAGCCAGGACATCCGCGCCCTGCACCACGCGGTCGTCGAGATCCCGGGGAACATCGCCGAGGCAAGCCTGGGACGGATCAAGAAGATCTTCCTGAACTCCCTGGACCCAGAGGTCAGCGACATCAACTCCGACCTCGCCGACCGCTTCTTCCAGCGGGCCGCCGCAGTCGAGTCCGCCGAGGCCGCGCAGGTAGGCGTGGTCCTAGACATCGTGACCAGCAAGCTGATTCCCGCGCTCGGGCTGCCCGCGCTCGCCGTGACGTCGAAGGACATCGGTAAGCTCCTCACCGCCGACGCCGCGCTGAAGATCGCGCTCGTCCGGGCCGAGGCCGCCAAGACCGCCGCCCACGCCGCCCACGCCGCGATGGAGAGGGCCTGCAGCTAACACTGGCCGGGTCCTAGCGGGGCCGGGGGTCATCGTGATCCCCGGCCCCTCCTATACGGGGCTGATGTAGCCTCGACTCATCTAGGCAACGAAGGGTTCGCCGCCGTCCTCGCTGAGCATCGGCCGGCCGGCGACGGCCCAGCCGGTCATGCCGTCGGCCACGTTGATCGCGTGCAGGCCGGCGCCGACCAGGGCCTGGGTCGCGTACGCGGACCGGTTGCCGGTGCGGCAGATCACGTACACCTCACGGTCGCCGGGCAGCTCGGCCGTCCGCGCGCCGAGCTCGCCGAGCCGTATGTGCAGCGCGCCGGGGGCGTGCCCGGCGGCCCACTCGTCGTCTTCGCGCACGTCCAGCAGGAACGCCCCGGCGGGCAGGTCCGTCGACAGCACTTCCGGCACAGCCACGGGCTGGTTCATCTCGGCCTCCTCGGGATAGCACTGTACCGGTCCCGGTCAGCTCTCCGCGCCGGCCGGCACCTGGACCGGCGCCGGGGTGTCCTCCTTGATCCCGTACCTGGCGTACAGGCGGCGCAGCGGGCGCGGCGCCCACCAGTTGGCCCGGCCGAGCAGGCGCATCGTGGCCGGCACCAGCAGGATCCGGACCACCGTCGCGTCCACCAGCAGGGCGACGATCATGCCCACGCCCAGCAGTTTGATGAACGTGATGCCGGACGCCGAGAACGCGGCCACCACGATGATCAGCAGCAGGGCCAGGCTGGTGATCAGGCCGCCGGTGCGCTGCAGGCCGGCCGCGATGGCCAGGGTGTTGTCGCCGGTCTGGTCGTACCGCTCCCGGATCCTGGACAGCAGGAACACCTCGTAGTCCATGGACAGGCCGAAGATGATGGCCAGCATGAGGATCGGCATGGTCGGGTCGATGGATCCGGTCGGCGTGAACCGCAGCAGGCCGGACAGGTGGCCCCACTGGAAGATCCAGACCACGACGCCGAACGTCCCGCCCAGCGAGAGCACGTTCATGACGATCGCCTTCAGGGGCAGGACCACCGACCCGAAGGCCAGGAACAGCAGCACGAACGTCGACAGGCAGACCAGCAGCGCCATCCACGGCAGGGTGGAGCCGAGGCTGGCGAGCTCGTCGACCAGCCCGGCGGTGGTCCCGCCGACCAGCACGGTGGCCCCGGCCGGCGGCGCGAGGGCCCGGATCTGGGTCACGATGTGCCGCGCGGCGGACGATACGGGGGCCGGCGTGTACCCGACGTCGACCCGGATGGCATCGTCCTTGGCCCCGGTGACCTGGGCCCCGGTCACGCCGGGGATGGCGTCGATGTGGTGCAGGTAGGGGGCCAGTGCGGGGTCCGCCCCGGTGATGAGCACCTCGATCGGGTCGGTCGAGTTGACCGGGAACTGGCTGTCCAGCGCCTCAGTGACCTGCCGGACGGTCGAGGCGGCCGGTAGCGTCCGGGCGTCGGTGCCGCCCCAGGAGATGCGCAGGAACGGCGCGGCCAGGGCGAGCAGCGCGATCGTGATCACCGCGACGTAGACCAGCGGCCGGCGCATGACGCTGCGGGCCAGCCGGTACCAGGCGCCGCTGGTCTCGTCCCGCGGCGGGCGCTGGACCGAGCGGCGGATCCGCAGCGCGTTGACCCGGTGGCCGAGGACGGCCAGCAGCGCGGGCAGCACGGTCAGCGCGGCCGCCACGTCCACCGCGACCGTGGCCACCCCGCCGTACCCCATCGAGCGCAGGAAGTCCACCGGGAACAGCATCAGGCTGGTCAATGCGAGCGCGACCGTGACGCCCGACACCGCGACGGTCCGCCCCGCGGTCGCGACGGTCCGGGCGACGGCCTGCTCGACCGTGGGCTGGCGGTGCAGTTCCTCCCGGAACCTGGTCACCATGAAGAGCCCGTAGTCGATGCCCAGGCCGACGCCCAGGATCGTGGTGATGTTGAGCGAGTAGATCGACACCGTGGTGGCTATGGTGAGCAGGCGCAGCACGGTAAACGAGCCCAGGATGCCCACGCCGGCGATGGCCAGGGGCAGGCTGGCCGCGGCCAGGCTGCCGAAGATCACCGTCAGCAAGATCAGCAGGACCGGCATGGAGAAGCCCTCGGCCTTGGCGATGTCGGCGGTGACCTCGTTGTTGATGGCCACCTCCGTGGCCACGTTCCCGCCGACCCGGGCGGTCACCCCGTCGGCGGCCAGGCTGGCCGGGGTCAGCTCGTTCTTGATCGCGCCGTAGGTCTGATGTCGGGCGGCGTCATCGGCCCCGGTGAGCTGGAGCACCGCGTAGGTGGAGTGCCGGTCGGTGCTGACCAGGCTGGGCGATCCGGTGGACCAGTACGTGCTCACCCGGGCCACGTCGGCGCGGGGCAGGGCGCTCAGCGCGGTCGTGACCGCCTGCCGGTAGGCGGGGTCGGTGACGGTCATGGTGGCGCTGCGGTACAGCACCACGACGTCGGCGTCGTTCCGGCCGAAGACCTGCTCGGCCGCGGTGGCCTCGCGCTGGCTGGGGCTGGACGGCGGGGTGAAGTTGTCGCCGGACGAGAGCTTGCCGAATACGCCGGTCCCCCAGGCCCCGGCGAAGGCCACGAACAAGAACGTGATGACCAGCGTGAGCCGGCGCCTGCGGGACACGGCCCGTCCCCAAGCCTCGAACATAGCTGCCTCCCGAGCCATGCGTTTCCCTTGATTACTCAAGTAAACGATGTAAACTGATTACATCGCTAACTTCGCATACAGTGTTTACGCCTGTCAAGGGGATTAGCATCTCAAGTGGCTTAGGTAAGGGAGGCAGCTGTGACCCAGGCGGCAGAGGTCGGGGACGCGCCGTCCCGTCGCGACCGGCTGCGCGCGGCGACCGCCGAGGAGATCATCGCGACCGCGCGACGGCTGCTGGTGGACAGCGGCCCGGACGCGATCACGCTGCGGGCCATCGCCCGGGAGATGGGGATGACCGCGCCGGGGCTGTACCGCTACTTCGACAACCGTGACGAACTGGTCAGGCACATCTGCGCGGGCATCTTCACCGAGCTCGGGGCCGACATCCACCAGGCCATCCAGGCCGCGGACGCGATGGCCGAGGCGCCCGATCCGGCGGTCACGCTCACGGCCAAGATGGTCGCGGCCTGCCAGGAGTTCCGGCGCTGGTCGCTGAACCACCGGGCCGAGTTCAGCCTGCTGTTCGGCGTGCCGCTGCCCGGCCTGGACGACGGGCGGTACGACATCGCCGACGAGTGCGCGCTGGCCTTCGCGGGAACCTTCTTCACGCTGTTTCTGGAGCTCTGGAGTAAGGCGCCGTTCCCGGTGCCCGAGGCCGCGGACATCGATCCGGGCCTGGCCGGCCAGCTCACCCGCTACCGCGACGCGCTGGGGACCGACATTCCGGTCGGCGCGGTGCTCACCTTCCTGCGCTGCTGGACGGTGCTGTACGGCGCGGTGGCGATGGAGGTGTTCGGCCACATGAGGTTCGCGCTGGAGGATCCGGCGCCGATGTTCGAGCTCACCCTCGGCGACCTGGCCGCCTTGGTCGGACTGCGCTACCCGCCGCGGGCTTAGGCTGGCACGGGCTTCGGCTGGCGGAGCGCGGCGAACGCGGCGGCGGCGAACGCGCTCGCGGCCAGCAGTTCGAGGTGAGCCCGGCCCGAGGCCTCCCGCTGGATGCGGATGTGGAAGCGGTCGACCGGCCCGGGCCACGGCGACCAGCCGAGGAACTGCTTGGCCGGCTTGTCCACGTCGGGCAGCGCCGCTCCGAGCATGCCCGCCAGCACGGCCGGCCGGCGCGCGGCCGGGGCCAGCGCCGCGACGGTCCCCATCGCAGCCAGGCCGATCAGCCCGTCGGGCACCGCCACCTGGAGGAACCGGCGGTTGCTGCCCCAGTCGCCCCAGTGCGGCAACGCGTCGAGCACGAAATGCGAGGCCACGCCGACCGCGAAGGCCGGCGCCGGACGGCGGACCAGGGCGCCGATCAGCGCGCCGGACAGGACATGGTTGGTCAGCAGCACGCATCCCACGGTATGCGAGCACCCCCAGGCGATTATGCGAGGCGACGCAGCGGGCGCTGCTGGTAGCGTTTTGCCATGCTGGATAAGCGATTCATCAGGGAGAACCCGGACGCGGTGAAGGACGCGGTCCGGGTCAAGGGCATCAACCTGGACGTGGACGAGCTGCTCAAGCTCGACCAGGCCAGTCGCGAGCTCCAGCACCAGTTGGACGATACCCAGGCGCTCAGGAAGAGTTCGGCCGGCGGGCCGGCGGACGAGGAGCGCAGGGTCTACCTGAGAGGCCTGAACGACACGGTCAAGCGCCTTCGCGAGCAGGTCGCCGAGACCAACGAGAAGCTGAACGCGCTGATGCTGCTGACCCCGACCATCCCGTGGCCGGGCGCACCGGTCGGGCCCGATGAGTCGGCGAACGTGACGATCAGGAGCGTCGGTGAGCCGCCCGAGTTCGGCTTCAGGGCGCTGGATCACGTCGACCTGCTGGAGCAGCGCGGCTGGGCCGACTTCGCCCGGGCCCGGAAGGTGTCCGGGGAACGCGCCTACGCGCTGACCGGGGACATGGTGCTGCTCGAGCGCGCGGTCCACTCCTACGCCCTTGACCTGCTCCGCGGCAAGGACTTTACGCTGGTCAGCGTGCCGTCCCTGGTCCGCGAGGAGGCGCTGATCGGCACCGGCCAGTTCCCCGCGCACCGCGAGGAGACCTACGCCATCCCGGCCGACGACCTGTATCTGGCCGGGACGGCCGAGGTCGCGCTGGTCCGCTTCCACGCCGACGAGATCCTCGACCACAAGCAGCTGCCGATCCGGTACGCCGGGATCTCGCCGTGCTTCCGGCGGGAGGCCGGCAGCGCCGGGCGCGACGTGCGCGGACTGCTGCGGGTCCATCAGTTCGAGAAGGTCGAGCAGTTCGTCATCTGCGCCGCCGACCTGGCCGAGTCCGACGGCTGGCACGAGGAGCTGCTGGGCACGGCCGAGCAGCTGCTGCAGGGGCTCGGCCTGGCGTATGAGGTGGTGGAGTGCTCCACCGGGGACATGGGCGCGGGCAAGTACCGGATGAACGACGTCAACACGTGGATGCCGTCGCTCGGGGCGTACCGCGAGACGCACAGCTGCTCGTCCCTGCTCGACTGGCAGGCGCGCCGGGCCAACGTGCGGTACCGCGACACGGACGGCACGGTGCGGTTCGCCTACACGTTGAACAACACGGCGGTCGCTACCCCGCGGATCCTGGCCGCGCTGGTGGAGAACTTCCAGACCGAGCAAGCGCAGGTCTCGGTCCCCGAAGTGCTGCGACCTTACCTGGGTGGGCGCGAACTGCTCTAAGCTGCGAGGCGTGAACCTTGACGCCGATCGCGTGGCCGAGCTGGCCGCCCGGCCGCTCAGCGAACTGACCAGGCGCGATGTCGCGCTCGCGCTGCTTACCGTGCCGTCGGCCGACGCCCTCGGCTCGCTGCCCGCCATCCGGCGCGGGATGCTCGCCGCGGGCAATCCGCTGTCCGCCCTGTTCTGGTCGTCGTCCGAGGCCGTCCTGCAGAAGATCAACGACAGCGACGCCACGGTCGGGGACGTCCGGACCTGGCTGGAAGCCACCGGTACCGAGCCGAACGGGATCATCGGCCTGCACGTCTGGGACGAGCAGTCCGAGCGCAGCCAGCTGGCCGCGGAGATGCACACCCGGCTGGTCAGCCATCTGGAGGATCAGCTCGCCGCGGGCGAGATCGATCCCGACCTGCTGTCGGCGGGCGACCCGCTGGCCTGCCGGGCCTACATCGCCGTGCAGGAACGGTGGATGACCTCGCCGCTGCCCGACGGCCGGGTGCCGATGGACGTGCTGCTCGACGAGAAGGACGAGGAGTTCCTGGCCGAATGGGACGCCGCTGACGCCGAGGCGCTGGCCGCCGTCGGCGATCTGCTGGACCAGGTCGGTGACCGGCCGGTGCCGGCCGAGGATCTGCGGACGGCCAGCGCCCGGCTGCGCGAGTACATCGCCCGGCCCGGCTGGCCCGGTCAGCTGCTGATCGAGTGCAGTGGCATGCAGGCCGCGGACCTGCCCGCCGACGACGCCGAACTGTGGCTGCGGGTGGCCGCCGGGGTGGCGTCGCCGGAAGGGACGGACGACTGGGCCGGACCGGACGAGACCGAGGGCGACGGCGAGCTGAACGAGACCGACAGCGCGGTCGCCGCCATCTGCGCCATCGATCACTTCGACTGGCTGGCGGTGATCACCGCGCTCGCCACCGGCGGACCGGGTACGTCGGCGTCGGCCGCCGACCTAGCCGGGTACGTCCGCGACTACGACCCCGACGAGGGGGCCGCGGACGAGGAGGGCGGCGCGGACGACTACGACCTCGGCGAACTCGACGACGACGACCCCGAGTTCGACGAGCTCGGGATGGAGGGGCTGTTCCTGCCCGTCACCTCGCTGTGGCAGGTCCTGGGCGCGATCGACGACGAGGACTGCCTGACCGCGCTGGGCTGGTGGGGCCTGCCCGAGGCCATGCGCCGCGTCTGGGCGCCGTCCTAGGGCCGGACGGTCCGCCGGAGCCGGCCCGCGACGGACCTGAGGTCGCCGCGGTCTAGCAGGAGGGCGACGGCGGCGAAGGCGACCGTGGCGCAGACCGCCGCAAGGACGGCCAGCCCGGAGGACTGCAGCTTGCCGCCGCCGGAGGCGGCCAGGCTCACGGCCACGCCGACGGCGGATCCGGTTGCGCCGGCGGCCAGGCCGGCCAGCATCGCGTGGCCGGAGCCCTCGACGGCGGCCGGGCCGCATATCCGGCGGGTCAGCAGGATCAGCGGGACGGCGACCACGGTCTGGCCGATGGTGTTGCCTAGGGCCAGGGCGGCGACCACGAGGCGGGCCGGGACGAGCTCGGCCAGGGCCACGTCGGCCACGATGACCAGGAGCCAGCTTCCGGCCACCGCCCCGGCCGCGATCTTGAGCCGGCCGATGACCAGCATGACGCGGGTCAGGTTGGCGGCCACCACGGTGCCCGCGATCCCGGGGGCGAAGAGGGCGAAGGCCTCGACCAGTTCCGGGACCTGACCCGGCTGCTGGGCCAGGACGTGCGCGGCCGGGACCGCGATCGCCGCGATCAGCGCCGTGCCCAGCCAGGACAGCAGCAGGACCGCGCGGGTCGAGCCGGCGCAGGTCCGGGCGAACACCGGCCCGTCCCGGGCGGACAGGACGGGGAACGCGCTGATGACGACGGACAGGGCCAGCACCGCGGCCACGGTGTTGAACACCTGCGAGGCGTAGTTGAAGATGACGATCGCGCCGGTGGCTCCCCGTCCGTTGGCCAGCGCGATGGCCACCAGGGTGGCCAGGTCGATCGTGATGAGCTCGACCACGCCGACCAGGGCCAGGCCGCCGGACCGGCGCGCCACCCCGGCCGGGAACCGCAGGGTGGGCCGCAACCGCAGGTGCAGCCGCCAGGTCGGCAGCACGCCCACCAGGACCAGGGCCGCCACCCCCAGCGTGGTGCCCGCCGACAGGACCAGCTCGGCCTGCAGCGGCAGCCGGGCCAGCGGCAGCCCCTTGGCCAGCGGCACGAAGGAGAGAAAGGCCGCGATCAGCACCAGGCTGGAGATGGCCGGCCCGATGGTCGGGCCGGCGAACCGGCGGTACGCCTGGAGCAGGCCGTATAGCACCACCGAGAGCCCGTACAGCAGGGCCTGGGGGGCGAACACCTGGAGCATGCTGGCGGTGGTGGCGACCATGTCGGCGCGCGGGCAGGCCGCGTTGGCGTTGGCCGGGTTGAGCAGCGAGGCGACCGGCTCGGCGACCGCCGCGATGACCAGGCACAGCGGCACCAAGATGACGACCGACCAGGTCAGCAGCGCCGAGGTGATCTGGCCGACGCGCGCGTGCTCGGCCGGGTCATCCGCGGCCCGTTCCGCCGAGCGAGCCAGGACCGGGACCATGGCACTGGTCAGCGCGCCGCCCAGGACGAGCTCGTAGACCAGGTTCGGCACCTGGCTGGCGGTGACGTACGCGGTGCCCAGGCAGCCGGCCCCGATGCTCTGCGAAAACACCAGGGTGCGCACCAGCCCCAGGACCCGGGACACGATGGTGAGCCCGGCGATCAGGACCGCGCCGCGGGCGATGCCGGCCCCGGACCGGGCAGCAGGCACCGCTACGCCGGTCGGCTGCGCCACGTCGGAGTCCCCCACCCTGATTGCAGTGCGCGCGATGCGCTTCGGGGATGAAGGCTAGCGGGTTTCCAAGGCGGGCGGAGGCTCCTCGTCCGCGGCGAGCCGGTGGTAGGCGGGGGTCAAGATCTCGGCCAGGTCCTGACCCCGGACCGGTACAGGCGGCGGCGGGAACATCCGTAGCAGCAGGTCAGGAGTTGACGGAACGGCCGGGGCGGACAGCGCACGCAGCCGGGCCGGGCTCAGCCGAGGGGACCAGAAGTCGGCCAGGGACTCGGCCAGCGGCGCGGCGGGAGTGTCGAGGAGCAGGGCCACGGCGCTCGCGTCCGAGGCCGGGCCGGACCGCGCCCCCTGGAGTTCGCGCAGCGCCGCGAGAAGCTCGTCCCGGGCCTGGCCGCGCCAGGCCAGCATCGCGAACGGGTCGCGGTCGAACTCCTCGGCCAGCACGTAGCAGACCGCCGCGAGGTGCTTGCACGGCACGCCCCAGTCCGGGCAGCTGCAGTGCATGTCCAGGTCCCCGGATGACCGGGGGAACAGCGGCGTGCCGCACTCGGCGAACACGTCCTCGATCTCGTGCGGCATCTCGCCGGCCAGCAGCTTGGCCCGGAACAGNNGCGCTGACCTTGCCCTGGGACAGTTCGAAGTCGAGCACCTGTCCGGCCCGGGCGTAGCTGCGGCCCCGGGCCAGCCTGCTGGCCATGCCGTACGTCTCGAGCACGCCGATGAACCGCCGCGACCACCATTGCTCGCCGATCGCGCCGCGCTTGCTCTTGGCCTTGATGCCGCCCTCGACCCGGATCGGCTTGGCGGGGGGCCAGTCCTCCCAGCGCCCGCTCATTCGCTCACCGCGTCCGGCGAGAGGGCGAG
>PLDT01000007.1:0-2357 GCA_003136255.1 Actinomycetota bacterium
GCCGGCTCAGGCGCCCGCTCATCGGCCGGTTCGGCAGCTGGCACCGCCAAGGGCTCTTCGGCGGACGAAGCGGCGGGCGGCTCCGGGACGGGATCGGGGGGCGCATCAGCGGCCGGCGGGGCAGGCGAGGGTGTCTCGCCGATCCAGTCCGTCTCCTGCTCCGGGGCCACCCGGCGGCGGACGCGCCACCGGCGCCGGGCCGGGCGATCGCCGGACGGCGCGGATAGTCCGGCTACGAGCACCGCATGCGGCCCGGTTACCGGAACCGCAGACGGCTCCTCAGCGGGCGAGGCGGCAGGCGCCTCCTCGGCGGGCGGAGCGACGGCGACGGCGACGGCCGACGGCTCAGGTTCAGAGACGCCCTCCGGTGGCCCCGGCTCCGTTTCGGGTTCCGGGGCGGGCGCCGGCTCAGGCGATGTGTCATCGACCGTTTCCGCAACTGACGCTGCCGGGTCTGGAAGCCCTTCGTGGACGGCTGCCGCAGGTGGCTCTTCGGCGGGCGGCGGCGCGAGTTCAGATAGGCCTTCCGGGGTTTCCGGCACTAGCTCTGGCTTGGAACCAGGCGCCGCCCCTGGCGCCGGCTCATCGGCGGTTACGGCAGCTGGCACCGCCGGGGGCGGCTCCTCTGCGGCCGGGGGGGCGGGTGGTTCCCCGGCGGGCGTTGCTTCGGCTGCGGCGCCGACCGGCGGCCCGGGCTCGGAGACGTCCTCCGGTGTCCCCGCCTCCGGTTCAGGTTCTGGCGCGGGCGTCAGGTCCTCGATCGTTTCGGCAGCTGGCACCGCCAGGGGCGGCTCCTCTGCGGCCGGAGCGGCCGACGGCTCCGGGACGGGATCGGGCGGCGGAGCGGGCGGAGTTGTCTCCGCGATCCAGCCCGCCTCCCGCTGCGCGGCCACCCGGCGGCGGACGCGCCACCGCCGACGGGCCGGGCGATCGCGAGACGGCGCGGGCGATTCGGCTACAAGAACCCCATGCAGCCCGGATTCGGAGACATCTTCGGGTGTCCCCGGCTCCGGTCCGGGTTCTGGGGCGAGCACCGGGTCATCGACCGTCTCGGCAGCCGACGCCTCCAGGGACGGCTCCTCGACGGCCGGAGGCTCCTCATCGAGCGGCGCTTCGGCTACGACGGCGGCCGGCGGCCCGGGTTCAGAGACGTCCTCTGGTGTCCCCGCCTCCGGTTCAGGTTCTGGCGCGGGTGCTGGCTCGGACGCCAGGTCCTCGACCGCTTCGGCAGGCGGCGCCGTCAGGGACGGCTCCTCAGCGGCGGGAGCGGCGGGCGGCTCCCCGACGGGCGGCGCTTCGGCTACGGCGGCCGGCGGCCCGGGTTCAGAGACGTCCTCCGGTGTCCCCGCCTCCAGTTCAGGTTCTGAGGCGGGCACCGGCTCGGACGCCAGGTCCTCGACCGCTTCGGCAGCTGGAACCGCCAGGGGCGGCTCCTCAGCGGCCGGAGCGGCGGGTGGCTCCGGGACGGGATCGGGGAGCGCATCAGCGGCCGGCTGAGCGGGCCGGGGTGTCTCGTCTATCCAGTCCGTCTCCTGCTGCGCCGCCATCCGGCGGCGGACGCGCCACCGCCGCCGGGCCGGGCGATCGGGAGACGGAGCAGGCGGCTCGGCTACAAGAACCCCATGCGGCCCGGTTACCGGAACCGCCGACGGCTCCGGAGCGGACGGTGCTTCGGCTACGACGGCGGTCGACGGCCCGGATTCAGAGACGTCTTCCGGTGTCTCCGCCCCCAGTCCATGTTCTGGGGCCGACTCTCCGACGGTCTCGGCAGCTGGCGCCGCCGTGTACCGCTCCTCAGCGGACGGAGCGGCAGGCGGCCCCTCGACGGGCAGGGCTTCGGCTACGGCGGCGTCCGGCGGCTCAGGTTCAGAGAAGTCTTCCGGTGTCCCCGCCTCCGGTTCGGACTCTAGGGCGGGCGCTGGCTCAGGCGCCACGTCGTCGGTCGTTTCGGCAGCTGGCGCCACCTGGGGAGGCGCTTCGACGGGCGGCGCTTCGGCTACGGCGGCGGCCGACGGCTCAGGTTCAGAGACGCCTTCCGGTGCCTCCGGCTCCGGTTCGGGTTCCGAGGTGAGCACTGGCTCAGGCGCCGGATCATCGGTCGTTTCGGCAGCTGGCGCCACCTGGGGAGGCGCTTCGTCGACGGCCGCCGCAGGTGGCTCTTCGGCGGCCGACGTGGCGGGCGGCTCCGGAACGGGATCGGGGGGCGCGTCAGCGGACGGCGGGGCGGCCGGGGGTGCCTCGCCGATCAAGTCCGTCTCCTCCTCCGAGGCCACCCTGCGGCGGATGCGCCACCGCCGACGGGCCGGGCGAACGCGGGACGGCGCGGGCGGTTCGGCTAGGAGAACCGCATGCGGTCC
>PLDT01000007.1:2393-7153 GCA_003136255.1 Actinomycetota bacterium
CGCGGGCGGCTCCTCGGCGGGCGGCGCTTCGGCTACGGCGGCGGCCGGCGGCTCGGATTCAGAGACACCTTCCGGTGTCCCCGATTCAGGTTCGGGGGCGGGCGCTGGCTCAGGCGCCGGGTCATCGGCCGTTTCCGCAGCTGACGCCTGGCGCGGCCCTTCGTAGACGGCCGCCGCAGGCGGATCTTCCGCGGGCGGCGGGGCCAGCTCGGATAGGCCTTCCGGAGCTTCCGGCTCTGGCTCCGGCTTGGAAACAGGCGCCGGCCCGGGCGCCGGGTCATCAGCCGTTTCGCCAGCTGGCGCCGGGGGCGGCTCCTCGGCGGACGGAGCGGCAGGCGGCTCCTCGACGGGCGGCGCTTCGGCCACACCGGCGGCCGGCGGCTCGGATTCAGAGACACCTTCCGGTATCCCCGACTCCGGTCCGGGTTCCGGGGCGGGCGCCGGCTCAGGCGATGCGTCGTCGTCCATTTCCGCAACTGACGCTGCTGGCTCGGGAAGCCCTTCGTGGACAGTCGCCGAAGGTCGCTTTTCGGCGGGCGGCGAGGCGAGCTCGGACAGACCTTCCGGGGATTCGGACTCTAGCTCTGGTTTGGAAACAGTCGCCGACTCGAACGCCGGGGCGTCGATCGTTTCGGCAACTGGCGCCGACAGAGGTGGAGCGGGGGGCGGCTCCGGGACGGGATCGGGGGCCGCATCGGCGGTCGGCGGGGCGGGCCGGGATGTCTCATCGATCGAGTCCGTCTTCGGCTGCGCGGCCACCCGGCGGCGGACACCCCACCAGCGCCGGGCTGGGCGATCGCGGGACGGCGCAGGCGGTTCGGCTAGCAGAACCGTATGCGGCCCGGCTACCGGATCCGCGGACGGCTTCTCGGGCGGCGGAGCGGCGGACGGCTCCTCGGCAGGCGGCGCTTCGGCTACGGCGGCGGCCGGCGGCCCGGGTTCAGAGACGCCTTCCGGCGTCCCCGGCTCCGGTTCAGGTTCCGGGGTCGGCGCTGGCTCAGACGCCAGGCCGTCGGCCGTTTCAGCAGCTGGCGCTGCCGCGAGCGGCTCCTCAGCAGGCGGAGCGGCAGGCGGCTCCTCGGCGGTCGGCGCTTCGGCTACAGCGGCGGCCCTCGGCCCGGGTTCAGAGACGCCTTCCGGTGTCCCCGGCTCCGGTTCGGGTTCCGGGGTCAGCACTGGCTCAGACGCCAGGCCGTCGGCCGTTTCGGCAGCTGGCGCTGCCGGGAGCGGCTCCTCAGCAGGCGGCTCTTCGGCAGGCGGCTTCTCGGCAGGCGGCGCTTCGGTTACAGCGGCGGGCAGCGGCTCGGGTTCAGAGACTTCTTCCGGTGTCCCCGGCTCCGGTTCAGGTTCTGGGGCGGGCGCCGGGTCGTCGACCGTTTCGGCAGCTGGCGCCGCCTGGGGCGGCTCCTCATCGGTCGGAGCGGCGGGCGGCTCCGGGACGGGATCGGGGGGCGCATCAGCGGCCGGCGGCGCAGGCGGAGGTGTCTTGTCGACCCAGTCCGTCTTCAGTCCTAGGGCGGCTAGGTCGAGCCGGACCGTCTTCTCGGCGGCTAGGTCGAGCCGGATCGTCTTCGGCTCTTCGGCGGTCGGGTCGGGCCGGACTGGCTTCGGCTCGTCGGCGGTCAGGTTGCCCGGGGCGGCGTCGACGTCCGGTTGGCCTGCGCCTAGGACCAGTTCCCGTCCGTCCAGGGTCTGCTCGAACAGCGGGATCGCCTCGGCGATCCGGCCCGCCGCCCGGTAGGCGGCCGCTAGGTTGCCGCGGGACTTCAAGGTGCTGGGATCGTCGGCGCCGAGCAGCCCCTCGCGGGCGGCCAGGGTCAGCTTGAACAGCAAGATCGCCTCGGCGAAACGGCCCACGTCGCGGTAGGCGCCAGCCAGGTTGCTCTGTGAGTTCAGGGTGTCCGGATGTTTCGGGCCGAGGACGCGTTGCTGGGCAACCAGGATGTGCTCGAGCAGCGGGATCGCATCGGCGGCCCGGCCCGCGGCCTGATAGGCGCCGGCCAGGCTGTCCTGTGCGCTGAGCCGGTCAGGATGATCGGGCCCCAGCACCCGCTCGAGGTCCGCGATCAGCTCCTCGCCGATCGCGATGGCGTGCGGCATGCTGTCGCCTAGCTCTATCTGGTGATGCAGCGCGACGGACCGAAGCCGCAGCAGCATCCTGGCTAGGTCGGCGTCATCCGGGTGCGCGTCCGCGTTTTCCAGCAGCGCCGTGACCTGGCCGAGTAGCTCCCTGACCGCCACGCGATCCCGGGGGTTCAGGATTGTTTCAGCGTAAATTTCCAACGCTGAGGCGGCTGCCCCGCACGCCGCCGCGAGGCGTCCCCGTCGGGCCAGCGCCCCGCGGACCACTCGCGCTACCAGGCAGTGCACCGCAACGGCTTGGCCATCAAGGCCGAAACACAGCAGCGACCGTTCGTTCAGCTGCTCTAGCGCTTGGTCTACCATGGCCGCGGCGATCCGGCGCCCGCGGCCGAGCAGCGCGCCCGCCTGGCCAGCGGCACGCAGCAGGTCGCGGCGGGCCACGGCCGGCGACAGCACGGCCACGGTCTCCATCACTCCAGCGCACACGCCGATCGGGTCGGCAGCCCAGGCGGCCTCCAGGGACAGCAGCACCGCTTCGGCCACCCCCGGCGGGTACGGCTGCTCCTCCGCGTCCTCGCCCCGGACCAGGTAATCTCCGACCGGCAGCGCCTGCAGCTGGGCTAGGTATTCCGCGTACCCTAGGTGTTGCCCGGCGATCACGGCCGCAGCCTGGTCCAGTGCCAGCGGCAGATACCCCAGTTCGGCAGCCACCGCGGAGGCGCCGGCTTCATCGGCCAGGCCGGTCCGCCCGGCCAGCAAGGCCTGTGCCTCGTCGGCGCTGAACACCTGTACCTGGATGGTTTCCCCCAGCTCCGGGACCGCCTCCAGGGCCATGCTGATCAGTACCTGGGCCGCGCCAGCCAACGGAAGGAATGGCTCGAGCAGACCGGGATCCTCGACGTCATCGAACACCAGCAGGCAGCGGCGTCCGTCAGCCTCCAGCCAGCGCCGGACCGCTTGGCCCGGATCAACCGTGCCTTGCCCGGAACCGCCATAAGACAGTCCCGCGGCTTCGGCCACCGCGGCCAACCCCGCCAGCAGACTCTCGCTGTCCCGGGCGTTGACCCATGCGATCAGCCGCCAGCCGCCAGCCAGCCTGGCCCGCGCGTACTCGGCCGCCAGCTGAGTCTTGCCCACTCCCCAGGTACCCGTGAGCACTACCGCCGGCGGCCCCTCACGGCGCCGGCTCAGTCGCGTCAGCAGCACGGGCCGGGGCTGGAAACCGGTCCGATGCCCCGCGATCTCACCGACGACGACCTGGTCACTGGGCATCGCCGGGACAGGCGGTTCCGTGCTGTCAGCCGCAGCCTGGTGAATAACCCTCGGATCCACTGTCAGACCCCTATGAGGATTCCAGGCCCGGCACAGCTATCCGCCGTGAGACCGCGGTTCCGGACATCTACATACCCACCCCAGTAACGCTAGACGGTGCATCCTTTCCTATAGGGGTCCATCATGACAGCGGTTCCAGGAGACCACTGTCCGTGCCGGTAGAATTTCAGCGCGCGAATCGTCTTGACGTGCTCACACATGGATCGCTGTGGGAGGAGGTGGGGAGGTGCTGAGGGAGAGCCTGCTCGCACTCGCGGCGCTGGCCGGCCAGATGGTGGTCGACGCTGCGGCCACCGACGGATGGGCGACGGCCGAACACGGGTACGCCCAGTTGCTGGGCCGCGGCGACGCCGAGCAGACCAAGCAGGTCGAGAAGTGGCTAGAGGAGACACGCGAGCAGCTCGCTGGTGCCGCCGGAGCCGACAGCGAGTTGATCCGCACGGCCCTAGCCGGGCGGTGGGCCGGACGCTGGGCGGACTTGCTCGAGGAGAACCCGGATGCCGAGGCTGAGCTGCGGGCCCTGGTTCAGCAGAGCCAGGCGGCGTTGCCTGCCGAAACACCCTCTGCCTTCAGCCATGCGGCCAGCGCCAACGGCGATGCGAGCGCGTACGCGGCCGGCCCCGAGCACCCCGGCGCGCTGGCCACGCGGAGCGAACTCGCCTACTCGATCGGGCTGGCGGGCGACGCAGCCGGCGCGCGGGACCAGTTCGCCGCCTTGGTGCCCGTAGCCGAGCGCGTCCTTGGCCCCGAGCACCCCGACACCCTGGCGGCCCGCGCCAGCCTGGCCTACTGGACCGGGCAGGCGGGCGACGCAGCCGCCGCCCGAACCCAGTTCGCCGCGCTGCTGCCGGTCGCCGAGCGCGTCCTCGGTCCGGAGCATCCCGACACCTTGATCAACCGGCACAACCTGGCTAACTTCGCCGGCTACGCCGGGGACGCGGCCGCCGCCCGGGACCAGTACGCCATCCTGCTCCGCGTCCGCGAGCGCGTCTTCGGTGCGGACTCCCCCGATACCCTGGTGGCCAGGTTCAACCTGGCCTACTGGACGGGACGCGCCGGGGACGCGGTCGCCGCCCGGGATCAGTTCGCCGCGCTGCTCCCCGTCCGCGCTCGCATCTACGGCGCAGAGCACCCCGACACCTTGGCCGCGCGGGAGGAACTCGCCTACTGGACCGGGTGCGCCGGGGCGGCAGCCACCGCCCGGGATCAGTTCGCCGCGCTGCTGCCGTCCTACGAGCGGGTCCTCGGCCCGGAGCACGCCGATACCCTGGCCGTCTGGTATCAGCTGGCCCACTGGACGGCGCTGGCGGGCGGCGAGGCCGCCGCGCACGACTAGACGACCTATT
>PLDT01000007.1:7163-7314 GCA_003136255.1 Actinomycetota bacterium
GCTCCAGCGCCGCATGCCAAGTCCGAAAGTGTCCGCCTCGTCCGTCGGCTGATCAGTGAGGCCACGATGCCGCTGACAGCGGTCGCTCCGTCCACGCGTCGTCAAGATCCGGGAGGATATGGGCTTGTGGGAGCGGTTTGTGCACCATAGA
>PLDT01000007.1:7326-9578 GCA_003136255.1 Actinomycetota bacterium
TCCTGTGATGACTGTGACGAGCGAGGGCGGGACGAAGCTGTCACAGATCATCGCCGCCGCTATCGCCAGCCGACGGGAGCGCCGGATAGTGGCACAGTTGGCAGGGCACGGACGTGGACCGCAGTGATCCTAGCGGGGACGGTGAAGTGATCTTTCACGGTCAATGGAAGGGGCAGCGATGAGCAGGGCGGATGCAGCCCAGGAGATCGCTGCATATCTGGCCGGTCCGGTCCCCGAAGATGCCGTGGCCGACCTGCGCGATCTCGGCATGATCGGAGTTCGCCAACGAGATCCCTGGCATCACTGAGAGTGAACTCGATCGGAATAAGATGAGGATTGCTCCCGGGACGTCGGTAGCCGGGGGCGGTGCCCGCCGGCTGACCCAGCCGGCTAGTCCGCGTTCATCCGCGAGCATCACCCGGACACGGCAAGCAGAGGCGTTCTCGCGCCCCGGCCGACACCCCGGCCCAGCCGGGCGAGCTGAAGGCGGTGCTGGACGCCGGGCCGACCGTGTCCGGCTGGGAAAGGATCAGTGCTGGACGCTAGCCGGGATCGCTGAGGTGGCGAAATCGGGCTGGGCCCGACCGGCAAGCGTACGCTGGGTTCTGTGACCGCACAGCCGGCGGAAGACCCAGCCGATCCGCTGGTAATCCTGGGAAACCTCCCCAAACGAGAGCGCGAGGAGTTCCTCCGCCAGTACCACCGGGCGGTGGACGTTGCTCACGACCCCGCCGGTTACCAGCAACTGCGCCGCCTTCTCCACGTCTGGAGCCTGACCGCCGTCGCCGCCGGGCAGCCAGGCTACTACGAGGAACTTGAGGCCATACGCACTGGGAAGGCGACGATGGTACCGGTCACCGACGCCATCCCGGACTGGGTCGAACGGATGGCCGCGGCCAGGAAGCGGCGACCTACCGGGCCGAACTGAGCGGCCGGGCACTGAAGCAGGTGCATGGGCTCCCGGGCGGGGCATTTGACAGCCTCATCGAGGCCNNCGGCCTGATCACCTATTTAATAAACGACGGAACCCGTAAGGTCATCATCCTCGACATCACCTGGGCTGGCTAGCTGTCCATTAATGGACGACCTCAGGCGAGCATCTCGGGGTTATCTGAGACGACAATCCTCCATTGAGTCCGGCTTCGGGCCTGTCCTGATCCACTCGTCGAGTACTCAGGCTGCCTCGGGCCAGTCGGTGTGGCAATCCCCTGGAAGTGTCCACACTTCCAGGGGATTGCCAAGCGCCTACGACAGCTTCCAAAGCTTGTAGAACTGCTGGGCGTAGTCTGAGACACCTTGGTAGTTTCCTGCCGGGGTCAAAGAGGCCTGCCCGATGTTGGACTTGGTCAGGATCTGAGTCGGCAGCAGCAGCGGTTCGCCAGCCGGAGACAACGAGTCGCCAACAAAGTAACGCGCCATCATGTCGGCATCGCGGAAGCCGAGGATCGGCGTTGAGAAGCCGGTCCAGGCCGTCTCGGTACCATTCCTCAGCGCGATCAGGTTGGTCTGGTCTGGCGCATTTCCGCCGATGCTTACCTTACCGAGAATTCCGGCGGCCTTGAGGGCCGCATCAACGCCGAGGGAAAGGTCGCCGACCGTGTAGACGATCCAGTTAAGACTCGGGGTCCGCTCAAGCGCAGAAACGATATTGCTGGGGGTTTGAGTTCCTACATAGCTTGTCGGCTGGTTGAAATCGGTGACAGAGCAACCTGGGCATACGCTTCGCAGATCGGGCTTCCCGTGACGGTCTCGGCTAGTACCGGAATATGGTCTGTGGCGGCCAGCTTAAGCGGTGCGCTCAGAGTCGCTACATCGGTACCGGAGAAGAGGATCATGTCTGGCTTCAGAAGAATCGCCTGCATCATGGTCTGCGCAGGAGCCTCGGGGGTTGTGCCCTCGACGAGGCGGACGACTCGCCAGCCAAGTGCCTTGGCGGCTGCCGCCATGGCCGTGTCCTTCAGTAGCGCGACAGGCGTCGGCGTACCGACGATGACGATAAACTCACCGGTCGGCGGCTTCTTGGTCAATGGGGTGGTGATTCCGATGAGCGTCGGGTTCTTGAGTGCAGCGTCGACAACCTTCGCCGCTGCGGAGGCGTTGTAGGAAGAGGCCACGCCGACGGTGCCCGCGCTGGCATTGCCGCCGGAACCGGAACTGCCACTGCCGCTACTGCTGCACGCGGAGAGAGCAAGACTGCCAGCCACTGCCAACGTCAGCAGGGCGATACGCAACTTGTGCATTTGGATTCCTAG
>PLDT01000022.1:0-9360 GCA_003136255.1 Actinomycetota bacterium
TCCTCGTAAGCGACGGTCATCTTGCGTGCCTTGATTCGCTGGGCGGTGAGGGACAAGGCACACTCGATCTCGACGATCGGACCGCCGATGATGGGGAAGGAGACGGCGCTGGAGGTGTCCGGCCCGGGTATTGGGAACTCTCCGAAGTCCGCGAGTCCTGCGTCTTGGAGCGCGGACTCGGGGCTTCCGACGACCGTCGAGGAACCGACGACCGCGATGATGCTCTTGTTGTCGGCGACCTGGCGCGCGCACGCGAGCACCTGGTTGGGGTCGCCCTCGGTGTTGCAGATCGTGAGTTCGAGCTTGCGTCCGTTGATGCCCCCGGCCTTGTTGATCGCGTTCACCGCGGCGGTCGCGCCTTGGCCCGTCTCCGGGGAGCCGCCGCCGAGCGAGGGCGCTGTGATGTCACCGAGGAGGGCGATTTGAATCGGTTGCTTCCCTGACGCCGCCGAGGCGCTCGCGGATGTCGGTGTGGCCGAGGACGAGCTGCATGCTGTGAGCATGAGAGCCGTGGCAACGGTGAGCGCACCCGCCGCGAGGAGATAGCGCGATTTCATGATTCTCCTTAGTTTTGCGGCGGCTTTCCGGAGCGGCGTGCTGTGCGAGCTTCCTCGCGCTCCTGCTACATCGGTACTGCATCCGCCATAGTGCGCTCAGCGTGACATTGTTGCCTACCAATGTCAAGAACCTTGTTATCATGAAGCTTGATAAATGATGGCCGCGGGGCTGGGTGGAAGAGTTCGGGCAAGACCGGGGAGGGATCCCCCGCACAGGCCCGTGCCGGGGGCGTGCCGGGTCGAAGAGGCCGGACTCCGGGTCGCCGTGCTGCGCGCCGCCTCCAGCCGGCGGCCTGGACCGCTCGCTGCAGGACGGGTCGGCACTGGTTGACCGGGCGACGCTCAACCCTGGCTACGGCGACGTGCACTCCAGTTTGCCGCGTCAGGCCGAACGTCCCGCACGGCACGGCCTCGACACCAGGGACATCCTCGGCGGGGTCGGCTGGCGCGGTGCCGTCCGCAGCCAGGAGGACATGATCGCCGGCGCTTCCTTACCGCGCGGGCGGCGCGCCGACCCGGCTCGATGGGCTCGGCGGCTGCGGGGCGCCCGTCGGCTTGTCAAGGTAATTGCCTGCGGTGATCGTTATCAGGGTCAGGTCGGCGTTCATCGGCTGCTCGCCGGCCTCCACGGCCTTGATGATCTGCTTCCACTGCCGCCGGTACATGCTGACGCCCCGGTCGCTACTAGCCAGGTGCTCCTCCGAGTGCAGTGTGATCGGGCCCTGGCCAGCCTGCGCCTCGTAATCCCCCGGATAGCGCTGGTGCCCTTCCTCGTCCAGCTCCCACCAGTTCTTGGTGTTGCCGTCATACAGCGGCATGCGGGAGCGATCCAGCCATCCCTCGGCCAGCTCGGGGGTGGTGTTCTTGACCAGGAAGACCCGCGTGTGGGTGTCGTCGATCGGCTGGTGCCACATGACTTCCTGGCAGGGGCCGAACTCCACATCGGTCGGCGGCGCCACGATCCAGGCGTTCGGCAGGACCAGCTCGGAAACCCGCCGGAAGATCGTGCCGTCTTCGAGGGTGCGGCGGCTGATGGAACGCAATCCAATCTCCGAGTACTCCCAGGTCATCTTCGGGACCACCGTGAGCAGCCGGGAGAACTGAGTGCCGGTCAATGTGCTGTGCAGGACATACACGTGCCACGGATCGACGACGTTCTCATATGACTGGACCCAGTTGGCCGGGAGAATCTCGGGACCGCCGAGGATGCGGGTCCGGTCGGTTACGATCTGCACCCGGCCCTCGGGCACATTCTCGAGGACGCTGTAGCGCGGCAGCGACGGCTTGCGCTCCGGCGGGCCCATGTAGGCGAACACGATGCCGTAGCGCTCCTCGACGGGATACCAGGGCTGCCGGTACTTGTGCTTCTTCAGGCCACCGTCCGGCTCGCAGGGCTGGTCGAGGGTGTGACCCTCGGGACCGAACAGCCAGCCATGGTAGTTGCACCGGATGCCGTCGTCCTCGACCTTGCCGTAGGCAAGGGTCGAGCCACGGTGGATGCAGCGGGGGTACACCAGGCCAGCCCGGCCCCGCCTGGTTCGGAACAGGATGAGGTCCTCGCCGAGCAGACGGACCTTCTTGGGAAGATCACTGACCTGGCGGGACAACGCCACGGGCTGCCAGTACCTGCGCAGCGCCTCGCCGCCGGGAGTACCCGGCCCAACCTCGGTAAGTGCCGCGTCATACGTGCCCTGCTTCAGGCCGTAGGCAGTGCCGGTGTCGACCCGGCCTGTCAAGGCGGAATCGGTCATGGCGTCCTCGCCTCACTTTCTCGCTTCGTGATATGGCGGCCTCAGCTTTTCGGCCGCCTGACAGCCGTCCTAAGTGACAAGGTTCTTGATATCTAGTTCCTTGATACCCTACGGGAGCCCATAGTGCAAGGCCAGCGCTTCCCTGGTTGATCAGGAGCGAACGTGCCGGGCGGCCTGATCGCCATCGGCGGCCGAGCTGAAGCGCTCCTGCAGCTCTCGTTTCAGCACCTTGCCGACGGCGCTGCGCGGCAGCTGCCCAGCCACGATGAACCATCTGGACGGAACCTTGAATGGGGCCAGACGCCCGGCCGTGAAGTCCGCTAGATCCTCGGCTGAGACAGCCGAGCCCGCCTTCAGGACGACGGCCGCGGCAACCTCTTCCCCGAGCCTCGCATCTGCCAGCCCGAATACCGCAACATCCCTGATGCCGTCATGCTCATGCAGGACGGCCTCCACCTCGGCGCAGTAGATGTTCTCGCCGCCGCGCAGGATCACGTCCTTGAGCCGGTCCTCGATATAGAGGAATCCCTCCTCGTCGAGGTGCCCGATGTCGCCCGTCCTGAACCAGCCGTTGACGAGGCTGCTCGCCGTCGCGTCCGGCTGCCGCCAATAGCCGCGGAACACATGCACGCCGCGCATCCATATTTCGCCGGACTGCCCGGTTGGAACCGACTGCTCCTGCTCATTCCTTATGTCGAGTTCCAGGATGGGCGCAGGCCGTCCGGCGCTGGCCGGATGCTCGACGTAGTCCGCTCCGGTGTTAGCCGTGCCGTATCCGTTGGTCTCCGTCAGTCCGTAGCCGATCGCCGGGCCGGCGGCCGGGAACTGCTCGGCCAGCCGACGGACGAGGACTGGCGGTGCTGGTGCGCCCCCGCCACCGATCAACCGCAGACTGCTCAGGTCGTGTTCCTTCACGGCCACCGAGTCGAGCATGTCCCAGCTCTGCGCGGGTACTCCGAGCAAGGTCGTCACCCGCTCGCGCTCGATGAGTTCCAGGGCCTTCTCCGGGTCCCAGCGGTGCATCATCACCAGCTTAGAGCCGGTGATGAAGCACGAGAGCATGATGGGAACGCATCCCGTGACGTGGAACAGCGGAACAACCAGGATCATCACGCGCTGCCCGGCGGGGACGGCGACCTCCGGGCGCCGCTGCACGTCGATCGCCGTCCGGCAGGCGAACCCGAAAAGGGCCTGGACAATCGACCGGTGCGTAGATACAGCGCCCTTGGGCCGTCCGGTAGTTCCCGATGTGTAGAGGATAGTGGCGTCGTCGTCGGGGCGCACGTCTGCTGGCTGTGGACCGGCCGCAGTCGCGAGAACGTCGGCCCAGTTGTCCACGCCCTCGCCCGGCCCGGCCGGAGACCGGACGGCCACCGCGCGGATGCCAAGTCGCCGTCGCGTCTGGGCAGTCCGCCTGATCCGTGGGCCATCAGCGATGAGCAGCCGGGCACCGCTGTCGGCCAGGGCGAAATCCAGCTCGGGCTCCGTCCCCCAGGCATTAAGCGACACCGACACCGCGCCGATGGACGTTATCGCAGCGAAGGCAACGATCCACTCGGGGTAGTTGCGCATGGCGATCGCCACCCGGTCGCCGTGCCGGACGCCGTAACGGCGGATTAGCGCGGCACCGAGGGCGTCGGCCTGGCCCAGCACCTGACCGAAGGTCCAGCGCTCGCTCTCGTAGACCACGAACGTCTGGTCCTGATGCTGGCGGGCAGCGCTGAACAGCTGACCCAGCGGCGGCGGCGCCGCCTTAAACGCGGGGTAGCTCTGTCCGCGGACGCTGACCGTGACGAGCTCGAAACGTTGGCCGGCGGCTGTCACGGCCCGGGCAGCCTCTGCGAAACCCTGGATCGGCGGCTGAACCGTCATGGCGACCCTATTTCTTGCCTGCGGCCAGCAGGTGCGGCGGCACGTCTCCGGAAGAGCACCGGCGGCGGACGAAGAATGTGCTCAGGTAGCGGAGCACGGCCGCACCGCTGTCATCGACCGTCTCGACCCGTGACCGGACGATGCCGATCGCGGGGCGAGACTGCGACGCTCGCGTCTCGAAAACGGCGCTCGACCCCCGCAGCGTCGCTCCGGCCCGCACTGGGGCAAGCCAGCGCAGTTCGTCCAGCCCGGGCGAGCCGGCACCGGCCGTGAGCGGCCTCTTGGTCGCCAGCATGCTCATCGTGACGACCGCGGTGTGCCAGCCGCTGGCGATGAGGCCGCCGTACATCGACGCGCGGGCCGCCTCGCCGTCGAGATGGAACGGCTGCGGGTCCCATTGAGCGGCGAAGTCGATGATCTCGGCCTCGGTGATGGCCCGGGGGCCGAACTCCGACGTCATCCCGACCTCGAAGTCCTCGAAGTACCGCAACTGCTCCCGGTCACTGGCCAGCGGCATCAGATCGTCTCTTCCTGAACCGTGTCCAGGCCCTCGAGCAGGAACGGGATCACCAGCTTGGCGAACTCGTCGGGACGCTCGTACGGAGGCCAGTGGCCGACATCGCGGAATAGGACTAGCTTGGCGCTGGCGATATTGTCGCGGTAGTAGTCGCCGCCGTGCGCCCCGGACGGGTCGTCCTCGGACCAAACGATCAGCGTCTCTGCTGTGATCGAGGCGAGCCGGGCCGGCGTCAGGGAATCCCGCCGGTACACCGCCGGCTCGGTGGAGGCCAGGATGCCGGGCATCGCAGCGCGCAGCTCGGGCTGCTGATAGATCCGGAAGCGGATGTCGACAATCTCGTCGGTCAGCTTGGTCTTGTCCGAGATCACCGTCTCGATCCGGGTCCGGGTGTCTTCCCGGTCGTCGCTGAAGACCGCCTTGTTGGTGGTCTCGGCGAGCAAGGCACCGAGTTCCTCGATCGGCATGTGCGGATTGCCCACGTTGACGACCAGGGTCAGCCTCTCAACCCGTTCGGGATGCTCAGCGGCGAGGAACGCAGCGGTCCAGCCGCCCTGCGAGAGGCCCAGGATGTGAGCCTTCTCGGCACCGATCGCGTCCAGATAGCCGATAACGTGCGCCGCCAGCCGGCTGACGGGGTAATCGCCGCCGGGCTTGCCGGTGAAGCCGTGGGCAAGCATGTCGATCGCGTGGACGTCGAATTCGGCACTCAGGGCCTCCATGACCGGGATGTAGGTCTCGAGGTGCCCGCTGATCCCGTGCAGCAAAATCAGCGGCGTGCCGCTGCCGGCGTGCAGGACCCGGGTCCGCACCCCATCAACATCAACGAAGCGCAGTTCGTGCGGTACGGTCATCAGGTCTTCCCAGAACGTCATGGCGTCCTCCTCTTGCTGTCGGCTGGACCAGGAGCAAATCTTGGCTACGGGTGGCACCCTGGTCAGGGCGGATCGGACAACTGCAGGGCTTCGGCGAGGTTCGTTATCAGCCGGTCCGCGTCCTCGATCCGCCCTGCCGTGGCGAGCACGTTGAAGTCGGGCCTTACCACGATCAGGTCGGCGCCGAGCTCGGTGAACCAGCGCGCATAGGCCTGGCCCACATCGGTGGTGTCGCCGCCGGGCCCGAAGGTGGCGGTGACACCACCGAGCAGCCCCCACGCATGCGCGGCGAACTCGCCGAGGACACCGCGCGGGTCGCCCGCCCGGCTGAGCATGACGAACCGTCCGCCGCCGAAAACGTCGTCGAACAGCCCGGTGCGCCCGTCGTGCTCGACGACGGCCTGGATACCAAGGACACCGGCGCCTGGATCGTCGTGCGCGCCGAGCCCGGGGCCGAGCCGCCAGGCTGGGGGAGGTGGCACTATCTCAGGATGGCCCTGGGCGGCCAGCATGAACTGGTCGCGCCGGGCAGCCTCGCCCGGATCCGTGATGCACAGCATCCGTCCGACCTGCACGGCTTCTTCGATGATCTGCCGGACGTGCGGCAGTCGTTCGCTGGTGTAGCTGGCGAAGATGTCCAGCGGCGCGCGATTGGATAGGACCAGGTCCGCCCGCCACGCGAGCGCGGCCACGTCCCGGACCCCGCTGTTGAAACCCTGCGCCAGGAACGGCGGCATGAGGTGCGCGGCGTCGCCGGCGAGGATCAGGCGGCCGTGATGCCAGGAGATCGCCCATCGGCCGCAGAAGGCATAGACCGCGTGCCGCAGCAGCGTCGAGTTGTCCGCATTAAGGTTCCACCGGGCGAGCAGTTTCCACGCAGTGTCCGCGCGGTTGAGTTCCTCGATCGTCTCGCCTGGCAGCCGCATGAACTCGAACCGGCGCCGCCCTGGCGCCCCGCCGCACACCGCAGTTGCCGGGCGTGCGGGATCGACGATCTGCGCGTAAGGAGGATCCCAGACCCGGCCGTCGTTCGGCTGGACATCGACGACCAGCCAGTCGAAGCTGAAGCCGAGATCCTCCACTTTGGTGTCCATGAAATCCCGGACGACGCTGTTCGCCCCGTCACAGCCGAGCACCAGCCGGGCAGTCAGTGTTTCGGTGCCCGCACTGGCCGCCGCCGGCAACTGCGTGTTACATGCGCGTGTGCTGACGAGCGCGCGGTCGGCATCCTGGCTCACGGATGTGACGAGCTGTCCGCGGCGCAGGTCGACGCCCGGGTGGCCGGCGAGCCGGTCTTCCAGGATTCGCTCCAGGTCGGGCTGGCTGAAACCGGCGAAGCCGGGCCACCCGGCGCCCTCGTCGCTATTCGGAATCGGGTGCCGGAATATCTCGGTACCGTCGGCGGCAAGCCACACCCCGTGGCCGGCCTCCGGCGGAATGCGCTCGATGACCTCGTCCATGACATCACTCAGGCCGGCGATCTGCAGCAGCCGCATGCCCTCCCCGCTGATCCCGACCGCACGGGGAAGCGGATACGGTGCCGGCTGCTTGTCGAGCACGGCCACTCGATGCCCCTTATTGGCCAGCATCAGCGCGGTCAGCTGCCCGATTGAGCCTGCTCCGACGACCACTACGTCATAGTCAGGACCCGGCCGCCCTGCAGGGGGGACGCTCATCCGAGCGGGCCCTGGAAGACCTGGTCGACATAGGTGTCGGACAGCGCGGCCACGGTGGCCGGCCAGCTGGATTCGGCTTGCCTGCGCAGGTGGGCCGGCCGCGGCTTGCCGTCCCAGCCGATCTGTTCCATGTAGTAGTAGAGCTGCACCAGGTGGCCGTCAGGATCCTTCAGGTGGGCGGCGTAGTCGATGCCGGTGGAGAAGCTCGCGGGCAGATCGATCAGCTTGCTGCCGTGAGCACTGAGATAGCTGACGGCGTCGCGCAGCTGCCGGTAGGTGCCGACCTCCATGCCGAGGCTGGCCACGACCGTGTGCTCGCTGAGGCCGAGCACCGAGCGAAGCTCACGGGGGTACAACGCCAGACTGTGGTGGTCGCCGCCGTGTCGCAGGAAAACCGCCTCTTGCCCCTCGACCTCCACGGTCTCGGTTACCTCGAATCCGAGCAGCCTGGTGTAGAAGTCCAGGGACCGGCTCAGGTCGGTGACGAACAGCCCGACGGGCCCGAGCTTGGTTACCTTGAACGGCCGGGGCAGCAGCACTCCGCCGACGTCATGCGCGGATTCCTCAGGCTGCGGTCGGTACCCGGCGGTGATCTCCACGCCACGCTCGAGCGCTTCAGCGATCTCGGTGTACTCCGAGATCTGCGGCAGCGGCGGGACGTCCTGGAAGCCGCGGTCATACATCTGCATCGGCCGACTGTGCCGCGACCACCCGATCTGCTCGATGCCGTAGTACAGCTCGACGGTGAATCCGTCAGGATCCTGGAAGTAGACGTTCCAGTTCGCGCCGGGCATGTCGCGCCCGGCACGCACGATCGGCACCCCTGCCTTCTTCAGGAAGTGGTAAGCGTCAACTACCTCCTCGAGCGTGCCGACCTGCCAGGTGAGCTGGTTAGTCGTCATCTGCGGCGGCGTGGGGAAAGGTGACGTCGCGGCCAGCGAAGAGTGCATGAACAGGAGCACGTGGTGGTCTGAGCCATTACTGGTGAAGAACATCCGGGGGTCGAGCACCCCGGCGGCGATATGCTGCAGATGCGGAGGAAGCAGCTGCTGCATGGTCGGCGCATCCGTGATCCGGAATCCGAGAAGCTGCGTGTAGAACGCGGCAGCCGCGTCGAGGTCGTTCATGTAGTAGCCGAAATGGCCCAGTCGGCGAACCTTGAAGGGCCTGGGCAGTAGGACGCCTCCAACATCGAACTGGACCCCGGATGTCTGTATCATCGCTCGCATCACCCTGCGCTTATCGGCTCATCGGTCGTGACCATCGTCACATATCAAGGACCTTGAGTCAAGCTCCTTGATATTGGATTATGATGTCTCTTGCTGGGCGTGCCGTCACCGGTCCGCCCAAGCATTGCTGCCCACCCACGGAGGCATCTTTGGCAGTCCCTGCGTCCATGCATCCGCCGAGGATCACCTCCCTGATCAAGCAGCTGGAGGTGGCGTTGCGGGCCCAGGTCGAATCTCTGACCATGAAGTTCGGCGTCACCGGGCCGCAGTTCAATCTCCTCAGCACCATTCGGCGGTATCCCGGGATCTCCTCGGCCGAGCTCGCCCGGCGGGTTTTCGTCAGCCCGCAGGCGATCAACCAGGTGATAGCATCGCTGGCCCGCAAGGGACTCATCGAACGTCAGGAGAGTTCGGCCAACCGGAGGATCCTGCAACTGCGCCTGTCCAGCGCAGGCGAGTCGGTGATGACGTCATGCGATCGCGAGCTGGATCAGCTCGATCACCGGATGACGGCCCAGTTGTCCGCTGCGCGCCTTGCCGGCCTCCGCAACGCCCTTGAAAGCTGCCTTAGCGAGCTGAATGCCCCCACACCCTAGATCGCCGCCTGCGGCGGCTGGCTGATGCTCATCTACCGATCCAGTCGTCGGGTCAGGTACTGGCTATAGGGCGTTGCCGGTGAGCTTGGAACCACCTTTAGGCAGCCCAATCTGCGGGCCAGGAGCCAGCAGATTAGCAACGATGACGCCGCCGGGGTGCCCGGGGCGTGGATGCAGGCCATTCCGGCCAGGAAGGCCCTAACGGTCATAACACCAGTTCAGGGGGGTGCGCCACTAGAGACTCGAACCCCGAACCAGGGGATGAAGAGTCTGCTGCTCTGCCAGTT
>PLDT01000071.1:0-7010 GCA_003136255.1 Actinomycetota bacterium
TGGACGCGGAGCCAGGGCGGGAGTACGTGCTCACGCTGTCGTGCCCGGACAAGCCGGGGATCGTGTACGCGGTGGCCAGCTTCCTGGTCCAGCACTCCGGGAACATCCTGGCCAGTCAGCAGTACGGGGAGAGCCCGGACGGGCGGTTCTTCATGCGGGTGCACTTCACCGTGCCGCCGCCCGGCCTGCCGCTGGCCGGCCTGGAGCGTGACTTCTCCTGGGTGGCCGAGGCGTTCCACATGTCCTGGCAGCTGCACGACCTGGCCGCGCGGGTGCGCACCCTGATCATGGTCTCCCGGCTCGGCCACTGCCTGAACGACCTGCTGTTCCGGTGGAAGACCGGAGCGCTGCCGGTGGACGTGGCGGGCGTGGTCTCCAACCACGACGACTTCGCCGAGCTGGCCGAGTCCTACCGGATCCCGTTCCACCACTTCCCGGTCACGCCGGACACCAAGGCGGCGGCCGAGGCCGCCCTGCTCGACCTCATCGGCGACACGAAAGCCGACCTGATCGTGCTGGCCCGGTACATGCAGATCCTGTCCGGCGAGGTCTGCAAGCGGGTCGAAGGCCGGATGATCAACATCCACCACTCGTTCCTGCCGAGCTTCAAGGGCGCCAAGCCCTACCATCAGGCCTACGCGCGCGGCGTCAAGCTAGTCGGCGCCACCGCGCACTACGTGACGCCCGACCTGGACGAGGGGCCGATCATCGAGCAGGACGTGATCCGGGTCGATCACACCCTGCCGCCCGAGCGGCTGGCCGAGGCCGGCCGCGACGTCGAGGCCCAGGTCCTGGCGCGCGCGGTGACCTGGCACGCCGAGCACCGGGTACTGCTCAATGGCGACCGGACCGTAGTCTTCCACTGAACAGCGCCTACGGGTGGAGCACAGCATGACGATTAGCGTCTTCGACCTGTTCAAGGTCGGCATCGGCCCGTCGAGCTCGCATACGGTCGGGCCGATGAAGGCGGCCCGGATGTTCGCCGTGGGCTTGCGCGATGACGGCCTCATGCCGCAGGTCCAGACGGTGCGGGTCTACCTGTACGGGTCGCTCGGCCTGACCGGCAAGGGACACGGCAGCGACAAGGCCGTCCTGCTCGGGCTCGAGGGCGAACAGCCGGCCACCGTCGACGTCGACACGATCCCGGCGCGCCTGGACGCCATCGCGCAGCACCAGACGCTGCGGCTGCTCGGCGAGCACGAGATCGGCTTCACCGTCGCCGAGCATTTTGAGTTCAACCGCAAGAAGAAGCTCAGCTACCATCCGAACGGCATGCGTTTCACCGCCCACGATCAGGGCGGGACGCTGCTCCGCGAGCGGGCCTACTACTCGGTAGGCGGCGGCTTCGTGGCCGACGAGACGGACGCCGGGCCGATCTCGCCGACCCCAGACACTTGTGTCCTCCCCTACCCGTTCTCCACCGCCGGCGAGCTGCTGGCCCAGGCCCAACGCACCGGGCTGCCCGTGTCCGGGGTCATGCTCGAGAACGAGAAGGCCCTCGGCCGCACGGCCGCGCAGGTCGAGGCGGACCTGGGCGACCTGTGGCAGGTCATGCAGGCCTGCGTGCGGCGCGGCTGCGCCACCGACGGGCTGCTCCCGGGCGGGCTGAAGATCGCGCGCCGGGCGCCGCGCCTGTTCCGGCAGCTCACCTGCGAGCCGAGCACCGACGACCCGCTGCGGGCCATGGACTGGGTCACGCTGTACGCGCTGGCCGTCAACGAGGAGAACGCGGCGGGCGGGCGGGTCGTCACCGCGCCGACCAACGGCGCGGCCGGNNCTGGCCGAGGTGCTCGGCGGCACGCCGGAGCAGGTGGAGAACGCCGCGGAGATCGGCATCGAGCACAACCTGGGGCTGACCTGCGACCCGATCGGCGGGCTGGTCCAGGTGCCGTGCATCGAGCGGAACGCGGTGGCGTCCATGACCGCCATCAACGCGGCCCGCATCGCGCTGCGCGGCGACGGGCGGCACTTCGTCTCGCTCGACAAGGCGATCAACACCATGCGCATCACCGGCCGCGACATGCTGGATAAGTACAAGGAGACATCGCGGGGCGGCCTGGCCGTCAACGTCATAGAGTGCTAGCCCATGGGAGCGTTCGAGCTGTTCCGCGGCGACGCGCTCGACGCCTACCGGACCTGGCCCGCTCCCGCCACGATCATCAGCGACGGCGCCTACGGCGTGCGCGGCTTCCACGGCGACACGACCGGAGCGGACGCGCTCCCGGACTGGTACCGGCCGCACATCGCGGGCTGGACCGCGGCCGCCACCCCCGCGACCACGCTGTGGTTCTGGAACACCGAGATCGGCTGGGCCAGTGTGCACCCGGTGCTGGCCGCACACGGCTGGGACTACGTCCAGCTGGTCGTCTGGGACAAGGGCCTGGCCCACATCGCCGGCAACGTGAACGGCCGGACGATCAGGCAGTTCCCGGTCGTGACCGAGGTGTGCGCGTTCTATCAGCGCAGGCTCACCCTGCCCGGCCCCACCGGGGACGCGCCGGCCAAGGAGTGGGTACGGAACGAATGGACCCGGTCCGGGCTGCCGCTATCTCGGGCCAACGAGGCCTGCGGGGTGAAGAACGCGGCGACCCGTAAGTACCTGACCAAGGACTGGCTCTGGTACTGGCCGCCGGGTGAGATGACCGAACGGCTGGCCGCCTACGCGAACGCGCACGGCCGGCCGTCCGGCTGGCCGTATTACTCGCTGGACGGGGAGCGCCCGGTCACCGCGAAGGAATGGGACGCGCTGCGCTACCGCTGGCGGCACGCGCACGGCCTGACCAACGTCTGGTCCCGCCGGCCGCTGCACGACACCGAACGGCTGAAGGGCACGCTGCGCCGAGCCGCCCCCCGGGTCTACAACCCCACGGCGGCGAGTTCGGCGCACCTGAACCAGAAGCCGCTGGAGTTCATGGAGCGCCTGATCGCGGCGGTGACCGAGCCCGGCGACGTGATCTGGGAGCCGTTCGGCGGCCTGTGCTCTGCCTCCCTCGCCGCGGTCACGCTGGGCCGCCGCGCGTTCGCCGCGGAGACCGACCCGGCCTTCGCCGACCTCGCCGCGGCGCGCGAGGCAGCCAGCCCGCGGCCCGAGGTTGCTGACGGCGCGGCTGATCAGCGAGAGTGGCCAAGTGGACAGTCAGCGATGGGATGAACGCTATTCGGCGACCGGGTTCGTATGGGCCACGGGACCGAATCAGTTCGTCGCGGCCGAACTGGCTAGCCTGCCGCCCGGACGTGCGATCGACCTGGCCGCGGGCGAGGGGCGCAACACCGTCTGGCTGGCCGAGCGCGGCTGGCGGGTGACCGCCGTGGACTTCTCCCGGGTCGGGCTGGACAAGGGCCGCGCGCTGAGCGCGACCCGCGGCGTGGCCGGGACCCGGATCGACTGGATCGTCGCGGACCTGTGCGACTACCGGCCGGAGCCCGGCGCCTACGACCTCGCGCTCATCGCCTACCTCCAAGTCAGCCCGAAGGTGCGAGCCGGTGTCCTGGCCCGGGCCGCCGCCGCGCTCGCTCCGGGCGGCACGGCGTTCGTCGTGGCCCACGACCTGACCAACCTCACCGAGGGAACGGGCGGGCCACAGGACCCGGAGGTGCTGTACACCCCCGAGGCGGTCCGTGCGGAGTTGCCGGGGCTGCGCATCCTGCGGGCCGAGCGGGTACGCCGCACCGTGGCGCGGGAGGACGGCCCGGCGACCGCGATCGACACCCTGGTCCACGCGGTCCGCGAGGCCTGACGGGTCAGGCGATCTTGCGCGCGCCGGGGCCGGGCACCGGAGTGATCTCCCGGGCNNGGCCGACCGCGTGCCGGTCGCCAAACTCCATCAGTGCCACCAGCACCGGGTAAAGGTCCATGCCCTTCTCGGTCAGCCGGTACTCGTACCGGCGGCGCTGGCCGTTTTCCTGATAGGGGACCTTGCGCAGCAGGCCCTCGTCGACCAGGTGGGCCAGCCGGTCGCTGAGCACCTGCCGGGGCATCCCGGTTCGGCGCTGCATATCCGCGAAGCGGCGTACGCCGTTGAAGGCCTCACGGAGCACGAGGAACGTCGGGCGCTCCCCGATGAGTCCCACGGTCGCGCCGATGGCGCAGTTGGCCGAGTCATAGTCCAGGATCCACGCACGTCCCATACTCGTATGCTAAATCTATTTGACAGACTCAGCAATCCGGGGGGATGCTGGGTTCGTGAACCGAACCCAGGCACCCGGGTCCGGCTGGGCCTGCGGCCGCGCCGCTGTCGCGATCCGGCAGGTGCGTCCGGAGCAGGACCTGCCCGCGCTCAGCGACTTCTTCGGCGGACTGTCCACGCACACCCGCTACCTGCGCTTCTTCGGCCCCGTCACACCGGGCGCGGCACTGCTCCGGACGCTGGCCGGCTGTCCCGGCAACGTCGACGCCCTGGTCGCGGTCCGGGGCGGCGTCATCGTGGGGCACGCCATGGCCGTGGACCGGGTCGAGCCCAAGGACCCCCGGGGCACCCCGGTGACCGACATCGGCGTGGTGGTGGACGACGCCTGGCAGGGCCGTGGTGTCGGCGCGGCGCTGATGCGCGCGATCGTCACCGGGGCCAAGGCCCGGGGCGTGGCCGTGCTGGAGATGGACGTGCTGGACGGCAACCGCCACGTCCTGGCCATGGTCACCGGGCACTGGCCGGCGGCGCGGGTCGAACACACTGCGGACGGGCTGGCTATCCGGGTCAGGTTGCCGCAGGCCAGCGTGACCCCGGCGGCGGTCATGTCGCACCTGGCCCTCGGGCAGAACCGCCAGGGTCGGCGTCAACTACGAAACCTGGGGTAGTCAAAGGCCACGCAGACGACACCTAAGGCGGCGCCGACGTGTGGCATATGCTCGAACACCGTGAGATGAAACGCCTGGCCCGTGGCCGGGCGGCGGCCCCGTACGGCCCGCGGCCGCGACCCGCCCGGCCGGCCGGGATCGACCTGCTCCCGCAGATCAAGCACATCGTGGTGCTGATGATGGAGAACCACTCCTACGACAACTACCTCGGGATGCTGTCCGGCCGCGGCGACGGGTTCCCGCTGGCGCCCGACGGACAGCCCGACGTGTTCAACGACACGGCCGATGGGGAGACCATCCGCGCCTTCCCGCTGCCGTCCACCGTCCAGCACCAAGGCGTGCCGTCCCAGAGCTGGCACGCGACCCACCAGCAGTGGGGCGAGGGGAAGTGCGACGGGTTCGTGACCAGCGCGCAGGAGGTGCAGGCCGAGGCCCGAGCCGACACCGCGGCGGACCCCGTCGATACCGCGCCCGAAACGGCCACGGTCGGCCTGGGCTACTGGTCCGAACGGGACCTGCCGTTCTACTACGGGCTGGCCCGGACGTTCCCGCTGGCCGATCGCTGGTTCAGCTCGTGCCTGGGTCCGACCTTTCCCAACCGCCGGTTCCTGATCGCGGGCACCGCGCGCGGCCTGATCGACGACTCGCCGTACGACCTGCTCGACTATCCGCCCGCCGGGACCATCTTCGACCTGCTGACCGAGCACGGAATCTCGTGGGCCGACTACCACCCGGTGGCCAGCGGGCAGCCCCGGTGGCGGCACTACGCCCGGCACAGCCGCAAGATGACCGGACGCCGCCTGCGCTCCGCGGTCCGGGCCCTGCCCGCGGTATCTCAGGGCGCGCATAAGGACATCCAGTTCACCGCGGACGTCTTCCCGCTCGGGATCGGCCGGTACATGCAGCACGTCCGCGGCCTAGACCAGTTCTTCGCCGACGCCGCCCGCGGCACGCTGCCGGCGTTCAGCATCGTGGACCCGGACTTCGGGGCCTATTCGGAGGAGAACCCGCAGGACATCAGGAAGGGCGAGAGCTTCGCCGCCGAGGTGATCAACCGGGTCATGAACGGCGCCGGCTGGCCGCACACCGTGCTGATCTGGGTCTACGACGAGCACGGCGGGTACTACGACCACGTGCCGCCGCCGCCGGCGATTCCGCCCGACGACGTCGAGGGGCGCAGCGCCATCGGCAGCCCGAACGCGCTGACCAGCTGCCTGCGGGTGGTGGCTCCCGGCCTGGTCCAGAGCAAGGAGAACCTGAACCAGGGGCCGCAGCGGTACGACCGGTACGGGTTCCGGGTCCCGGCCGTGATCGTGTCGCCGTACGCGCGGGCCGGCTACGTCTGCTCGCAGACCTTCGACCACACCTCGGTGCTTAAGCTGGTCCAGGAGAAGTGGAACCTGCCCGCGCTGACCGCGCGGGACGCCGCGGCCCGGGCGCCGCTGGACGCGCTCGACCTGACCGGCGAGCCCGCGTTCCTCAAGCCCCCGGTGCTGCCCGAGCCCAGCCTCCGGTGGGGTACGTGGCAGGCATTAGGCCTCGATGAGCACGACCACCCCGACATCCGGGCCTGGTCGCAGGCGCTCCGCCAGACCGGCCGCCCGATAATCCCGGAGCTGTCCGACGACCTGGCCCTGTCCGATGCCGCGCAGTGGTCCGCCCTGGCCGACGGCTGGCGCACCGGCCTCACCATGCCGGACCGCGCGGTCCTCGCCGCAGACCAGGACCGCACCGCAGCCAGCAGCGTCCGGGAGGCCGGCAGCGAACAGGTCTTCGCCGACCTGTGGACCGGTCGTTCCGCCGGAACCGTGAGCCGCACCTACCTGACCACCGTCGCCCCCGGCGGTGTAACCCTGATCTCGGCGGCACCCGCCTAGTACTGCTCGAATCCCCAGTTCAGCACCTTGGTGGCGACCGGCCCGGTGTCGGAGATGTCGTTTCCAGGCGTGCCCAGCGTCACCCCGATCAGCGTCACCCCGCCCCGGGTCGCCTCGAACAGCAGGCAATTCTCCGCCGCCTTCGTGTCCCCCGTCTTGATCCCGATCGCCCCCGCGTACGTCCCGATCAGCGGATCGGTGTTCTGCCACTGGTAGGCGTGGTGCCCGTCCCCGGCCGCAAGTGAGTAACTGGCCTGCCCGACGATGTTCCGGAACACCCCGTATCTCATCGCGTGCCGCCCCAGCGTGATCAGGTTCGCCGGCGTTGACCAGGTGGA
>PLDT01000580.1:0-2894 GCA_003136255.1 Actinomycetota bacterium
CGACGTGACATAGGCCCCGATAGGTTCCGCGAATATCCGCCGCAGTAATCTAAAGTCCGCTTTGGAATGTCCCCGATGTAGCGCTACGGGCCTTTGAGCTGCGGGGTGGACGCGTTATCTTAACCGGTGTCTACGACACACCGGACGCGATGACACCCACGTGACCTGCGTCTATTTTCTTGTCGCTGCGCTTTTGCGTTCTGAGCCGCGCACAGAACCTCACGTCAGCGACATGTCTCAGACGCAAGAACCCGTCATGACCAGGGCTTCTCCCAAATGGACTTTAGATATCCGCCCTATTGCGGCTGCCTGGTCAGGCAGAGCGTCTTCCGGGCGCTCGGATCATGTGGTTCTGGCGTCGGCAGCAGGTGCCGTTCAATGGCCTGCCGGTCCGGCCGTGAGACTGTTCCCTTGATTAGGGAAGGCGGGCTCCTGGATCGGTCTGGGTGCCTCGCTGCCATTGCCGCGGCGTTGTGCCGTAGGTGCGGTGGAAGCGGCGGGAGAAGAAGCTGGGATCGGTGAATCCCCACGCCCGGGCTACGGACTCGATCGAGCGGCGGCGGCCTGCTGGGGAGGCGAGGTCGGCGCGGGCACCTTCTAGTCTGTGTTCGATGATCCACTGTTCGAGGCTGGTGCCTTCCTTTTCGAACAGCTTGTACAGGTAGCGGATGGAGATGTTGTGGGCGGCGGCGATGCGCGCTGGTGCCAGGTCGTCCTCGGTCAGGTGGTGCCGGGCGTAGGCGAGGATGCGGGGCACGAGCGACGTCGCCATTGCGTCGCCGAGCAGGTACTGATCCTGGGCGGCCGACACGATCAGGGCGCGCATCATGTCGATGGTCGCCGCTGCTAGCTGGCTGGCGGCCGGGTCGGCGCTGAGCTGCTCGGCGCGGGTTGTGACGTGCAGGATGTGGTCGCGCACCACGGGGTACAGCGGGGTCGCGTCCAGCCTTAGCCAGGCGGCCCGGATGGTATCCATGCCGAGCCCGAGGCGGTCGAAGCCGACCTGGAAGGCATAGGAGGATCCGCTGCCGTGCCACCCGTACTCGTACGGTGACGCGAGGTCGACCAGCAGCATGTCGCGGGGCCCTAGCAGGCGCTCCTCCCCCTCCCAGCGGAGCCTGTTCTGCCCGGATACTGGCAGGGCAAGAGCGATGGCCTGCTCAGTCGCGCCGCGGGCGATCTTCTGCGTCCGCAGGAGGGTGTTGCCGGTGGCCCGCACGTTAAATACGCGTCCCGGGCCGAAGTCAAAGAGGTCCAGGCGCGCGCGCACCGCAGCCGGGTCCTCGAACCTGGCCAGGTTCGGGGACGAGGCCCCGCTGACGGTGGCCTGAAAGGCGTCAGCGCGCTCGGACGGGTCCAGAGTCTCAGTGTCCAGGAGAAGCATCGCACGGCTCGCTTCCGGCAGCCTGCTCAGTCACTGTCATTCTATGGCGGCAGCCAGCCGGGACGCGGGACAGGGCAGTCTGGGACCAGAACTGGGCACCGTGGTCACACTTTCCGTCACGGTTTCCGGGCAGACTCGGCCGCATCGGCTAGCCAGGCAATTCACATAACCGAAAGAAACTCCTGTCCGAAGCAGGCGGCGAGATCCGGTCTCGCTACCGGCTTAGACCGGCTACCTGATCCGCGCGCGAAATATCGCGCCGCACACCTCGGCGCCCGGCGCTGGAAATGCCTATGCCGCCGATTCCCAGAAGGAGAGACCGGGTAACCATGCCTAGCTTCACCGTGAAAGACGGCACTCACATCTTCTATAAGGACTGGGCATCCGGCCAGCCGGTCGTGTTCAGCCACGGCTGGCCGCTGAACGCTGACTCGTGGGATGTCCAGGCGAACCTCGTCGCTTCTCACGGCTTCCGGGCCATCGCCCATGATCGCCGCGGGCACGGGCGCTCCANNGCCAAGGCCGTGCTCGTCGGCGCGGTCGCGCCCTTGATGCTGCGGACAGACGCCAACCCGGAGGGGACACCGATCGAGGCCTTCGACGCGATCCGGGCAGGTGTGGCAGCTGACCGGTCGCAGTTCTACCAGGACCTGAGCGCATCCTTCTACGGCGCCAACCGGCCAGGGTCGACCGTATCGGCGGGGATCCGCGACTGGTTCTGGCTGGTGGGCATGCAGGCCGGCCTCAAAGGCGCGCTGGACTGCGTCAAGGCCTTCTCCGAGACCGACCTGACCGGCGATCTCAAGCGCATCCGCATTCCGGTATTCGTCGCCCACGGCGACGACGACCAGATCGTACCGATCCAGGCGGCGGCCATCAAGTCAGCTCAGATCCTGGCCAACCCGGCCCTGAAGGTCTACCCAGGCGCTCCGCACGGCCTGTGCGGCGCTTACCAGCAGGAGTTCAACGCTGACCTGCTGTCTTTCATCGCCAGCTGAGACGCCTGCCGTCCCGGCATCATCCCGTAAGGAGCACACGTCATGGCACACCAGTACTCGCCCAGCGCAGCCGACCTGGACAAGGTCGCCAAGGCTAACGCGTCAGGCAGGCAGCCCGTCGTCTTCGTGCACGGCCTGTGGCTGCTTGACAGCAGCTGGAACCACTGGGGCCCGTTCTTCGAGGACGCCGGCTACAGCGCAGTCACCCCGAGCTGGCCGGACGACCCGCCCACCGTCGAGCTGGCCCGCAAGGACCCCAGCGTGTTCGCCGGCAAGACCATCGGCGACATCGCCGCCTACCAGCAGGCCATCATCGAGCAACTCGACACTAAGCCCGCCGTCATCGGCCATTCCTTCGGCGGGCTGCTCGCCCAGATCCTGGCCGGCCGCGGGCTGTCCGCCGCCACCGTAGCTGTCGACCCGGCACCCTCGCGCGGCGTCCTGCCGCTGCCGCCCGCAGCGATCAAGTCCTCGGCCGCGGTGCTCACGAACCCCGCCAACCGGCACCGGGC
>PLDT01000618.1:0-3487 GCA_003136255.1 Actinomycetota bacterium
TCAGCCCGCTGCGCTAACCACAGCCCGCACCCGGGTTTGGCGGTGACGACCTAGTCCACGACCAGGTGAACGGGAAGGTGCAAAAACGCCTGTTCGGTCATGTCGGCGTCGACCATCTGCCGAAGGTGTCGGTGACGGAGCACTCGCCACCGGTGATCACGGTCTCGGCCACGCCGTCGGCGCCACCTCGGTGGAGGATGGCCCGGTAGCCGGGGCTGCCCCGGATAGTTCAGATGTTCCCACGTGCATGACATCGAGGACACTGGCAAAGTGGAGTCCATGACGACCGCAGCCGAACGACTCCTGGCGCCCGGACCGGAAGAGCAGCAGCTCGCCGAGCGAGCCGGTACCTGGAGTGTGGTGGCGACGATGTGGCCGGCACCGGGCGCCGAGCCGATCGTTACCGACGGCCTGATTGCCGAGAGGACCATGATCGGCTCGTACCTGCAGGAGATCATGCGGCCGGCCCCTGGTGGCGGCCCGGACTTCCGGCGCATCGACTACCTGAACTATGACCGGGTAGAGGGCCGGTGGAAATACGTGTCCATGGACACCCGGCTGCCGGTATCTATCATGCCCGCTAGCAGCTTCGGGAGCGCGGACAACGGTACGCTGCGCCTGGTGTTCGAGCCATTGGGTTTCATCGGATTCGGCACCGAGGTGGACGGGAAGCTGACCCGGTCAGATCTGCTGATCACGAGCCGTTCGGCCTCGCACGAGCTCAAACAACAGCATTTCATCAGCGCCGACGGGACCGGGCGGCAGTGGCGCGCAGTCCAGTACGAGTACCGCCGGTAGGACGTCGGCGCCGGACGCGAAACGGGGTCAGTGGTCGTGGATGACCACGTCGCTGATGTTCTTGCCGTCGGGGAGGTCCTGGCAGCCCTGGTTGATCTCGTCGATGGCGTAGCGGGTGGCGATCAGCTCGTCCAGCTTGAATATCCCTGCGCGGTATTGGTCGATCATCCGCGGGATTTCCTCGAACCGGTTCCCGCCGCCGAACAGCGCTCCGCAGATGAGCTCCTCGAACAGAGCCAGCTCCGCCCGAGGCTAGCGCAGAACATCCCGATCTGCACGGTATGGGCGACCGGCCGGGAAACAGTGATCGGCATGCCGAACGGCGGATCTCGCGTGGCGCAGGGTAACGTTCCGTAGTGACATCAGGCGCTCGCCGTGGGGGTCGTGGACCGGATCGTGGACTGGCGCTTCAGTCAATCCCAGCGCGGCGATTGCCATCGGTGCGATAACCTGTGTCATCGGTGCAGCTAGCGCGCATGGAGCATGGGGCCGTACTTCTCATAATCCGCCGGTCGTGGGTTCGAGCCACACCCGCCCCACCTCATGTCACTTGAACAAAAGTTCTAAACGTCTCGACTAGCAAGGATCGGCTGCGTCGCGCTGACGCCCTCGATAACGTCCGGGAGTCGGCGGATGCATCTGTCGTCCCAGCCCTTCGCCCGAGCTCTAAGCCGTCGATCTGCGGAATGCCCTCATTATTAGCTTTCGACCCAGCCGCGGCCGAGGTGCCAGACCGATACCGTCTCGGCGGTGATGTCGTACATCACCCGGAAGCGGCCGATGCGCTGCCGCCTCCGGTCAGGTGACCCGTAGGGGAATGACCCGGCAGGGCGGGGCTCTTCGGCGAGTCGCGCGACCGCGTCGAGCATCTCGCGGACTCCGTCGGGGTCGTCGCGGAGGAACCCGGCCGCCTGGTCGATCGACTGGGCCTCCCAGATGACCTGGCGGCTCACCCGGCCAGGCCGAGCCGCCGCAGCGCCTCGTCGTGCGGAACGTATGAGGTCTGCCCGGCGGCCTCCCGGGCACGCCAGTCCGCCAGCGCTGCCTGGTCTTCGGCGTTCTCCAGCTCCTGCGCGCTGGCGGCCTGTTCCAGGGCACGCAAGCGCAGGAAGTCGGACACCGGCACCACCACCGCGGCTTGGCCGCCGAGATGGATCACCTCGTACGACCCGGTGTCCGGGTCGCTCGCCGGGATCCGGTCGGCTGGCTGGGCGCCCATCGTGCTGCCTCCTGTATCGGGCTTCCGTGCTTTGCTGTCCATCCTGGCATGCCTACGGGCCCACGAGGTGTCATGCCGATGCAACCGCGCCGGAGTGTTTCCTGATTTCGCTGGAACCCCTAGCGAGGACAGACTGACGGCTGAGGACAGGCGTGGCCTGACCACGCTGTTCTGAGCGCACGTCGCGCCCGACGGTTCTTTCGCCAGTTCGACGTGTTGCTGGACGCTAATGACCCGCGACCCCGATGACCCGGTTCCTGCTCGACAAGCTCGACCATCCCGGCACCATCGACGGCCGCGCCGTCCCCTGCCCGCACTGCGGCTCCCCGGCGGCCTGGCCGCGTACGCCCACCAGCACGCCTGCCGGCCGGGAGGTCCCGGCGTGACCGGGCCGAGGCCCGGGGCCAGGACCAGCCTCACGAACCGCCGCGGCCCCGGCTTTGCCTATTCGCGCAATTGTAGGCATGTGTTTCTGGAAGGTTGACGGGTGTGCTCAGTGCGTACCGTACCTCTGAAAGAAAAGCGAATCTAGCTATTGACTGAAGCATATCAACGAACCTAGATTCGAAATCAGTGCAAAGGAGGCTGCCATGGGAGCATCGGCCAGGCAGGCTTCCGGCCTGATACCGGGTATGCCGGACATCGATCTGTCCATGCGGGCGCTCCCGTTGCTCGGCTGGGACGGCCTCGGCATCGTGGAGGCACGAGCCTGGAGCACTCGCAGGCTGGTCGTGTGCGCTCTTGATCCGGCCGAGCACCGGCGCCGTCAGGCCGAGGGGATGCTCCCGGCCGCCGACCCGTTCTTGCTGCGCTGCCTGGCGGCTCAAGACCCGCGGTTCGTGCTCGCCCCGCCGCCAGTGCGGATCGTGGGCGCGGTCGCCGTGCGCAGGACATGGAAGGCTGCCATCGCGAACCTCGCGGGCTTCGCCGCGTTCGGGGCCCTGGCCGCTGTCTTGCCTGCAGGGGCGGCTGACCGCCTGGACGTGGCGGCCGAGGCGCCGGTTCACGGCATCGGGGTGATCGCCGCCGACGCAGCCGGGACCGTCCGGCTCGTCCACCAGGCCGGCGCGCACACTGCGGCAGCGCGCACATGGGTTCACCGGCTGATCGAGGAGATCGTCTACGACGCTCTGCTCGCCCCGGCAAGCGGGCCGGATCCGGCTAGCGCTGCCACAGGGCCGCCCAGTTCCGCAGGTAGCCGGGCGCTTCCCACCCGATCCGCAGATCGAGCCTGAGCTCGTCGTACCTGGAGACGGCCGCGTTGCACTTCGACGTCCAGGACCGCTCGCGGATCTTGCCCGGCGGCAGCGCAGACAGCCCGTCCCTGAGCTCGCTGAGGATCTCGAAAGTGTGGGCGTTGACTTCGGCTTCGGAGGCTGTCGCCATCCAGTCGGCGGTACGGCCGCCGCAGGTCCAGCAATGGCAGGTCCACACGTCCTGGGTCCAGTCCTGGTTCGTGCTGGTCCGTGC
>PLDT01000551.1:0-2862 GCA_003136255.1 Actinomycetota bacterium
CCGCCGCCACCGCGCTCGCCGCCACCCACCCGCCCGTGGCCGGATGGCCGAGCCCGGCCAGCTCCCATCCGGCCGGAAGTTCGACCGGCTGGGTCACCCGGTGCGGCCCCGCCCCGTCCGTGACGACGCGGGAATCGACGGCCACGAACGCCGTGAACCGGCACAGCACGCCGAACCGCAACGAGACGTCGGTGATCTGCTGTTCCAGCCGGGCCAGCCCGGCGGTGTCGTGCCCGCCCCCGCTGGCGTAGCGATCCTCCAGGTCACGCACGTGAGCGCGCGCCCAGGCGGCCGTGCTCGCCGGGCNNGCCGGGCCGCCGCCGGTGACCGCGGTAACTTTGCTCTCGAACGGCGTGCCGTCCGCCGCGGCGCCCGTCACGGTGATCGCTCCGCCGGGCCGCCCGCGCCAGCGCCCGGTCAGCGTGACCGCAACGCCCGGGAACACGTCCGGCAGCAGTCCCGGCGCCACCGTCCCGGGCACGATCGCCACAGCGTCCCCGGCCAGCGCGAGCGCGGTGACCAGCGGCGCGCCGATCCGGCGGTGGATGCGCGCGGCGGCCTCGTCGAGGCGGTCCTCGGACTCCACCAGCTCGCAGCGGCCGCGCCCGGCCGCGGCGAGCCTGGACAAGAACCCGGCGTTGACCGCCCGGTCGATGCCCACGACATGCACCCGGATCCGGGTCAGCCGCGCTCCCATCCGCTCCAGGATCTGATCCTCGTTGCCGATCTGCCCGTCGGTGACCAGGACCAGCACCNNCCGCCCGCCGACCCGCCCGCCTCGGTGAGCAGCCGCACCGCCTGCTCCAGCGGCGCGAGCATCTCGGTGCCGCCCCTGGCGTCCGTCCGAGCCAGCCACTCGACGGCGCGGAACCGGTTGCGGTCGGTGCAGGAGGCCAGGCCGTCCGGAAGGTCCGGCGGCCGCTCGACCATGCTGTCGAAGCAGAGCACCGCGAACCGGTCGGTCCCGGTCAGCGTGTCCACGATCCGGGCGGCGGCGCGGCGGGCCGCCACGATCTTCCAGCCCTGCATGCTGCCGGAACGGTCAAGGACCAGCACCACGTCGCGCGGCCGGGGCCTGTCACCGCCGTCCGGCGGCACCAGGGTGAGGGTGAACGTTCCCGCATCGGGACCTTCTCCCGGGTCGGGGGTCAGCATCAGCGAGGTCGCTATCCGGTCCTGGCCCGCCACGGTCAGCCGGAGGATGAAATCCCGGTCCAGCCGCTCGCCGGGGCACAGCCGGACGATCGTGTGGCCGTCGGCGCCGGCCTGCTCCGCGGTGGCGTGCAGGCTGCTGCGGATCCCGGCCAGCGGCAGGCCGGCCGGGTCGATGTCGACGCTCAGCGTGAGCCGGACCGGGTTCGGGAACCCGGGCAGCAGCACCGGCGGGCTGATCCGGGAGGCGTCGGGGACAGCATCGGTGTCGGCTGCCACGCCGCTGCCCGCCGGAATGCCCGGCAGCGGGGCGCCCGGGACGTAGCGCGGCGCGACCACCAGCGGGAACCGGAACGTCACCTCGCCGTCCTGGTAGGGCAGCGGCTGGACCAGAGTCAGCCGGACCGTGACCCGCTCGCCCGGGGCGATGTTGCCGACCCGCATCGTGAACACGTCCGGCCGGTCCTCTTCGGCGATTGCCGCCCGCCGCCCCTCCGCGATCGCCTGGTCGTATTCCTCCCGGGCCTGGGAGCGTTCCTTCAGCACCCCCTCCACGACGTGCCCGGCGCACTCCATCCGCATCGCGGTGACCGCGGCCCGGTCCGGCAGCGGAAAGATGTACGTCGCCTCCAGCGCGACGTCGAACGGGTTACGGAAGCCCTGGGTCAGCTCCACGCCGGCGCACGTGCCGGCGATGGCTGCTCGGACCTCGACGGCATCAAGCGGCAGGTTGCCCCGGCTGGTCGCGAGCGCACCGAGCCCCGCGTCCGGTTCGGCGGCGTCGTCGGTGTCCAGCAGCGCGATGTCAGTGGTCATGTCCGGCTCTCCTCGGTCTTATTTCAGGTCATCGCCGCATAGGCGGCGGCGAGCGAGCTCCTCCAGCAGCGGCCCCGCGGCATTCAGGATTTCCAGCACATCGTCCGGGCCCGGCTCGCGGCCCCCGCCGTCGAGCAGCAGCGTCACCCCCGGCGTGAGCCTGACCCCGCGCACGATCCCGCCCGGTGCAACCACGGCGCCCCGCGCCGCCGCGCCGCCATGCGCCGCGGCGACCGGCCACCCCGCCCGTTCCGCCCCAGCCCGCTCCGCCCGTTCCGCCCCAGCCGGTTCCANNCCGGTCCGCAGGCCGTTCCGCCCGCACAGGCTGCCGCGCCCAGAAGCGCCCCGGTACCGCCGATGCTTCCGACGCAGGCGGAGTACCCGGGACGCGGGCGACTGCGGCCAGCTTCTCGTCGGTCGCGCCCGCCAGCTCGGCCTGGATCTCGGCTAGCGACCGTCCTTCCGCCTGACGGCGCTTGACTGCCACGAGCTGCAGCAGGTGCCGCCGCCCGTACTGGGCCACCCGGCCCCGGCGGCTGAGCGGAGGATCTACCAGGCCGACAGTGACGTACCAGCGAACCAGCCGTTCGTTCGGCACGTCCCGGATCCGCCCGTTCACCCGCGCCGAGCCCGATCGAGCCAAGCCGGATGCCGCGCCGCCCGACGGCCCAGCCCCGCCCGACGACCCAGCCTCACCGGACGGCCCAGCCCCGCCCGACGACCCAGNNCCAGCCCCGCCCGACGACCCAGCTGGTGCAGTAGCGGCCAGCGTCTCGGCCGCTAGCTCCGCCAGCTCCAGGATTGTCCAAGGCTCCTCCACAGCCCGATAATGACACTGCAACTATTACAGTGTCAATTATCATCTATCCGAGCTCGAGGCGACCTGCCCGAACC
>PLDT01000479.1:0-17877 GCA_003136255.1 Actinomycetota bacterium
CTGGCCCTTGCTAATCAGGCCGGAATCCAGTAGACGGCGGAGCCATTACACATGCAAACCAAAGCCGCATAACGAGACAATCTATATCAGGTCACCAGTCTCCCCGCTTGCAGCGCAAATTTAGCGAATCGATCCCCTGGGTGTACGGTGACAGATATAGCCTGGAACGTTTTCTTACAGTGGCCGCATGAGCGTATGCGCAGCCCCGGAGCTAGCGGCGATGCCAACACCAGGGAAGTAGTTATGGCTCAGACAACGATTCAAGGCATTTTCCTCCTAACGGCGGGATTCCTGCCCAACTATTCGCGGCGCTGATCAGCTCGTCGGATGACGCTATCGTGGTCAAGTCACTCGACGGGATAATAAAGACCTGGAATCAGGGCGCCGTACGCCGATACGGGTACACGCCGGACGAGGTGATCGGCCAGCCGATGACGATGCTCTGCCCTCCAGACCGGACCGGCGAGATCGCGGATATCCTGGCTAAGGTCAGAAACGGCGAGCGCATCGTGCACCACGAGACCGTGAGGCAGCATAAGGACGGCACCATCTTCCCGGTGTCGGTGTCGGTATCTCCGGTCAACGACGAGTACGGGACCACGATCGGTGCGGCCTCCATCGCCCGGGACATTACCGCGCAGAGGCAGGCCCGCGCGGCTGCCGCACTGGCCGTCCGGAACGAGGAGATCGAGCTGGCCACCGGAACCTGACGAGCTTCACCGACTATGTCACACACGATCTGCGCTCCCCCCTGCGGGCACTAGCTGGTTACAGCGGATTGCTACTCGAACAGTGCGCAGACGCTCTCGGCGAGGATGGCCGGGGCTACGCCGAGCGAATCGCCGCGGCCAGCAAGCAAATGTCCATGCTCATCGAGGACCTGCTGATTCTCGCCCAGGCCAAGCGAGCCACCATACACCTACAGACCGTCGACCTCAGCGCCGAGATCGACGACATCGCCGGGCAACTCCAGCGCGAGGAGCCGAGCCGGGACGTCCGCTTCATTATCCAGCGCCTGGTCAACGTCCGGGCGGATCCCTCTCTCATCCGCACGGTCCTACGGAATCTGGTCGAGAATGCCTGGGAGTTCACCTCACGCCGGGACCATGCGCTCATCGAGTTCGGCACGACGCCGACAGGCGATGCCTCCGTCTGCTGTTACGTGCGCGACAACGGTATCGGCTTTGACATCGTCAACACGAGCACACTGTTCGAAGCCATTCCAGCGGCTGCATTCGGCCAGCGAGTTCCCCGGCACGGGTATCGGCCTGGCCAGCGTCCGGGAGATCGTGGAACGTCACGGGGGGCCGCGCGTGGGCCGAGGGCAAGATAGGCGAAGGCGCGGCGTTCTACTTCACCCTCAACGCCGACGAAATCCATCAGCCGGCCGGGCCAGCCGGGCCAGCCGCTTAAGCTCGCTATCCTCACTGTCAGCATCATCTGGGAGTCCAGCTACGTCGATAACTTCGGCGACCCTAACTTGTCCGAAGGGACCGATGCGCCCGGGTGGCAGATCAAGCGGCGCGCTATGAGCAGCAACGGCAAGAGCAGCCAGATCCCACCCCATCCGCCGTGGGCGACATTGACCAGCACGACGGTAGCGATTCCGATGCCGGCCAGCGCGGCGATCAATGGCGGTGCCGCGCGCCCGGCCGGCGGCCGCCGGGTGCTTGAGGAGGTGGCGGCCGGGGCCCGCAGTGCGGACCCGGCGGCGGGAAGATCGACCAGAAGCTCCCGCAGCTCACCCCAGGTCCGCGCGGCCAGCGCCCGCCCGGTTCGCTCTTCGAGCTCCCCCGCCGTCAGCCGTCCCACCTGGAAGTGCTCGCTTAGGTCTGACACGACCGCATCACGGTCGGCATCGGACGCCCTCATCGCAGCGGGAGGGTAATTCCCAGTCATGGTGTCCACCTGGTGTCCGCCTTCCTGTCTCGTGCCATCGTGAGCGGGTTTCCGCGTATACCTAATGTCGTAGACCCAGGGTCACTGGCACCATTGCCGGATGCCACCAGCTGCCGATGACATCTGTCACGGTCCTGCCGGAGCGCCGAGACCGTCCCCCAGCATCATGGATGCAGCAGCCTGACGGCTCTTCCCATCACGCTGCTGCATTCACGCTGTTCCTCCCCCGTCCCCAACGGGACTTGGGCACGGAACGGTGATCCCTACTTGAAGGGGACGGTGACCGGACCGGGCAGGGGTTGGTAGACGGCAAAGAAGTCCCGGTCGTCGGGGACGAGGTAGCGGGTGGGCGGCTGCATCGGGTTGGGCCCGACCACCGTCGGGACCAGGCCGTTAGCGCCGTGGGTGTAGGTGATCAAGGTGTGCCATTCAGGGTTGATGTCGAACTCCATGGCCCGCACCGCACCGACGTGCTGGAGAATCTTCGCCAGGCTGATAACGGTCTGGTCGTCGGCGGCGACGTAGATGAGGTTGCCGCGACGGTCGATGCCGACGCCGGTGCGCCAGACGCGGCTGAGGCCGCCGAGCGTGTAACCCCACTGCGGGCTGTTCGGGTTGTCGTCCAACTGCGGGTTCAGTTGCCCGTTCCAGACGATCGGAGCCAGGCTCTGGCGGGCCCACGCGACGTCCGGCCCCACATCCGGGCCGCCGCTCCAGTTCACGATCGCGATCCGACCGTCGCGGTAGCCGATGAGCGTGGCGTTGCCGTCCTTCAGCGGCTCGTTCGTGCGGCCGTTGTCGGCCGAGCCATTGGCGCCGTCGGTGTAGGTGAAGCCGCCGTTGAAGGCCGCAAGCAGCCGCCAGCGCTGATCGTCCGGGACCATCATCGGCCCGCGTACGGCGGCGGACGGCGGCTCGTAGCGGCCCGGGTAGTACCCGATCTCGGTGCGCGTGTGATCGAACCAGGCGACGTAGGCGACGGTCTGCGGATAGTCGAGCTCAGAGCGGTAGGTCGTCACCAGCACCGGTGGGCCACCGTCAGCCGGCGGGCCGGACGGCTTCCAGACCCCTTCACCGGGCAGCGGGTGCGGGAAGACCGGCTTGACCGGTGGCGGCCACGCAGCGGCCTGTGAGCTGGGGAGACTGGTCCGCGGCGGGCTCAGCCCGACCGTCGGCAGGCTTTTCAGCTGCGGCCCGCCCGTCTTCGGCGGGTTCAAGCTGTAGTCGATGGATTCGCCGTGGTCGACCAGCCAGTTGCCGAAAGGTACCTCGTTTCTGACCCACTCGGCGCTGCGTGCGTCCCACCGCATGCTCGTAGGCTGCAGCATCCAGGTCGAATACGAAACAATCGCCCACGACAGCACAACCAGGAAGGGCGCCGCGATCACGATCCGCCGACGTCGCCGCCTGCGCCTGACCGCGTCCGGGGGAACATTCCCACCAGAACCGGGCCCAGATCGCCGCAGACCCCTCATCGCATCACGTCCTAGCCTGGTCAGGCGGGTTTCCCCTTTGGCGTTACGCGGCGACGACCGCCACCCCCGTGCGGCCGCCATCCACGTCGATCACGCTGCCATGGACGAATGCAGCCTCGTCACTGGCCAGATAGACAGCCGCATGGGCGACGGCGTCGGGGGTGCCGCTCCGGCCCGCGGGAGTGCCCTGCATCATCACTTCGGCCGGGTGCGCGCCGCGGTCAGATCCGTCCGCGTTGGGGGTGCGGATGACGCCGGGGGAAATGGCGTTGACCCGTACTCCGGCCGGTCCGAACTCCGCGGCCCACGCTTTGGTCAAGGTCTCCACGGCGCCCTTGGTGGAGCTGTACAGGGCGCTCGGGATGCCGAGGCGGGCGATCCACGAGCCCAGGTTGATGATCGCGCCGCTGCCCGCGGCGGCCATCACCGGCGCGATGGCCCCGGTCAGGAAATACGGGGCTTTGACGTTGACCCCGTAAACCTCGTCGAAGGTCGCCTCGTCAGTGGTAGCAGTGGTAGTCCGGGGGAAGATGCCGGCGCTGTTCACCAGGACATCGATGCGGCCGCCGAGAACGCGCAGTGCCTCCGCTGCGAGGTCCCTCGACGCCTGCCGGGACCCATCCAGGTCAGCCGCGACGAAATCGGCCCGGCCGCCGGCTGCGCGGATCCGGTCAACGACCTCGGCGCCGCGCTCGGCGCTACGGCCGCTCACCACGACGTGGGCCCCCTCGGCCGCGAACGCCAAGGCGATGGCTCGGCCGATATTACTGGTGCCCCCAGTGACCAGCGCAGTCTTGCCCTCAAGTCTCGCGCTCACCATGTCCCCTGTCGTGGCCAGTCTCGAAATAGACCGCTCAGCCCCCGACTATACCTACGAAAAACCAGGGTTCAGGTGTGCTGCGATCTGACTTCGGCCAGCCGTGCATTCAGGAACCGGCGCTCGGGGCCGGTGCCGGCGAGGGCCGCCGCCTCCTCGTAGGCGCTGGCGGCTTCCTCGGTGCGGCCGAGGCGGCGCAGGAAGTCAGCCCGGGTCGCGGGCAGCAGGTAGTAACCGGCCAGGGCGCCGCCGTCCTCCAGGCGCTGCAGCAACGGCAGCCCGGCCGCGGGGCCGTCGGTCATGGCCACCGCGACCGCGCGGTTCAGTTCGACGACTGGCGAGCCGGTCATGTCCGCCAGGTGCTGGTAGAGCCGGGCGATCGCCGGCCAGTCGGTGGCCTGCGCCGTCGGGGCGGCGGCGTGGCAGCCGGCGATGGCCGCCTGGATCTGGTACTGGCCAGACCGCTGGCCGGCGAGGGCCTCTTGGAGGTGCTGGTGGGCGAGGCCTATCTGGGCCTGGTCCCAGCGGGTGCGGTCCTGGTCCTGCAGGGTCACCAGGTCCCCGCGGTCGTTTACCCGCGCCGCCTGCCGCGCGCGGTGGAACAGCATGAGGGCGAGCAGTCCCTTGGCTTCGGGTTCTTCGGGCAGCAGTTCCGCCAGCACCTGGACCAGGGCGACGGCCCGGTCGCACAGGTCCCGCCGGATGAGGTCGTCCCCGGCGCTGGCCGTGTATCCCTCGTTGAATACCAGGTAGAGCACCGCCAGGACGCCCGGTACCCGTTGCGGCAGGGCGCTGGCCGGCGGTACCCGGTAGGGGATGCGCGCGTTGGCGATCTTGTGCTTGGCCCGGACGAGCCGCTTGGCCATCGTGGCCTCCGGCACCAGGAAGGCACGGGCGATCTCGGCGGTGCTCAGCCCGGTCAGGGTGCGGAGCGTCAGGGCGACCCGCGCCTCCATCGCCAGCGCGGGATGGCAGCAGGTGAAGATCAGCCGGAGCCGTTCGTCCGGGACGCCGCTGTCGTCAGCGCCTGGCTCCGGGTGGTCCGTTCCCTTGTCTCTGGTTGCCATCACGGCCAGCTCCTGCACCTTGGCCCGGTAGGTGCTGCTGCGCCGCAGGCGGTCGATGGCCCCGTTGCGGGCCACCGTCATCAGCCACGCCCCCGGACGGTTCGGCACGCCGTCGCGTGGCCAGCGCCGCAGCGCCTGGGTAAATGCGTCCTGGGTGCATTCCTCGGCCAGGTCCCAGTCACCCGTCTGGTGGATCAAGGCCGCGGTGATGCGGCCCCACTCCTGACGGAAGGCATCGGCGGCGACCGTCCCCACGACGCTGACCGCGGTGGCCGCGGCCGGTGCCTCACCCGCGCCGCCTGCCGGTTCCGGGGGCTGGCCACCGGATCCGGCTAGTCCTCCTCGAACGGCCAGAACGGCCTCACCTCCAACATGCCGAGGCGGGCCATCGGGTGCCTGCTCGCGACCTCGATGGCTTCGTCGAGGTCGGCGCACTCAAGCACATCGAAACCGGCGATCTGCTCCTTGGTCTCGGCGAACGGGCCGTCTGTCACGATGGCGCGGGAGTCCCTCACCCGTACCGTGCGGGCGCTGCCGGGTGGCTCGAGTTCGCTGCCGTACAGGCGAATACCACGGCCGTTCATCTCATCTACCCAAGGATCGACCGGTTCGATGCGGGCGAACTCCCTGGGGTCGACCGCCGGGTCGGTGCAGACCAGCATCATGTACCGGACCTTGCCTTCACCCGGCTCGGGCAGGGGCGCGTCCGGGGCACTGTCGGGCAGGGCGCGCACCTCGACCGATCCCAGCCAGGAGTGGGGGTGCCGGCTGGCCCACCGCACCGCCTCGTCCAGGCTGGCGCACTCGAGCACGTCGTAGCCGGCCACCTGCTCCTTGGTCTCCGCGTACGGCCCGTCGGTGATGACGAGCTCGCCGTCCCGGATCTTGATCGTGGTGGCGTCCGCCGTCGGCCGCAGGCGGCCCCCCTGCAGGTTGACCCCGGAGCGGACCGTCTCCTGCACCCAGGACGAAAACGAGGCCCAGTTCTCCTTTTCGTCCCACTCCGCGGCTACGTCCGGGTCGGCCGTGTGGATCAGCATGTAACGCATTCGCCCCTCCTCTACCGAACACTAGACGGGACAGGTGCCGGCACGGTCATCGCGTCCGCCGCCCTGCGGGCCGGCCACGCGCGGTGCCTCGGGCGGAAGGCGCGCCCGAGGCGGAGCCGCAGGTCCCTCAGTGCGGCGGCGGCCTCACCCGCGCGTACGTCCGCGGCCCGCTGCTCGGCGGCGGTGAGGCCATGCTCGCACTTGTACAGCTGGTACGACGGTGGGTAAACCATCGCTCCTCCATCCGGTGGAAGTCCTCTCGAGCCGCCCTTACGGCTCGTCCACTCGGACGACGAACGGGATCCCCCGCGATGGACACCTGCCAGAATCAGCCGACCGGCGCCGCCATCGGGTCCACGCCGGCTAGGTCCTTACGCGTGACCCGGATCGCGACCAGCGTGATGACCAGCGCCAGCACCGCGATCCCGGCCGAGACCAGGAATCCCTTCGAGAAGCCCGTGGCCAGGGCGTGGTCGGTTATCGCCTTCTGCAGCGCGACCGCCTTGGCGCCGGACACCTGGTGTCCGGCCTTCGCGGCTGCCGCCGCCTGGGACCGCAAGCTGTTCGCCACCGCGCTCCACGCGACGGTGCCGAGGACGGCGAGCCCGATCGAGCCGCCGACCTGCTGGCCGACGTTGAGCATGCTGGACGCGACCCCGGCGTCGGCGTTGCCCACCTTGGTCAGCGAGACCAGGGACAGCGGCACGAACACCAGGCCCAGCCCGAGCGCGGTGAGCATCATCGGCCCGAGCAGGCCGCCGACGTAGGTGCTGTGCTCGGTGATCCGGGACAGCCAGACCATCCCGCCGGCCATGATCGTGGCGCCGGTGATCATCAGGGGCCGGGCACCGATGCGGGCCACCAGCTGCGACGCGACCCCGGAGGCCGCCATGATCATGCCGACCATCGGCAGGAACGCGATGCCCGCCCGGAGCGGGCTGTATCCCCATACGTTCTGGACGAAGAGGGTCAGGAAGAAGAACATGCCGAACAGCGCGGTGCCGACGCAGAGGCTGATCAGGTAGGCGCCGGACCGGTCCCGGCTGCGCAGCACCCGCATCGGCAGCAGCGCGTGCTTGCTGCGCACCTCGATGAACCCGAACGCCACCAGCAGCACCACGGCGGCCACCAGCGAGACGATCACCTTGGTATCACCCCAGTGCGACACGCCGCTCTCGCTGGTCGCGGCGTTGGAAAGCCCGTAGACCAGGGAGGCGATCCCGAGCGTCCCGGTGATCGCGCCGGGCAGGTCGAAGCGCCCGGGACGCCGCTGCGACTCGGGCAGCACCCGCGTGGCCAGGGCTGCGACGACGAGCCCGATCGGCACGTTGACGAACATGATCCAGCGCCAGCTGAAGTAGTTGACCAGCAGGCCGCCGGCGATCAGCCCGACCGCGGCGCCGGCCACACTCATCGCCGCGTACACGCCTAGCGCGCGGTTGCGCGGCGGCCCCTCGGGGAAGGTGACCGCGATCAGCGACAGGGCGGTGGGGGCGGCCATCGCCCCGCCGACGCCCTGGATCACGCGCGCGGTGAGCAGCCAGGCCTGGTCGGTGGCGAACCCGCCGGCCAGCGAGGCTAGGGCGAAGACCAGGATGCCGGCGATGAAGATCCGGCGGCGCCCCAGTAGGTCGCCGGACCGTCCGCCGAGCAGTAGCAGTCCGCCGAACGCGAGCGTGTACGCGTTCACGACCCATTCCAGGTTCGAGTCGGAGAAGCCGAGCGCGTTCTGGATGTGCGGCAGCGCTACGTTCACGATGGTCGAGTCGAGCACGACCATGAGCTGAGCCGTCGCGATGACGGCCAGAGCCAGGCCGAGCCGCCTGCGCGGCTGCGCGGTGACGGCGGCCCCGGCCGCCACAGCGGTACCGGGTATGGTCCCGGTATCTGGTGATATCGCTGACAAGATAATCCCCTTTGCCCGAATTTTGGGCGTAGTCATCAGGCGCTGTGACCACAGTGGCCCGGTGAGCTGATCTAAAAGAAACCCCTGATGCCGAACGAACGGTGGCTAACCCCTCCAGCCCCCATCCGCGTGGTCCATCCCCGCGGCCAGCATCTTCTGGATGAGCGCGAGGAGGATGTGGCGCTCCGCTTCGTTGAGGGCGTAACACCAGGGCATCCGCAGGGCCAGTTCCTGCATCATCCGCTCCTTGGCGGCGATGCCCTCCGGGGTCAGCACCAGGTTCTTCACCCGGCGGTCCCGGAGGCTGGGCTCGCGGCGGGCCAGCCCGCGCCGTTCGAGCGTGTCGGCGATAGTCGTGACGAAGGAGGCGTCGCAGGCCATGTGCTGCGCCAGTTCCTTCATCGTCATGACCTCATCGAGCTTGAACAGCGCCAGCAGCTCGCTGGGGGCGATGTCGAACATGGCGGCGATCGACTGGCTGATCGCGCCAGCCCGCTTCACCAAATCCGTCAACCCGTTCACAATGTCCCGGTTCACGCCGTTGCTGCCCGGGGCTTCGTCGGCCCTGGCCGCATCCACGGTCTGATCCACGCTGATCACCTCCCGTCCTCGTATCTCTTGACCTACTCAACAGTTGAGTTACTCAAGTTATTTCCCGCATTTCCCCGTCATCTCCACCGCCTTCGCGGCCGGCATTAGCGACCGACCCGGCCAGCGTGTCCTGCTTCCGCTGCGTAGCCGCGCAGGCTATCTCCGCACGATGCGCGCCCCCGACGGCGTCCTTGCGGCCGCACTCGAGCCTGCCACGGAATGGTCGTCGGGTTGACCGACTGAGGAAACCACGGCCGTTCGGAAAATGCTTGGATCTTTTTCTGAACGGACGGGTGCCGTCGGCGGCGGGGGTAGTGAGCACGAAGGTACCGCCGTGGCGTTCGGCGCGGCGGCGCATGCTGGGAAGGCCGCCGGGAACGGGCGGGCGTGCCAAGATGGGCGACGTTCGGGCCGACGGCGAAACGATGGGCGAGATCGTCATGCGCGGCAACAATGTCATGGCCGGCTACTACCTCGATCCGGAGGCCACCGCCGAGGCATTCCGCGGCGGCTGGTTCCACAGCGGGGACCTCGGCGTCATGCATCCCGACGGGTACATCGAGCTGCGCGACCGCATCAAGGACATCGTCATCTCCGGCGGAGAGAACATATCCACCGTCGAGGTGGAGCAGGCGCTTATGAGCCACCCGGCCGTACTCGACGCGGCGGTCATCGGGGTGCCCGACGAGAAGTGGGGCGAGCGCCCCAAGGCGTTCGTCGTGCTCCGGGCAGGCCACGGCGCAACCCCGCAAGAGCTGCTCACGCACGTGCGCACCAAGATCGCCCGCTACAAGGCACCCCGCGAGATCGACATCACCCTCGAGCTGCCGAAAACATCCACGGGGAAGATCCAGAAGTTCGTGCTCCGCGAACCGGAATGGGCCGGACGCACCCACCGCGTACACGGCTAGCAACTCGCTCCCGGCCGGAATCGCCGTCCCTGTGGGGATAGTCGGCATATTTCTCGTTCTCGGAGTCATCGGGTAACGCAGGTTGGCCGGGATCAGGCCAGGCCGATTCGCAGAGCCAGGCGGGTCAGGTCGGCGCGGCGCCGGCAGCTGGTTTTGTCCCGGATCCGGTCCAAATGCGAGCGAACGGTGCTGATGCTGATGAACAGTTTCCCGGCGATCTGGGCATCGGTGTTCCCCTGTGCGACAAGCGCAACCAGTTCGCGCTCCCGTGCGCTAAGCAGCGGCACCGCCTGGGCCGTTTGGCCATTCTGGGGTTGAGCGGTGGCCAGCAGCATCGCGAACTCAGCGGCAGTGTGCAAGGTCATGGCGGATCCGCGCTCGCGCGCGATGAGTGTCTTCGCCGCGCCGAGTTCCTGCTCAGCGCGTTGCGCAGGTCCTCTCCGGCGCTCGGCATCTTGCGGCGGGTCGGGCAGCCCGCTTCGCTGCTGACCGGCCGCCAACGCCGCCCACAATGTTATGGCTGCATCCCATTGCAGGCGCATGGCGCACAGATGACCGCAGAAGTCGAGACAGTCGCTGATCATCAGCTGATGACCTGTCCGCAAGGCAAGGTCGAGAGCTTCGCCGAGCTGTGTGGCCGCCTCCTCCGTCCGTTCTGTACGCAGGTCGATATCTGCCAGGTGCGCCAGGCATTCCGCCTGAGAAAGGAGATCGCCTGCGTGCCGGGTAGCAGCCAGTGCCTGAGAGCATATTTCGCGGGCTTGAGCGTAGTCACCGGCCTCGGTCAGGGCGATGGTAAGGCCGAGATTGCATAGCCGTGCTATCCGGGGCGGTATCGTGGCGGGATCGATCAGCCGGGTTTGCTGCAGCAAGTCCAGCATGACGGCCTGATCACCGGAGTAGTACGCCAAGCCTGCCAGCCAGTACAGTGCGTTCGCTTCCCCGCCTGAGTCACCTAGTTGGCGGGAAATTGCCAATGCCTCGCGAATTTCCTGGCTTGCCTCAGAAATATCGCCTAGATTCGCCAGGCAGGATCCCCGGCCGCTGAGTGCCCTGATGAGAAGAGACGACGGCGGTCGCGCCGCCAGAAATCTCCGCGCTGCGGTGAAATGCTGAAGACTCGCCGGGTCGCTGGCTCCGGACGACAACTCGCCGAGCCACACTTGCGCAGCGGACCACTCATCACTTCCTACCTCGCCGTGCTCTGCTGCGGCGCTCAGGAACTCATATCCGGACGCGGTGCGGCCGCGCAGTTTCCACCAGGGCGCCAGAGCCATTGCCAGCCGCAGAGCCATAGCCCGGTCATGTTCCAGGCACCATTTCAGGCTTACGTGCATCATCGCGTCCTCGGCGTCCAACCAGCAGGCTGCGGCTAGCTGCCCGGCGCTTGAATCCATCGCGGCTGAGGCCTCTTGCGCAACTTGCAACGCATCCCCTGCCACCGCGGTCGCTCCATCCAGGGTGAAGGAGCCGGGGAAAACCGCCAGCCGGCGAAACACCCGCTGACCCGTCTCATCTAGCAGGTGGTAACTCCACTCGACGGTGGCAGCCAAGGATCGATGGCGCGGCGCGGAGGTTAGGCCCGCTCCGGCCAGAACGGCGAAACTGCCCTCCAGTCGCGTTACCAGCTGTCCCAAGCCGAGCGCCTCGACGCGCGCCGCGGCCAGCTCAATGGCGAGCGGCATTCCGTCGAGCCTGGCAACCAGGCGCCTGGACAGCGGCGCGGTTGTCTCGTCCAAGATGAAATCCGGTTCCACCTGCCTAGCCCGGTCGGCGAACAGGAGCACCGCATCAGCTTCCTGATCGGGACCATCAGCCGCCGCTACCGGCAGTGGCCGCAGCCGGTACCGCGTTTCTCCTGCCACTCCGATCGGTTCGCGGCTAGTCGCCAGCACCGCCAGATCATCCGCCACCGCCAGTAGCGATCTGCACAGCTCGGCCGCTGCGCCGAGCACGTGTTCGCAGTTGTCTAGGACCAGGAGCAGTTGCCGGCGCGTCAGGGTCGTACCGATCGAGGCCGCTGTCGGCTGATCACCGGCTCGTGCAATGCCCAGGGCGTTAGCCACGGCGGGCGCGATCAGCGCCATATCAGTCACCTGGGCAAGTTCAACCAGCCAGACCCCGTCAGCGAATCTGCCCGAGACCCGGCGAGCTACTTCGCTCGCTAGCCGCGTCTTGCCCACCCCGCCGGGCCCAGTCACCGTTACGAGCCTGCGCTCGCCTAGGAGAGCAGCGACCCGCGCTGTGTCAGTCACACGATCGACGTAACTGGTCAGCGAGAGCGGGAATCCATGCAGGTCTCCATCCACAAGCCGGATCATAACCATCGCCTCGGGTGGCAGGCTCTGCTCCGGGGCAAGGGCCGGACGGAGAAGCGCCCACACCCAATGAGCGGGCCAGCCCGGTCGATCTGCGAAGGCTATCGGGTCGCGAGCTGCGCCACGGCGACGCCATTGACACCTCGCATTACTAGGCATAGGTTCACGGGGCATGGAGCGTGAACGGCTCAAGGGAAACCTGCTCGGCTGGGCGACCCAGGGTGCCTGGCCGCCGGCCGCCGGCCCGGCCTGGGGCGAGCCGGGATGGCCGGCATGAGCTCGGCGGCCGGCATGAGCGCGGCGGGCTCTGACCTGATCGCCGGGTACCTGGACCAGATGCGCAGCGGGCTGCGGGTGCCGGCGGCCGAGGCGGAGCTGATCCTGGCCGAGGCGGAAGATCACCTGCGCGAGACGGCCGCGGCGGGGCGGGAGGTCGGGATGACCGAACGTGAGGCGCAAGAGGCGGCCATCTCCAGCTTCGGGCCGGTGCGGGCCGTCGTCCGCGCGCACCGCGCGCACCGCGGCTGGCTCGCCGCTGCCGCCGAGGCGGGCCTGGCGGCCTGGAAGCTGGCCGCCGTCCTGCTTCTGACCTCCGGCGTTACCGGCCTGGCGATCGACACCATGCTCAGGAACTGGCCGCCCGTCGTCACGGTGACGCCGGGCTCACAGACCCCGTGCTGGCCCTGCTTGCGGACCCAAGCCGCCGTGATAGTCAATCCCGTGTGGCCGACGTGGGCCGTCGCGGCCGTCGGCGGCGTGATCCTGCTGGCGGGCTGCGGCCTGATCCTGCGCGTGCGGCGGCGCCGGGGACGCGGGATGCTACTCGGGGGCTTCTTCCCGATGGTGGCGGCGGGCTTCTTCGGCGCCATCGCCCTGGCGCTCACCACGCTGAGCGCGGGCGGTGTGGGGGTGCCCGTTCCCGGCGGCCTGGCGCCCGGCCCCGGCTCCGCCGTCGCCAGCTCCCCCGCCGTTGCCGACTACCTGTCCGTCGCCGACTACCCCGCCGTTGCTGTCTACCTGGCCGTCGCCGCCTACCTGGCGCTGGCCGTCGGCTACGCCATCGCGATGGCCCGGACGCTGCGCCGCGAGCGTCGTGAGCAGGTAGGCACGTTCGGCCGCATTCTGGGTGAGGGCTAGCGCGGCATCGCAAGCCTGCGCCACGGCGGGTTCGGGAATCCGCGCCCAGCTCTGACTCTCCGTCGGCTTCCCGGACTTGGAGGGAATCAGTGCTTTCAAAGCCCGCAAGGGAGTTACGTACCCGTCCTAGCAGCGGGACAGGGCCTCACGCAACGGATCCAGGCCCATGGCGCCCAGGCTGAGCGCCCTGGAGTGGAAGTCCTTGAGGCTGAAGGCACCTCCGGCCCTGGCCTTGGCTTCTTCTCTGGCCTGGAGCCAGACTCGTTCGCCGAGCTTGTAGGACGGGACCTGCCCGGGCCAGCCGAGGTAGCGGTGCAGTTCGAAGCGCAGCCGCTTCTCGTCCCAGCTGGAGTGGGCCTGCAGGAACTCCCAGGCGGTCCCGGCAGTCCAGCGCTCGCCCTCCCGCCAGCCGGTGCCCTTGGGGATCTCCAGCTCTAGATGCACCCCGATGTCCAGGGCCACGTTGGCGGCGCTCATCATCTGCATGTCGAGCATCCCGAGATACGCCCCCGGGTCGTCGTCCAGGTATCCGAGCTCGCCCATGAGCCGCTCGGCGTAGGTCGCCCAGCCCTCGCCGTAGCCCGAGACCCAGGACATCAGNNCCGGGAACACCCTCGTGGTAGACGGTCGTGACCTCCTTCCAGGTCGCGAAGCTGTCCAGACCTGACGGCACCGACCACCACATCCGCCCAGGCCGGGACCAGTCCTCCGACGGCTCGGAGTAGGAGATCCCTCCATCGTCGACGGGAGCGATCATGGCCTCGATCCGCCGCGCGGGCTCCGGGATGTCGAAGTGCTTTCCGTGCAACTGCGAGATGGTGCGCTCAGCCAGTTCCTGCATCCAGGCGCGGAAGTTCTCCCGGCCCTCGATGCGCCGCGCCGGGTCCTGGTCCAGGATCGCGATGGCTTCCTCCCGGGTGGCGCCCGGCCGGATCAGGCTGCTGACGCGCGCTTGCTCGGCGCGCAGCCGGGCGATCTCCTCCCAGCTCCAGGCATAGGCCTCCGCCAGGTCCACGGCGGCGCCGAGGAAGTACCTTGACGCCCGGGCGTAGACCTCCGGTCCGCAGGCGTCCTTCTCCCGGGCCAACGGCAGCAGCTCGCGGCGCAGGAATTCGCCGAGCCCGGCCGTAGCGGCCGTCGCCTCGCGGGCGGCCGCGTCCAGGTCCCCGCGCAGCGAGTCCGGGACCCCGGTCAGCCGCTTTACCAGTCCGCCGTAGAAGGAATCCTCCGGCGTGGCCCAGGCGGCGCACTGCTTGGCGACCTCCTCGACCTGCAGCCGGGCCGGGGGCCGGCCGTTGCGGGCCGCACCGAGCAGGGTCTGGGAGAACTGACGGTAGGCCTCCGGCACCGCGGCCATCCGCCNNTGTCCCCAGCGTCATAACGCTCCACGGCCAGGGCCAGCCGCTCCTGCATCGCGGCCCGCGCGGTCTGCTCGCGCAGCCCGGGTGCCTCGGCCGCACCGAGGGCCACGAGGGTCGCGCGATCCAGCCCGGCCCGTTCGGCAAACCCGTCAGTACTCAGATCCGGCAGCTCACCGTCGTGTCCGGCGATCCCAGCGTAGGTGGCCAGGGCCGGGTCCAAAGCGGCGGCCCGTTCCACATAGTCCTCGGCGATGCTGTCGATCGAACGCATACCGCAGACCCTAGCCCGGTACTCCTTCTCCCGAACCACCGTTCGCAGTCTGCGGCGACGCCGACCGCGAAGGGAAGGCAAGTACCACTGGCCGTTCGGGCACCGGAACTTAATTAGGTATCCAACCCGAGCTATACGCGGTTTGCCTCGTCTGTGCCGGACGGTCAGATGGCTGCCGCACGGGACGCTGGCAGAAACTAGATTGTGGGGCCGATAATGGCGCCCATGACCCCAGAAGGTCCCGTTGGCCCGGTGCGCTTGCGGGCTTTCGTCGAAGACGACCTCCCTTTTCTTGACCGGCTCTACACCGACCCTGACATGCTCGGAGAGTTCGAGTGGCCAGGGTTCACCGACCCGCGGGCGCAGCGCAGGCGATGGGAGCAGGACGGCTACATCTCCGCCGACGTCTCGGCGGTGGCGGTCGTGCGCGGGGACGGGACCGTGGTTGGTCTCGTCACCTGGACGCCCTGCGGCTTTCCTTCCGGCGTCACCTACGAGATCGGGGTGGGCATAGCGCCCGAGCACCGCAGGCAGGGGTTCGGGACGGCAGCGCAGGACCTGCTCGTGGAATACCTCCTGGACCACACGACCGCGCACCGGATCGAGGCGCGCACAAATGACGCCAATATCGGCGAGCAGAAAGCCCTCGAACGCCTCGGATTCCGGCAGGAAGGGCTCATGCGCGGCAGGTCATTCTTGCAAGGCGAGTACGTCGGCGTCCTGGTCTACGGACTGCTCCGTGAAGACCGGCGCCCGCAGACGTGACCCTGCCTGAGCTAATCGCCGCCAGAGGGCAGGCGCCAGGGTAACCCCGGGGCTAACCTTAGACAGTCAGACGCCGTCGAAGACCACGACCGAGCGAGCGACCGAGCCGTCGCTGATCGCCGCATAACCTTCGTTGATCTCGTCCAGCGGGATCCGCCGCGACACGAGTTCGTCGAGCATGAGTTCCCCGCGCCGGTAAAGGTCAAGGTAATGCGGCAGATCCTCCCGGTACCGGACGGAGCCCATGATGCATCCCTGGAATGTGCGGCCCCACAGCAAGTCTGAGGCCACGATCGGGAAGGAGCCCGGGCTGATCCCTATGCCTGTGGCCAGTCCGCCTTTGCGCAGCACGCGGAAGGCCAGCTCGTAGGTTTCAGGTCGGCCGAGGCATTCGAAGGAGTAATCCACGCCGCCGCTACCGGGCAGCAACGCGACTAGTTGGCCGAGCGCCGAGCCGTCGGCATTGTTGATGGTGTCGGTCGCACCGAACCGTCGCGCGAAATCGAGCTTGCCATCGTTAATGTCGATCGCGACGATGCGCGACGCTCCGGCGAGCCGTGCCCCCTGAAGGCAGTTCAGCCCGATGCCGCCGCATCCGATCACGGCGACGGTTGCCCCCGCCGGGACCTGCGCGGCCCGCAGGACACCACCGACGCCGGTTGGCACGGCACAGCCAACCAGCGCCGCCGCTTCGAGAGGAATGGTCATATCGATTTTCACGAGGGCATTCTCGTGAACCAGCATCTCTTCGGCGAATGTGGCAAGCCCGGTCATCTGAGTCAAGGGGCGGCCGTCAGGCAGTCGCAGCCGCGGCGGCTGATCGGCGGACCGCCGTGTCGTGACGCCATCACACAGAGTCGGACGATCCGCCCGGCAGAACTCACACGTCCCGCACGCCGGGGTCGAGAAACCGATGACATGGTCACCGGGCTGAACGTAGGTCACACTCGAGCCGACCGCCTCGACCACGCCGGCGCCCTCGTGCCCCAGCACCAATGGGCTGGCAAGCGGGAAGGCCCGGTCGAGGCGATGCAGGTCACTGTGGCACAAACCGGCCGCGGCCACCTTGACGCGAACCTCGTACGGTTGCGGGTCGTCCACCACGACGTCTTCGATCTGCAGTTTGCCCGGGCTCTGGAACAGGACCGCTGCCTTCATTGGGCGGCATCCTGCCTGGCGGCCGACGGGACGGTTTCCTGCGGTATCCCAAATGCAGTGATCTCCACGAACGAGTCGCCGTAGTGGATTTCATCCAACGTCGGCGGCTTGGCGTCCTCAACGACCGTTGCTCTGGTTCCGCTGCCGGTGCCGGACTCAACAGTCATCGAGCTGTCCCCGTTTCCGGTCCGTCAGTTACTTACGTGCAGGTCGAGTACTTTTCTAGCCGCCCGGGCCGCGGGAATCGATGAGGCGTCCCACGCAATGGCCCACCTTGACTCGGCTGGCAACAGATCGGGACGCCCGTGCGACAACGTGAACCTCGACCGCGGTGTAATTCACGTCTGGCGTTCCACGAGGCGGGACGGCGGCACCAAGGCGCCGAGCGGCTCACAGCCGATGTCGATGCGATGAGGCCATGCAGGTCGCGACGGACCTCGGACTCCCCAGGATCCAAGGCTGTTGTTGCCCGAGGGCAGGGTGGCACGGGTGCCGCGTTTAGCTCTGGGAAGCCTCCGCGGCCTTCACCAGGCCGGCCACGATGACCGGGTACAGGTTACGCAGCGACGGGTAGACCAGGCGGCCCATGATGGTCCGGTCCCACGATGCGCCCCAGCGGATGAGGGTGCCGCCGGGTGCCGGGGTCAGCGTGACCTCGGCCCGGTAATTGCGCACCGGGATTCCGCGCAGCACCGTGTAGGCCAGCCGCTGGCCCGGCTCGACGTCGAGGATTTCCTCAACCGAGACCGGGTACCGGAACCCGTAGCGCTTGGACCCCTGAAGCCAGTAGACGGCGCCCTTGCCGTGCGCGGCCGCGTCGCCCTCGCTCCGGTAGCCGCTCTTGCGCCATGGTCCCCACTGCGGGTACACCGTGANNGATCACCCCCTCGCGGCCCTGTGGCCGGGACAGATCCGGCGTGGCGGGCACCTCACAGCCCGCCGTCGTCCGGACCAGGAACGTCAGGCTTGCGCGAGCTTGCTGATGGTGTCGGCGAGGTCGAGGCCGGGGACCGGCGTGATCGCGATGACGGGAGTGTCCAGGCCGGTCGCCTGGTACTCGGCCACGCGCTCCCGGCACTCCTCCGCGGGTCCGTGGATCACCAGTTCGTCGACGAGCGCGTCGGGGATCGCCTCGACAGCGCCCTTGCGGTC
>PLDT01000201.1:0-2567 GCA_003136255.1 Actinomycetota bacterium
CCGTCGATGCCCGGCAGCATCAGGTCGAGCACCACCAGGTCGGGCCGCCACGTCGCGGCAACCTCCAGCGCGCTCTGGCCGTCCAGCGCGTGCCTCGGCTCCAGGCCAGCGTGGCGCAGGTAGTCCACGACGACCTCCGCCACCGTCAGGTCGTCCTCGACAATAAGAATGCGCCCTTCCACCGTCCGAGTCTAAGGGACATCCCGGGGTCGATATGAGCGGTCAAGTGTCCGTTCAGGCATTACCGAGAGGGTTTCCCCGGATTGTAATATCCGACACCGAATGGCATGGCCGCAAATTGTGTACCGTCGTGAGCTTGAGTTTCTCCATTTTGTAAGGCCATGCCGCCGACGTTGGCCTGCCCTTCGTAATAGCGTCGCAGCCGTGATCGTAGACGTGATCTTGCCGTGCCTGAACGAGGCGCCGGCATTGCCTTGGATTCTTGAGCGGATGCCCGCTGGCTTCCGCCCGATCGTCGTCGACAACTGCTCCACCGATGGGTCGGGCGAGCTGGCGAGTTCGCTGGGCGCGACGGTGGTGCCTGAGCCGGTCCGGGGGTTCGGTGCAGCCGCCCACGCCGGCCTGCTCGCGGCGGCCAGCGACGTGGTGTGCTTCTGCGACTGTGACGGCAGCCTCGACCCGCGCCAGCTCTCCCTCGTGACCGGGCCGCTGGAGGCCGGCCAGGCCGACCTGGTCCTGGGCCGCCGCCGCACGCAGCAGCGCGACGCCTGGCCGCTGCCGGCACGCCTCGCCAACTGGGAACTGGCCCGGCGGGTCCGGCGGCGCACCGGACTGAGCATCCGTGACCTGGGGCCGATGCGCGCGGCGGCCCGGGAGGCCCTGCTCGGCCTGGAAATCGCCGACCGGAGGTTCGGGTACCCGCTTGAGATGGTCATGAAGGCGGCGGCGGCCGGCTGGCGGGTATCCGAGGTCGAGGTGACCTACCTGCCCCGCATCGGGAAGTCCAAGGTGACCGGTACCGTGCGAGGCTGCGTGCGGACCGTTCAGGACATGAGCGGGGTGCTCGCCCGGTGACCGCCTCGGCGCAGGGGCCGGATACCACCCTGCTCGTCATCGCGAAGCAGCCGGTGCCAGGCCGGGTCAAGACGCGCCTCGTGCCGCCGTTCACCCACGAGCAGGCCGCTGCGCTCGCCGAAGCCGCACTCGCCGACACGCTCCACATCACGCTGATGGCCCCGGCCCGGCGGCGGCTCCTTGTCCTCGACGGCAAGCCGGGCGCCTGGCTACCACACGGGTTCGACATCGTCCCGCAGTGCGGGGGTACGCTCGACGAGCGCCTCGCCGACGCCTTCGCCGCCGTTCACGGCCCGGCACTGCTGATCGGGATGGACACCCCGCAGATCACACCCGACCTGCTGACCGTGGACTGGCAGGCTGCCGACGCCGTGTTCGGCCCGGCCGCCGACGGCGGGTTCTGGGCACTTGGCCTGCGGGTACCGGATCCCGCTCTGCTACGCGGCGTCCCCATGTCAACCCGGAGCACCGGCGCTATCCAGCGTGCCAGGCTACTCACGGCCGGGCTGCGGGTCGTCGACCTGCCCCTCCTACGCGACGTGGACACGGCAGTGGATGCGGTGGCGGTGGCACGCCAGGCACCGCGGAGCCGTTTCGCCGCACGGGCGCGGGAATTCGCAGCAATCGTGCGCCCGACATGCGGCGTGACGGGGGACGGCACCCTCAGGGATACCGCATGAGGGCAGGCGCGATCGCCTTGTACGAAGAGGCGCTGCACGGGCAGGCCGCGCCGCTGATCTTGCGGACCGCCGACGGCCGCGCGTTGCCGCTGCAGGTCTCCCGGTGGTGCGGGCGGCCCGATGGCGCTGACGAGAAACTGCTCAGGCTGTGCCTCGGGCCGGTCCTCGACGTGGGCTGCGGCCCCGGCCGGCTGACCATAGCGCTGACCGAGCGGGGAATCCCGGCGCTTGGCGTCGACATCTCGCGTGCCGCCGTAGCCCGGGTGCGCCAGGCCGGGGCGGCCGCCCTGCACCGCTCGGTGTTCGATCCGCTGCCCGGCCAGGGCCGGTGGGCGACCGTACTGCTCGCCGACGGCAACATCGGTATCGGCGGCATACCCGCCGGGCTCCTGCACCGCTGCGCGGAGCTGCTAACCCCCGGCGGCAGGATGCTGATCGAGGCCGACCCCGGTGACATCGACGAGCGGATGACCGCCTGGCTCGAACACCCGGACGGACGCCGCGGCCCGGTTTTCCCCTGGGCCCGCATGGGCACCGTCGCCTTGCTGCGCGCCGCCGCCGATACCGGACTGAACGTCACGGGGCAGTGGCGGCATGCGGACCGCGCGTTCGTCTGCATGGCCACCCGGACGGCCACCAAGAGACCAGGGTGAAAGAGCCACCGTCACGTGGCGATGTCGCACGACAACGAGGGCGGTTCTGGTGGCTGCAATGCGGCGAGCGCACAAGCCGAGCGTGAGACTTCGTAGCCCGGTCCTCAGGGAATGGTGACGCCGGCAGGCCCGGCGTGTAACGCGGCTGGCGCAGCCGGGACTGAGTGGACGGGTCTTCGGGTCACCGCGGATCCATCCC
>PLDT01000201.1:2701-14267 GCA_003136255.1 Actinomycetota bacterium
TACCTGCTGGCAGTGGACGCCGGCAGTAACCAGATCTCGGTCCTGCGCGTCACCGCGGGCGGCGTGCCGGTGCTCGCCGGCCAGCCGGTGTCCTCCGGCGGGATCAAGCCGGTCAGCGTCGCGGTCTCCCCGTCCGGCCTGGTCTACGTGGCGAACTCCGGCACGGGCGGCAGTAACTACACCGGCTTCCGGCTGAGCTTCAACGGGACGCTGACGCCTATCCCGGGCTCGACGTACACCGTCCCGGATAGCTCCGGCCTCGGCGACGTGTTCTTCAACGCCTTCGGCAACCACCTCATCGGCACCCGCACCGGCACCTCGCTGATCGACAGCTTCGTGGTGCTGCCCGGCGGCCGCCTGCTCGCCGCCAAGGGCTCTCCCTTCACCGGGCAGGGCCTGGGCCAGCTCGGCGCCGAGTTCTCGCCCGCCAGCCCCTCGCAGCTGTTCGTCAGCAACGCGCATAACGGCACTGGCCTCGGCACGGTCTCTGCCTACCGGGACGGCTTGCTCGGCCAGCTCAGCTCGATCGGATCCTCGCCTTACGCTGACGGGCAGACCGCGCCGTGCTGGGTGGAGATCAGCCGCGACGGCCGGTACCTGTTCGCCGTCAACACCGGCTCGGGCAACATCTCCAGCTACTCCATCAACCCCGACGGCTCCCTCGCCCTGATCGGCAGCACGCCCATCAGCGGCGGCGGGGCCGACATCGACGCCCGGCTGTCCCCGGACGGTAAGTATCTGCTGGTCGACGGCTCGGGCATGCACTTCGTGTCCGTATTCGCCGTCAGCGGCGGAACCCTCACCGAGGTGCCCAGCTCACCGACCCCGCTGCCCGCCGGGGTCACCTCCTCGGCCGGGATCGTCAACATCTAGCAACGACTAGCCTGCTTGCCGGCCAGCTGTCCCTGGCCCGCCCAGCCGGGCGGGCCAGGGACAGCCTCGTCGTTCAGGATCCCGGAAGCAGCCGGCCCGCTAGTCTGGCGGGCCCAGATGCCGCCGAACGGAGCCTCTTGTGACGGGCCTGCGACGCTGCGGGCGTAGCGGCGGCGGAGTGCATGCGGCCGGCATCCGGCCGCCGAAGACCCGCACGGTGCCCGGGCGGTCCAGGCTGCCCGCGCGCAGGCCATGGCTTCGTGCCATACCCGGGCGAAGGTGCTGCTCGTGGTGTTCGTCAACGAGGAAGCGCAGGTCGATGTCATCGGCCGGGATGTAGTACTGCGGATATTATGGCCATTCCCAGACATACCGCGCCCGGGTGGTGTCGAAAATCTGCTCGCCGCCCAGCATCGCCCGCACTCGCCGCGGCGCGGGTTCGACGTGATCGGTCTCCGCGATCATCTGCGGGTAGTCGCGACCGGTTGCGACAGGTGTTACGGCCATCGTGTCTCGACTCCGTGAATCGGTAAGTCTGCCTGACTTTATCCATCGGGGCTTCCATCTCGGCTCTAGCAGCCTTCATGCCCCGCGCGTGCCTGTTAGCGGCGGGCGCAGCGCGGAACTTACGCCGGCCCGTCAGGAGCCGGCCAGGCTCACGCCCCGCCCATCTGCACGCCGCCGCCGCCCGGTAGGTAACAGGGACCTGTGGATCGCCAGCTTCCGGGAACAAGACAGGTCGACCTGGATCACATTCTCCAGGGCCAGCTTGTTCCGGGTCAGCAGACCGCTCAGCCGGCCCGGCCCTTCGCGGCACCGGATGCCGCCGGGCGCACGACAGCCGCGGTTGCTCATTCATGCAACAGAACGCCCGCCGACGCGTCAACACCGATAGCGGCCGCCACCGTGCCACGACGGAAATCAGCGCCCGTCTTTCGGACCGGGCTGGTCATGCTGCCCTGCCGTCCAGGATGAGCGTCCTCTTACCTTGCGGGCGGCAGCGTCGCGGTAAGCCTTGTAAAGTCGGAGCATGTCGTTGGCTGGGAGTACGGCCGCCGGGGTCAGCAGACGCGACCCGCTCGATGCGGAGTCGCGCGAGTGGCTAAGGTGCCTGGCCGGTACCGGTCGCGACGCCCCTAGCGCCGCCGAACGGGAACATGCCCTCGCCCGCCTGCACCAGCTGCTCCTGCGAGCTGCCCACGCCGAGCTGCGGCGGCGCAGCCATCCCGTCCGCATCGAGGGACGCGAGCGAGATGACCTCGCCCATCAGGCGGCGGACGACGCGTTGCTCGCGATCACCGGCAAACTGGACCGGTTCCGCGGCGACAGCCGCTTTACCACCTGGGCGTATAAGTTCGTCATCTTCGAGGTGTCAGCCAAGCTCGGCCGCCATTACTGGCGCAATCCGCCAGTGCAGGTCGGCGGCGATGCGTGGGAACGCATCCCTGACCGGTTCGGTGCCGACCCCGCGCAGTACGCCGAGTCCCGCGAACTGGCCGGTGCGCTTCGCCGGGCCGTCACCGAGGCGCTGAGCGAGCGGCAGCGGCGCGTCTTCGTCGCGATCATCGTCGACGGGATTCCCCTCGACGCGCTGGCCGCCGAGCTCGGCTCGACGCGTAACGCGATCTACAAGACGATGTTCGACGCCCGGCGAAAAATCCGCGCGCATCTGGTCGCACACGGATATCTGCACGACGAAGAACCGAGGAAGTCATGAGCGGATGGCGGGCGCTCGACCAGTTCCTGCAGACCGATCCGCAGGACGTGGGATGCGACCAGGCGATGGAAATACTGGACCTTTACGTCGATGCGGTGATCAGACAGGGTGCCGACGCGACCGAACGGCGCTACCCGGGCGTGGCAGCGCACCTGCGCGCCTGCGGCCCCTGCGGCGAAGACTACGCCGGCCTGCTCGCGGCCGTCAGCTGACCCACGTCGCCGACGTGACAGGACGTGACAGCGCGAGTTCGGCCGGCTCAAGCACGAGTGGGCCATGCTCCCGCCGCGGGTGCGGCGTACAGCGCGCGGGTCCGTACGCTCACCCGGACACGTATCCGCCACCGTTCAGCGTCGCGGCCGAGGCGCTTGTCGCGCCGGTGAACACGAGCCCGCCGAGGGCGGCGCCTCCCAGCGCGATGCCCAGGCTCCGGTTCTTCAGACGGTGCATGGTACTTCTTCTCTGCGCTGCGGCGTGTTCCGCGGTCGGGTGGATTAGCGCCCAGCCGCGCGTCGCCCTTACGCGCGGCCTCCGACAATCCGAGAGGTCCTCGCGGGTACCTGAACACAAGGACGCCGACCTGGGCTCATAGCGGGCCTAGCCGCTCCCCTGCCAGGATGGGCAGGTCGATGACGTTCTCGTCCGGCGCGAGCGGGCAGGCCCAGCGGCTGTCGTACCGGCAAGACGGGTGGTACAGGAAGTTCAGGTCGATGACGAGGGACCGGCCGGCCGGGCCGAGATCGGCGCCCTTGGCCGTATCGAGCAGAAAACGGCCGCCGCCGTAGCTGGTAGTGCCAGCCGTCGCGTCACGGAGCGGCAGGAACAGGCCACCGCCGTACTGATCCAGCCACCACAGCGCCACCCGCTGACGGACGGGATCCGCAAGCGTCACCCAGCCGGCCTGTTCGAGCCGGGTCACGCCATCCGGGCCGGTGTCGATCGCGAGCCGCCGCCCCCGCGAGACCGGCTCGACGCGCACGGTCCACCGCAACGCCGGATCGTAAGGCCCGTAAGGCACGCCACGGGCTCGTATCGGGTCGCCGGCGGGCAGCGGGCTCTGCGGGTGCGAGCGCATCATCTGGTCGCGGCCGTCGCGCCACAGCGCGTGCGCGGCCGCGGGATCCGGCTGCTCGCGAACCCGGGCGTACAAGGCCGCGGTCTGCCGCCGCCAGTCAGCCAGCTGCAACACGGATGCGAGGTTCATGACCGGGCGGCAGCGGTGCTGACGTCCCAGATGACCCCCGTGTCGTCTCCGCCCAGACGTGCGATCAGGGCTGCGGCGGACTCCTCGGGGGTGATCAGGGTGCCGTCGGCGAAGTTCCGGTTGAACCGTTCGTACGCGGCGGTTCCGATGCGTCCGGGATCCTGCTGGCGGATCCAGGCCTGCATGACGGTGTCCACCCCGCCCGGCCGGTAGACGTTCACGGTCACGCCGGTGCCGCCCAGCTCGGCGGCAAGGTTGACGGTGTGCGCCTCCAGCGCGGCCTTGGTCGCGGCGTAGGCGTTGAAGCGGACCATGGAATCCGGCCGCGCGACGATCCCGCTGGAGACGTTGACAATGCGGCCCCAGCCGGCGTCCAGCATGCCGGGCAGCACGGCGGCGGTGAGCGCAGCGGGCGCGATGACGTTGAGCTCGAAGGCGCGGCGCAGCCCCGCGGCCGGGATGGCGGCGGTCCGGCCGAGCGGCTCGACGGTGGCCGCGTTGTTGACCAGGATGTCCACGCGGCCTGCCGCAAGCGCCGCCGCGGCCGCGCGGCCGCGCTGTCGTTCGTCGCCGAGGTCAGCGGGAACGATCCGGACCTGCCCGGCGGGGATGCCCCGGCCGAGCAGGCTGTCCTGGGTCTGCGCCAGCTGGTCCGCGGAGCGGGCGACCAGGATCAGCCCGGCGCCGGCGTCCGCCAGCTCGAGTGCGACGGCACGGCCGATACCGCGCCCCGCCCCTGTGATCAGCGCGGTCTTACCGGCAAAGACGGTTCCCACTGCGGTCTCCTTTCTGCTGGTCATGGTCAGGCCGTCGCATGCTCGCGCAGGTAGCGGACCATGCCGATCACGTCCTCGGGGACGAGCCGGCCGATGGCGCCGCTGGAGTACACGCTGACCACGACCCGGCCGGCCGGGCCGAGGACGAACCCGGTGGACTGCAGGTAGACCGGGTCGGGGTTGACGAACGCGCCGGTGAGCCCGGCGATGGCCCGGGCGTCGGCGCCGTGCCCGACCGGGAAGGTCAGGCCGTGCTTGGCGATCAGCTCCGCAGTGGCGGGCTCGTCGTCCACCGACAGCGCCGCGACCTTGATCCCGGCGGCCGCGAGACTGTCGCCGGCCTGCTGGAACGCCCGCAGCTGCGCGTTGCAGTACGGGCACCACGACCCGCGGAAGAACAGCACGACTCCGAAGTCACCATCGAACGCGTCCGGCAGGGTCAGGGCCGCCCCGCCCGGCGGGGTCAGCGGCAGGGCGGGGAACGAGTCTCCGGGACTCAGCAGCGGCATAACGGCTCTCCTTCATCTGCTCACGGAAATGACGCCAGCGGTGTGCCGGACCGTCCTGTTGTTAGCGCCGGTTCAGGCCGGCGTCTTACCTCGCGATATCCGGCTGCCCCTCGAGCTGCCCGGCGGTGCAGATCACCGGCTGCCCGCCCGGAGATCAGCAGTCAGGCCGGATTCGCCCTAGCGGCCAGAAGCAGCCCTTGGTAGTCCTCGGCACACGGCCGCAGCTCAGCAGGTGCGCAGCGACACCGGTATACCGGCGGGCCGCCTCGGTCCCGGATTCGTCGTCCAGGACGAGCTCGACATAGACCTGCAAGATGTCCAGCGCCTGATCGCAGCCCACATCGCGCGGATCGGTCCGCAAGAACCGGTCCAGCTCATCCCAGCCCGTCATGGTCGCCCCGTACCGCGGTCGCTCAGCTCGGCCTCCTCAGCGGAGGCGGTCAGATACCCGTTAGCAGCCAGCGCGGCCCGCAACTTACGCCGTGCGCCGAACATCGTTTCATAGACCGCATTACGGCTGGAACCCAGCTGCGCCACCAGCGCGTCGAGCGGACCGCCCTTTACCGCGATCGCGGTGAACACCTGCCGCTGCCATTCGGTCAGATCCTCCTCGACGGCACGGCGCACCGCGGCGACGAGGTCGTGCCGCCGCCTGGGTCCAGCCCGGGCATCGGCCCCGAGTCGCGCACGACGCGCCCATGGAGATCGAGCGCCACGAGCGCCAGCACACGGTCGTCGCCGCTGTTCACATAGATGAGTGCGCCTGACGGGTCAACGGACAGACCGCGCGGATCGGCGATCCGCGGGTCGTCGCCAAACGGCCCTGTGAATTCACCCTCCGGGCCGAAGCCGAGGATCGCGCCGTAGCCGTTGCCGTTGGCTCCGCCGGCGCTGGTGACAAGGATGTGCATCGCGACCGCCCTTCGTCCGCGGGCGGCCCCGCGGCATGAGTTCATCCTCCTGTGGCGTCCGGCCGCCCGCATCCTCGAAGGTGGTGGTTCTCTTGTTCATAATGACGGTCGGCCGTCTCAGAGCCGTGCTGGGCATCGGCATCCGCGCAGCAGCCATGCCTGGTCAGCGCCGTCTGGTGTACCTGTGCGCCGTCCTGGTCGGCGCCGAAACCGGCCTGGGTGATCAGGCTGGCCGTCATCGACGGCCTGCGCCACCTCCCGGACGGCACGTATCGCTGTGCGAGCGAGGCCGGCTCCGCGATGATGCTCACCGCCATGCAGTTCACCTTGAGGGCCTGCTCGCAGCCGCCGCTGGAGCTACGTCATAACGTGGTCAGGGCGTCACCGTTCATCTGCTGCGTCATCGCGCGGCAGTCCGCTGGCTGTCCAGGAGGTAAGAACGGCGCGTCCGGTGACGCTCACCTTGTGCCCGGTTTAGTTACCGACTTCAGGAGTGAGGCACGATGGCCGTATCACGTGTGGCAGCCGACCGTGATTATCCGCAGATGATCGCGGAGACCGATCACGCCGAACCCGCGCCGCGGCGAGTGCGGGCGATGCTGGGCGGCGAGCTGATTTTCGACAGTACGCAGGCCCGGTACGTGTGGGAATGGCCGTACTACCCGCAGTACTACATCCCAGTTGAAGACGTCGACGAGCGTTTCCTGGTGGATGAGCACCACGAGCAGCGCCTGCGCCAGGGGACGGCACGCCGTCACGGCTTGCGGGCCGGCGGCGTGGACCGCCCAGGCACCGTGCGTGTCTTCGGTGACGAGGCGATTGACCGGGTGGCGGGCACAGCTCGTTTCGACTGGGACGCGCTGGATGCATGGTATGAGGAGGACGAGCAGGTCTTCGTTCATCCCCGCAACCCTTACGTCCGCGTCGACGCACTTCGCTCGCACCGGCACGTCCGGGCCTCGCTGGAGGGCATCACGCTGGCCGAGAGCGCCAGGCCGGTGCTGGTGTTCGAGACCGGTCTGCCGACCCGTTACTACTTCGACCGCACCGATGTCGACTTCAGTCACCTCGTGCCGACCGCCACCCAGACGGCCTGCCCGTACAAGGGTGTCACCAGCGCCTACTGGTCGGTGCGCACCGGTGACGACGTGCGCGATGGTGATCAAGACCTCGCCTGGGCCTATGACTTCCCCACCCGCCAGCTGCTGCCCATCGCGGGCCTGGTCGCTTTCTACAACGAGAAGATCGACATCGACGTCGACGGCGTGCGGCTGCCGCGCGCCCGAACCCATTTCTTCGAGTGATCGCCACCATCGCGGCCTGGCCAGCGCGCCCCGCCGGCCAGGCGTGCCGGGCAAGGCGATCGTAACCGTGTACTCCAGCGGCGCCATCGGCCGCCTGGTGCCCGAGGACGTGATCGGCCTGGCCCGGTACCGGCGCGAGCATGCCGCCGCGTCATCTTGATAGCCATCGGAGGACGTCATGAACATCCCGGATATCAACTTCTACTTCGATCCGCTGTGCCCGTTCGCCTGGATGACGAGCAAATGGGTCCGGCAGGTCGCCGCTCAGCGCGACTACACCGTGGACTGGCGGTTCATCTCGCTGCGCATGCTCAACGCCGACGTCGACTACGACAGCCATTTCCCGGCAGGCTACGAGGCTGGCCACACCGCCGGGATGCGGCTGCTGCGGGTGGCCGCCCGGACCCGCGCCGAGCACGGCCGCCAGGCGGTTGGGCCCCTGTACGAGGCGATCGGCACCCAGGCGTTCGACTCCGCAGCCGCGCCCGCACTGGGACCGGATGAACGGGGAAGCCGGGCGTTCGTCGAGCCGCTGCTCAAGCGGGCCGGATTGCCCGCCGCGCTGGCCGATGCCCTCGATGACGCCAACTGGGACGATGAACTGCGGGCCGAAACCGACGAGGCGCTCACGCTGACCGGCAAGGACGTCGGTACCCCGATCATCCACTTCGGGCCGCCCGACGGGACCGCGTTCTTCGGGCCGGTCATCAGCCGGCTGCCCAGTGACCAGGACGCGATCCGGTTGTGGGACCACGTTGTCGGGCTCGCCTCCTTCCCCGGCTTCGCTGAGCTCAAGCGCAGCCTGCGAGAACGATCCCAACTGCACAGCTTCGGCGTTAACCCTGGCCAGACCGGCATCCAGGAGGACTGGCACGGCGGAAGCCGACGCCTCAAGAAATTAAGACCGGGACACCCGCCGCGTCGGGAAGAAACTCAGGTCCGGGTCCGCCGAAGCGGCCGCCGCGCTGTCCGGCACGGACGCTACAAGGACGTGGCGGGAACCTCGAGGTCAAGGAGGTGCGGATCGCCGAGGACGAGCGGTTCGTCATCTGCTTCAAACCTGAGGCCGCCGAGCGCGACGCCGTGGTCGGGGCACGGATGATCGCCCAGCTCGAAGAAGTGATCAGGGACCCTGACCAGTTCAGCGCCGGCGGGCGCGCCGAGCTGTGCGGCGTCATCGCCACCAGGCCCGGCCTGAACGGCACTCCAGCCGGGGCAGTGCGGTACCGGCCGCAGCCAGTCCCCCTCGGCGGCCCGCCAGCAGGTCGCGGCCGTCGGCTGCGGTGACGGTGGCCAGATCGAGTTCAGGCATGACGCGTGGCGCCTATCCGACGCCCGGCTGGTCAGATGCCGAGCCGGTCGAGGGCGCTGAGGATCTGCGCCGGCTCGGTGCGGGTGCTGTAGTCGGAGTGCACGTCGATCCACCGGACGACGTGGCCGACGTCGGTGATGACTACGGTCGGCATCGGCAGCGCGACGGTGCCGTCGGCGTTGACGGCGGTCAGGTCGAGTCCGAGCTGCAGCTGGGCGGCTCGTGCCTCGTCCGACGGCCGGGTCAGAATGCCCAGGCCGCGGGCGATCGCGTTGCCCGGATCGGACACCACGGTAAAGGACAGGTCGTGCTTCTCCTGCATCGACAGCGACCCGTCCGCGGCCTGAGGGCTGATCGCGACAAGCCCTATGCCGCGTGCGGTCAGCCGCGGGAGCAGGTGCTGTTGGTAGGTGGCTAGGGCGATGTTGCAGTACGGGCACCAGGCTCCCCGGTAGAACACCAGTACCGTTGGCCGGTCTGCCGTCACGGCGTACAGCGTCGTCGGTGACCCGTGGACGTCGAGCAGGCCGGCATCGGGGATCAGGGTTCCGGGGATAGCGACCCCGTCCGGTATGCCGGCGGTGGCCAGTGCGGCTTGCTCCCGGGTGAACGCACCCATGACCTCGTTCGGCGGCTGTGCGGCCATCGAGGCGTGCATCTCGGCGACACGACCGGTGATCGTAGATTCAGTGGCCATCTCCGGGCTCCCTTGCAGTCGGCTTCGGGCTGGCTCGGGGGCACTGCGGACGCGACACCCCCGCCGTCACAGGCTATGCGTCGCCGCGGAGCCGGTGTCTTACCCCGCGGCGTGAATTTCGTCAGGTCCGGCCGCCCGGGCAACGGCCAGCGCCCGAGCGGGCCGCTCAGATTCTGGAGCCAGGACACGCTGACGCAGCAGAAAGACTGTCCGATTACAAGTCGTTACGCAAACGGCGGCGCTTGCAACCCCGCGATCATCTGGCCCGGGCGCGGGCGGCTCGACCGTGTGCCGCTCGAATACTCGATTGAGTGGCTGACCTGCGCTATCGGCNNCGGGCTGCGCAGGAGGGGTACACCACACGCCGTTTTATCTCCAGGTCAGGCTCGAAGAGTTGGCGACCGGCGCGCCGTGGACCTCACCAGGCTGGCCGGCGTATGGGACGTCGCGTCCAGGAGGTCGTTTGGATCCCAGCGCCTTGGCTACGACCGAAGCGCTAGTGAAGCACACGCCTCGGGCAGAATGCCCGACGCTGCCACCCAGTCCTCGGCGAGGAACACGCCATCGCGCTGGTTCAGCAGTCCGAGTGACGTCACCGGCCTTGTTCATCGGCCGATCGGATGACGAGGTTGAGCTGCCCGAGGCGCTCTGGGTCCACGAGGGCATCGATTTGCCTGATCTTTCCGTTAGTGACGGTGAACGCCATCACGGAGAACACTCGTCCGGCGGGCGCCCCCACAACTCCCGCGGCGCCGTTAACGAGCACTGACCTGACGAACGGGTAGAGCTTGGAGTAAGTAGCGGAGTAGGCCGCTACGGCTACCGCGCCGCGAAGAATCAGCGACGCTTCCTCGCGCAGCACGCCGCTATCGATCCGCAGTTCGACATCGGGATCGAGCACCGCCACCAAGGCGTCAAAGTCGCCATCGCGAGAGGCGGCGAAGAACGCGTCGACGACCTCGCGCTGTCGCCCGATGTCCGGGTCCGGCGCGGGCGAGCCGTGCACGCGTCGCCGAGCTCGGCTGGCGAGTTGCTGCGCGGCGGCTTCGGAACGGTGGAGGACCGCCGCGATGTCCGCAAACGGCACGCCAAACACGTCGTGCAGCACGAACGCCAGCCGCTCGGGAGGAGTAAGCGCGTCGAGCACCACGAGCAGCGCGAGCCCGACCGAGTCGGCAACCAGCGCCTCCTGCTCAGGGTCGACGCTGCCTTCGAGGCTGACGACGGGGTCGGGCACGTAGACGTCCGTGAACTGGTGGCGCCGTGCTCGCCGGGCGCGCAGCATGTTCAGGCACACCCGCCCGACAATGGTGGTCAGCCAGGCCTGCATGTTCTCGACGCTCCGCCGATCCTGGTCGCGGATCCGGAGCCATGCCTCCTGGAGAGCGTCGTCGGCTTCGCTCACCGATCCCAGCATCCGGTAGGCAACCCCGCGCAAATGCGAACGGTGCTGCTGAAAGCGCTCCGTCAGCCACTCGATCTCCTCCATATCAAATAGGTTCCCTTCTACCTCCTGTGGCCGTGACCGAATGGGAGTGGCGGCCCCGCAGGGATCACCAGTGGTTGTGGTAGCCCAGGCCCACGACTAGGGCGCCGACGGCCATCACCAGGAAACTGACCGCACCGGCGACCTTGGGATCGCGCACCCGGATGTGCGCGCTCACCGCGCAGATGAAGTAGACGACCAGGCCAATCGCGGCGGCCATCCCGAGCACCGGCACAGCGAATCCGGCCAGCAGGCCGACCGCCCCGCAGGCCAGCAGAATCCCGAACGGAATCATCCACCTCGGCGACACTCGCACCTCGTCGGCGACGACCCTGACAGACTCCGCCCCGGCGAAGTTCAAAACGGCGGCATAGCCGTTCGCAAGCGCCACGACGATCGTGACGACAACGTAAGCGATGTGCATACTCATAAAGACACGCCCGGACCGGAGAACCTGACCGCCCGGCCCCAGCGACCGCTATCCGCGCGCCCCCGCCTTCCGGCGGCCAAGGCACTATGGCATCGACGTTACCCATGACCGTACCTGCGCGAACACTGGCCTACCGAGGGAATATCTCCTGTCGGGATCTCCAGCCGACGAAATTTGCAGGCCAGCAAATAAGTATGCGAGGAGGTAGCGCACTCTCATCATGCATGGGGCGAGCGTCCGTTCGGCCCCATGCTGACCCGCAGAGTCCGCGCGCAGATCACCCTGGTCTGCGAGTCAAGACCGGCCAGAGCCACACGACGGGACCGGCGCCAGATCGGCGGCTCAGT
>PLDT01000644.1:0-4693 GCA_003136255.1 Actinomycetota bacterium
GATGAACGGGAACTTCGGCACGTCGCCCAGGCCGAGCGCGGCCAGCTGCAAGATTACCGATGCCAGTTTGGTGCGCAGTATCTCCGGCGCTGTGAACTCCGGCCGGGACTCTAAGTCGGCTTCGGAGTACAGGCGGATGCAGATCCCGTCCGCGGTCCGGCCGCAGCGGCCCTTGCGCTGGTTGGCGGAGGCCTGCGAGATCGGCTCGATCGGCAGCCGCTGCACCTTGGTCCCCCGGCTGTACCGGGAGATCCGCGCGGTGCCCGGGTCGATGACGTAGTGGATGCCCGGCACGGTCAGCGAGGTCTCGGCCACGTTGGTGGCCAGCACCACGCGCCGGGTGAGGCTGGAGGCCTGGCGCCGGTCGAATACCCGGTGCTGCTCGGCGGCCGACAGCCGCGAGTACAGCGGCAGCACCTCGAGCCGGTCACGGCCGGCCAGCAGGTCGGCGGTGTCGCGGATCTCGCGCTCGCCGGACAGGAAGACCAGGATGTCACCGGGCCCTTCGGCGGACAGCTCGTCGATGGCGTCGCTGATGGCCTGTCCCTGGTCGGCGTCCTGGCCGCCCTCGCCGGTCTCCATGGGCCGGTAGCGCACCTCGACCGGGTAGGTCCGCCCGGATACCTCGACGATCGGCGCGCCACCGAAGGCCGCGGCGAAGCGCTCCGGGTCGATGGTGGCCGAGGTGATGATCACCTTGAGGTCGGGGCGTTGGGGCAGGAGTTGCCGGAGGTAACCGAGGATGAAGTCGATGTTCAAGCTGCGCTCGTGCGCCTCGTCGATGATCAGCGTGTCGTAGCGGCTCAGCCGGCGGTCGCGGGCCAGCTCCGTCAGCATGATGCCGTCGGTCATCAGCTTGATCAGCGTGTCGTCGGCGGACACGTCGGTGAACCGCACCTGGTACCCGACGGTCTCGCCGAGCGGGCTGCCCAGCTCCTCAGCGATCCGCTCGGCCACCGTCCGGGCCGCCAGCCGGCGCGGCTGGGTGTGGCCGATCTGCCCGGCGACGCCCCGGCCCAGCTCAAGGCAGATCTTGGGAATCTGGGTCGTCTTGCCCGAGCCTGTCTCCCCCGCGATGATCACTACCTGGTGATCCCTGATCGCCTGGGCGATGTCATCTTTGCGCTGGCTGACCGGCAGCTCGGGCGGGTAGGTGATCGGCGGCATGGCCGCCCGGCGCGCGGCCCGGGCCGCGGCGTGCCGGTTTGCGGAGCGCTGATTTGCGGGACGCTGATTTCCCGAGCGCCCCCGCCGGGAGCGCCCGGACCGCGCCGCGGATGGCTCGGCTCGCGGCGCGGATGGCTCGGCTCGCGCCTCTGCGGGCACGGCCATCTCAGCCTGCGACGACATCACGGATCGCGACTCCATACCGGGCGGAAGAATAAGCCTGACTGGCCCCCATTACCTAACACTTTTCCGTCCCGCAGCCTTCCGGCGCCCGGACGCGGTGGTGGTGGTTGGATGGGCGCATGAGTGAGGTGCTGTCGTTTCTTCCCGCGCTGTCGCGGCCGGAGTTGCTTGCCGCGCCGGTGGCGGCGGCGCTGCGGGACTGGCCCGGTGCGGACGAGGTCCTGGTGGCTGAGATCGATCCGGCGCTGGCGGACACCGCGGCGTTCTGCGAGCGGTACGGGGTCTCCCCGACTGAGTCGGCGAACTGCGTGGTCATCGCGGGCAAACGCGGCGGGAACACGATGTACGCGGCCTGCATGGTCCTGGCGACCACCCGGGCGGACGTGAACGGCCTGGTCCGCAGGCACCTGGACGCGCGGAAGGCGTCGTTCGCACCAGTCGAGGCGGTGACCGCGGCTACCGACATGGAGTACGGCGGAATCACCCCGGTCGGGCTGCCCGCGGACTGGCCGGTGCTGGTGGACGAGGCGGTGGCGAAGACCGGCTCGGTGGTGATCGGCTCCGGCATCCGCGGGTCCAAGCTACGGCTACCCGGGCGCCTGGTCGCCGCGATCCCGTCGGCTCAGGTGCTGCCTGGCCTGGGCGTTCCGGTAAATCCCTGACAGGTGGCACGACCTCCCGGTTAGCGCGCCAATCACGCCAAGTTGACACTCCGGGTCCCCGACGGCATCCTGAGTGAAGGTTCAACATAGGACACCTCGTTCGGTGAGGCGTCTTCACGGACATAGGCCACTGATCCCAACCGTCGAGAGACGCTCCGGATCAGGACACCTCTCCCCGGCCTAAGGGGTGAGGCCAAGTGGCTGGCGGTGAATCCATCGCAGTACGCCGTGGAGTGCCAAAGCTCTTACGAGAGAGGTGCGGCCGGATTATCCTGCGCTGGCCGTTTGTTTCCTCAGGTGTCACGGAGAAGTGCCTTAATGGCACGTGCGGCCTGGCGCCCCCGTGCGTCGCGACTGAAGGGAGGCACGCGATGGACTCTGATAGTCCGGGCCGAAGTTGGCCCTCCTCGCTGCTGTCCCATTCTGTTCCGGCACACGCCAGGCCCTGAAGGTTCCCGCTGACCTAACCTGAGCTGAATCCACGACTGCCCCGGCCCACTCGGGCGGGTCCAGTCTGGCTTGCGTACGGCCTCACGGCGTGTGCCCCTCATCCCGTCAGATCTCGTGACGTGAAAGGGGTGTTCACTATGGCCACCATCTCCCGTACCGCTCCCGCCGCCGTCCTCGACGACGCGCACGTGGGTGACATCCGCGGCGCGCTCGGCACGATCGCGGTCGACGACTTCGCTCCGCGTACCGGCTTGCCCGCCAAGCTAAAGACGCTGCTGGCCATCGTGGGCCCGGGGCTGATCGTGATGTGCGGCGACAACGACGCCGGCGCGTTCTCCACCTACGGGCAGGCCGGGCAGGACTACGGCACCCGGCTGCTGTGGACGCTCCTGCTGCTGGTCCCGGTGCTGTACGTGAACCAGGAAATGGTGCTGCGGCTGGGCGCGGTGACCGGGGTCGGGCACGCCCGGCTGATCTTGGAGCGGTTCGGCAAGTTCTGGGGCGCGTTCTCGGTCATCGACCTGTTCATCCTCAACGCGCTGACCATTGTCACCGAGTTCATCGGGATCACGCTGGCGGCTGGCTACCTGGGTGTGCCGAAGCTGGTCGCGGTGGTGCTCGCCGCCGGGGTGATCATCGCGGCCGCGTTCACCGGCAGCTTCCGCCGGTTCGAGCGGATCGCGGTGGCCTTCTGCGCCGGATCGCTGCTGCTGATCCCGCTGTTCCTGCTGGTCCACCCGTCGGGCGCGCAGATGGTGCACGGCTTCGGAGTACCCGGGCTGCCCGGCGGATCAGGGCAGATGGGCACCGTGATGCTGCTGATCATCGGCATCGTGGGCACCACGGTCGCGCCGTGGCAGCTGTTCTTCCAGCAGTCTTACGTGATCGACAAGCGGATTACCCCGCGGTTCATGCGCTACGAGAAGGTCGACCTGTGGATCGGCATCGTGGTCGTGGTGCTGGGCGCCGCCGCGCTGATGGGCGCGACCGCCGCGGCCTTCGCCGGAACCAGGACCGGCAGCAGCTTCACCGACGCCGGCGGACTGGCCCGCGGTCTGGCCGCCTACGGGGGCCGGGCGGTCGGCGTGGTGTTCGCCGTCGCGCTGCTCGACGCGGCCATCATCGGGGCGTTCGCGGTCTCGCTGTCCAGCGCGTACGCGATCGGCGACGTGCTCGGCCTCAAGCACTCGCTGCACCGCGGGTTCCGGCAGGCCAAGGGCTTCTACGCGGTCTATGCCGCGCTGATCTGCGGGGCCGCCGCGATCGTGCTGATCCCCCGCGCCCCGCTCGGGCTGATGACCGAGGGAGTGCAGGTGCTGGCCGGCGTGCTGCTGCCGAGCGCCACGGTGTTCCTGCTGCTGCTGTGCAACGACCGGGCGGTCCTCGGGCCCTGGGTCAACCGCCGCACGACCAACGTGTTTACCTCGGCCGTGGTGGCCGTGCTGGTCACGCTGTCGGTGGTGCTGACGGCCTCGGTGCTATTCCCGGGTATCACCGGACGGCAGATTACCGAGATCGTCGGTGTCTGCGCGGTGTTCTCGGTGGTCGCGGGGGCCTGGGCACTGGCGCGGGCCCGCCGGTCGTTCGGTTTTGGGGTCGGCGTCCCGGTCGACCGGACCGGGCGGGACGGCTGGCGGATGCCGCCGCTGGCCACGCTGTCCAAGCCGGTCATGTCCACCGGCCGCAAGCTCGGCCTGACCGCGCTGCGGTCCTACCTGGCGATCGCGATGATCATGGTCATCGTCAAGCTCGTCCAGGTTGCCCTGGCACACTGACCTTCAGCGGAGCGGTCGGACGGCACGGGTGGGGTGCGTGTGCCCCTGGCGCCGTAGAGGGACCACATCAACTCTGCCAACGCCTGGCCTGTCCGGCGGCTGAACATTGAAGCCACGCTGAACCTTCCGGGCTCGGCCAGCGCCGTACGGTGAAGCCAGGCTGGGCATACCGTGAACCGGTCCGAGCCGGGCACAGGACGCAACCCGGGGTGAGCCGCCCGGTCTGGCCTGCGGATCTGACACGCGCAGGCCCGGGGCCGCTCACCCGGGCGGCGAACCCAGACCCTACCCTCAGCACGACAGGCCGACGGGCACGACAGCAGGCATCTCAATTGCCCCGCAATTCGCCACCACATTCGAAGCATTGAAAATTAACGCGGAGGATATAGCTTATGCGGAGCATTTTGGTAGCTGGAGCTGCCCGGATCCTCCTCGTAAGCCGGATCCTCCGCGGTA
>PLDT01000430.1:0-17744 GCA_003136255.1 Actinomycetota bacterium
GCCGGCGCGCAGGACGACCCGCAGTTCCTGGCCGGCCTGTCCGCGGCCCAGATCGCCAGCCAGCTCACCTACCCGTCATGCCAGGTAGCCCAGGCCATCGACGGCGCAGCCCAGGTCATCATCACGGCCATCGACCAGGTCCTGCACGGCGGGGCCGGGGCGTGATGCCCGCTCCGGTGCTTCCATGTCAGATGAGGCCTGTCCGCGAACACTCGGTGTTCGTGGACATCTGCCGCTATCTTCGTGGTCATCTGGCCGCTTCTACCGGGAGCGGGATGATGAGCACGTCGGATACGGGGGAGCCGGGCCCGTCGTCGTGGGTCCGGGCTACCTTGCGCCAGCCCCACTTCCGGAAGGCGTTCTGCGCTGGGGCGGCCGCCGGCGGGACGGTCAGCGTCGCTCGCTCCTCGGGCCGGCTGGCCAGGATCAGGTCGTGCAGGGCTCCGGCGATGCCCTGCCGCCGCCATGAGGCGCGGACCAGCAGCTCGACCAGCGCGAAGGTTCGGCCGGGATGCTCGGCCGTGAAATCATCCGGCAGCGGCGTCGTCAGGTGCCGCCACCAGTAGGTGGACGGCCGCAGCGGCATCCCGAACGCGTACCCGACTAGGTAGCCGCCGTGACGCGCCTCGGCGAGAACGAAGCCCGGCTGGCGGCGCGCGACCCGGAACCGGTCGGCGAACGAGCCGTCATCATATTCCCCGACGCGCAAAGCCCGCAGGTCGTCCGCGTGCGCCGCGGCCTGCATCCCGTCGAGCAACCGGAACGTGATCTCCGTCTGACCTCCCACGGCTCCATTCCACTCACAACGTGGGCCGATGCCAAACTCCGGAGCGGTCGACTATCGCGAGATGACCGGAATGCGTCATGATCCAGCCATGGCAGATCAGGTCATCGGCCAGCCNNCAGGTCCTGCTCGCGCTCCAGCTGCAGGACATCACGCCTCGCCATAAGATCGTCGCCCTTGGGGTGGTGACCGCGGTCAACGCCGTCTCCTCCGCTCTGGCCACCCCGGTCGTCGGCGCGCTGTCCGACCGCACCGCACACGGCCAGCGGCTGGGCCGGTTCAGCGGCCGCCGGCACCGGTGGACGCTGGTCATGGTCCTGCTGGCCGCGGTCTGCGTGGGGCTGCTGGCCAAGGCGGGCACGGTGGTAGCCGTGGCTGTGCTGTGGTTTTTGTTCGGCGCCTTCCAGAACGGCGAATACGCTACCTTGAGCGCGGCCGTTCCTGATCACGTGCCGGTCCGGCAGCGCGCCACCGTGTCAGGCTGGGTGGGCATGCCGATCGCGCTCGGCCTGGTCCTGGGCACCGTCCTGGTCGTCGACGTCCTGAACCAGGACCTGCTCACCGGATATATCGCGCTGGCGGTGCTGATGGTCGTGCTGGCGCTACCATTCGTGCTGCTCACCCCCGATCACCCGCTCGCCCCGGAGCACCGGGAGCCGTTCTCCTGGCGCCGGATGGCCTCCTCCTACTGGATCAGCCCGCGTGAATATCCCGATTTCGGCTGGGCCTGGCTAACTCGCTTCCTGACTACCCTCGCCATCGCCATGGGCACCTTGTACCTGCTGTACTTCCTGCGCGACAAGCTGCACTACGCGCGCCTGTTCCCCGGCCAGGACGCCGCGGACGGCCTGCTCATCCTGATCCTGATCTACACCGGCGGCGTAGTGTTGGCCTCGATCATCGGCGGGATCATCTCCGACCGCAGCGGCCGCCGCAAGATGCTGGTCACCGTATCCGGCCTGCTGATGGCCGTGGCCGCGCTGCTGCTGACCTTCTGGGAGACCTGGCCGTCCGCGCTGGCCGCGGCCGTCCTCTTCGGCATCGGCTTCGGCTGCTACATCGCGGTCGATCAGGCGCTGATCACCCAGGTGCTGCCGAAGGCCCACGACCGGGCCAAGGACCTCGGCATCATCAACATCGCCATCGTGACCCCGTACGCCATCGGCCCGGCCATCGCCGCCCCGCTCGTCTCGCTGGCCGGCTACCCGGCCCTGTTCGGCGCGACCGCCGCGGTGGCCCTCGCGGCCGCCGTCGGAGTCTGGAAGATCAAGAGCGTCAGCTGAGGTCCGTACCCGGCGGTCGCGGTCAGCTTCGCGTGGCGCCGATGACTCCGCGTTCGGCCAGCCCCGCGATGTCGTCCGCGGTCAGGCCGAGCAGCCCGGTCAGCACCGCGCCGGTGTCCGCGCCCAGGACCGGCGCCGGGCGAGGCCCGGTCGTCCCGTCCATGGCCAGCGGCGAGCCCGGCGCGAGCAGCGGGCCGACCCCGGGCTGGTCGATCTCGGCCAGCAGCGGGTTGGCGGTCAGCGTGCCGTCCTGGGTCAGGTCGGTGAACCGCCGGTACCGCGACCACAGCACCGACGTGGCCGCCAGGGCCTGCTCGGCCTCGGCCAGGGTGCGGCCGGCGAACCACGGCTCCAGCAGCGCGGTGATGACCGCACGGTGCCGGTACCGGTCCCCGTCCTGGCCGAAGTCCGCGCCGAGCAGCCGCTCCAGCTCGCCGAACGTCCCGGCCAGCCCGGTCGCGGCCCCCAGGTCAGCCAGGTGCCTGCCGGTCAGCACCACCACCATGACCCGTCCCCCGTCGGCGGTGACGAAGTCCCGGGCCAGCCCTCCGTACAGGTGGTTCCCGATCCGCGGCCGCTCGGCCCCGGTCACCTGGGCCTCGGCCAGGAACCCCAGATGCCCGGCCACCGCCAGCGCCACGTCAGCCAGCGCCAGCGTGATCGCGCTACCCGCCCCGGTCCGCGCCCGCCGCCGCTCGGCGGCCAGCAACCCGACCGCGGCGTACAGCCCGCAGGCCACATCCCAGGCCGGCAGGACGTGGTTCACCGGCCCCGCCAGGTTCTCCGGACCGGTAATCAACGGGAACCCGGTCTCGGCGTTGACCGTGTAGTCCACCGCGGTCCGCCCGTCGCGGTACCCCTGGATCTGCAGGTGGATCAGGTCCGGGCGGACCCGGGCCAGCCCGGCGTACGACAGCCAGTCCCGCCCGGCGTTGGTCAGCACGGCCCCGCCGCCCGGGCCCGAGGCGGCCAGGAGGTCACTCAGCAGGCCACGCCCCTCCGCCGTACCGAAGTTGAGCGTGACCGACCGCTTGCCCTTGTTCAGCGCGGTCCAGTACAGGCTCACCCCCGACGGCGCCAGCGGCCACCGGCCCAGATCCGCACCCCCGCCCACCGGGTCTACGCGGATCACCTCCGCGCCGAGCTGAGCTAGTGTCATCCCGCCCAGCGGAGCCGCGATGAAGCTGGAGATCTCCAGGACCGTCAGCCCGTCCAACGGCGCGATGGCATTCACCGATCGGACATTAGGGTCCGTCCAGCCGGTCCGTCAAGCTCGTCAGGAGTCGGCATCAGCCACACAGCTCTCACTGATCGTAAGAAACTCATCACTCTCCTATGGACGCATGGACCCCAAGAGGTTAGCTTCGGCCTTGTAGCCACCCTTTTTCTTGCCTCGGAGGAGGACCATGGAGCGGGTCAAGAGCAGGCTCTTTGTCGGCCTGGCGGCGTTCGCGTTGGCTGGCGGCGTGCTGGTCGCGGCCGGGCCGTCGGCCGGCGCAGCCACCGAGCAGTGCGGTTCTTCCTGCGTCACCCTCATCACCGCGAACTACGGTTTGAGCTACGTCATGAATATGCCAGCCCGTCGGCTGGGGGTGGGCTCAGAGATCAACCTCGCCGGTCCCGGCCAGTTCCAGGGCGAGGACTTTATCCTCGAATACGAAGGCACCGTGGCCGAGTTCTACGCGGACGGCCTCGTCCCCGCCGCGGTGGGCCAGATGTGGCCGTCCTACCCCGTCTACGAGTACCTGTACGCTCCGGACCGCAACGAGACCAGCCTGTGCGTGGGCCTCGGGAGCAACGCGGCGAACGGCACCGACGTCACCCTGCAGACCTGCGGGGTGAACGACCACACGCTGTGGATCCCGATGGCCTCCAGGGCGAGCAACGGCTGGGAGCCGCTGATCGCCGGCAGCGACACGCTGGTCAACAACCCCTATGTGCTGATGGCAGGCAACCCCGGAGCCCCGCTGACCACGCAGGAGCTGACGCAGGGCGTAACGCCGTCTCAGTACTGGGAGAACGTTTACGGCGTGCTGTAAGCCAGGCCAAGGCCAAGGACGCTACGACTCGCCGGACTCCCCGTCTTCGCCATCACCGCCGCCGGGAAGCTCGGCTGGACCGCCGCCCGCGGGCACCGCCACGTGCTCGTCAGCGGGCCCGTGCCCGTTGCCGTGCCCATTCCCGTGACCGTTCGTCTCGACCACGACCGTCTCGGCGAAGCCCCGGTTGGCGATCGCGCGGGCCCGGCCTAGGGTGCCGCTCACCTCCGGCGAGGGCACGCCATTGTCATCCTCGGACCCGGCCGTGGGCATCAGCGCGGACGGCCTCTTGGCCTCGAGGATGGCGCGTTCGTCCTCGGTCACCTGCCGGTGTATCTCGACGAACTCACCGTTGGGCATCTGCCGGATGACGCCGGTTTCGAGCCCGTGTTCGAGCATCTCCGCGTCCTTACGCTGCAGACCCAGGCAGATACGTCTAGTGACGTAAAAACCGATCGCCGGTCCCACGAAGACCAGGACCCGCGCGATCCAGGTCACGGTGTACAGCGGGATCTGCACGAAGTCGGCGATGACGTCGTTGGCTCCCTCGGCCCACAGGACGCCGTAGAACACCACGGCCGCTATGCCGGTAGCGGTCCGGATGGGCGCGTTCCTCGGCCGGTCGTTGATGTTGTGCCAGGACCGGTCCCCGGTCGCCCATTGCTCGAAGAACGGCCAGAGCCCCGCGCCGGTGAAGATGATGCCGAACGGTATCGCAGCCGGGATGAGCACGCTGAAGCTGATCGTGTGCCCGAGGAAGTTCCACTCCCAGGCAGGCATCACGCGCAGCGCGCCCTCCAGGATGCCCATGTAGAAGTCCGGCTGGGAGGCGGAGGAGATCTGCACCGGATTGTACGGCCCGTACAGCCAGATCGGGTTGATCTGGGCGAACGTGGCCAGCAGCGCCAGCGCCCCGAAGATGAAGAAGAACCAGGCCCCGCCCTTGGCCATGAAGTACGGGAAGAACGGCTGGCCTACCACGTTGTTCTCGGTGTTCCCCTTGGCCGGCATCTGGGTGTGCTTCTGGTGCACCATGATGAACAGGTGCGCGGTGATCAGCGCCAGGATCAGGCCCGGGATAAGGAACACGTGCAGGATGTACAGCCTGGGAATGATCGAGTCACCCGGGAACGGCCCGTTGAACAGGAAGAACGCCGCGTACGTGCCCACGATCGGGATGCCCTGCAGCACTCCCTCGAAGATCCGCAGGCCCGCGCCGGATAGCTGGTCGTCGGGCAGCGAGTACCCGAACAGCCCCTCGAGCAGGCCCAGCGTGAACAACCCGATCCCGATCAGCCAGTTGATCTCGCGGGGCTTGCGGTAGGCGCCGGTGAAGAACACCCGCAGCATGTGGATGGTGAGCGCGGCCATGAACAGGTCGGCCGCCCAGTGGTGGATCTCCCGCATCAGCAGGCCGGCCCGGATGTCGAAGCTGATGTTCAGCGTCGACTGGTAGGCCTGGCTCATCGAGATGCCGTCGAGCTTGGTGTAGGAGCCGTGGTAGACGACCTCGCCCGCGGACGGGACGAAGAACAGCGCCAGGAAGGTCCCGGTCAGCAGCAGGAGGACGAACGACCACAGCGCGATCTCGCCCAGTAGGAACGACCAGTGGTCGGGAAAGACCTTGCGCATGAACACGCGCAGGCCGCGGGCTCCGTGGAACCGGTCGTCCAGCCACGAGCCGGTGCCGCTCAGCGCCTTAGGGACGTCTAGGGACTCGCTCATCCGCGCTCCCAGAAACTCGGGCCGACGGGCTGGGTGAAGTCGCTCTTGGCCACCAGGTAGCCCTCCGCGTCGACGGTCATCGGCAGTTGCGGCAGCGGCCGCGGCGCCGGGCCGAAGATCACGGTCGCGCCGGTCGTGGCGTCGAACGTGGACTGGTGGCACGGGCACAAGATGTGGTGCGTGGTCTGCTCGTACAGCGCCGCCGGGCAACCCACGTGCGTGCAGATCTTGGAGTAGGCGACGATGTTGTCGACCGTCCAGTTCATCGTGCCGATCACCGTGCTGCCGTTCGTCCTGGTGGGAACGTTCAGCTCACCGGGCCGGAACTTGATGATGATGACCGCCGCCTTGGCCAGCGCGTCCAGGTCGTCCTGGTAGCCGTCGGGCACGATGGTGATCATGCTGCCCGGCGCGCTGAACTCGGCCGGGGTGATCGGCTGGTTGGTGCCGTAGACCAGCAGCCGCCGCCCGGGGCTCCACACCGTGTGCCGCAGGCTGGTCCCGGGCAGCGGGCCAAGGTCGCGGAGGGCCACGATCGGGATGGCGGCCAGCGGCAGGGTGGCGAGCATCAGCGTGCGCCGGATGATGGGCCGCTTGGCGAACTGGCTCGCCCCGGTGGCCTCGGAGAAGTACTCGGCGAAGGCTGCGCGCTCGGCGTCGGTCGACCGCAGCGCGTGCCGTTCCTCGACCACCTCCGCGTCCGGCATGATGTGCCGGACCCAGATCACCGCGCCGAACCCCAGGCCGAGCAGGGCCACGGACAGCGACAGGCCCAGGGCCAGGTTGGACCGGAACACCGCGTCCACCGAGTGCACCTCGAGGCCGATGTAGGCGGCGATGAACCCGCAGCCCGCGAGGAACGCGAGCACGAAGCTCGCCGCGACGACCTTCTCGGCGTTCTTGGCGTGCGTGGGGTACTCCGGTTCGGCCGGCAGCCGCTCCTCGGCCGGCTCCACCTCGGTGCCGTGTCCCGTGCCGCCGTCCTCGGCCCCGTGCCCGGAGCCGAGCAGCCGCGGCGTCGGCGGGGGAGTCCCGATCACCCGGTGCGGGGCAACCGGGCCTTCCGGACCCGCGACCTCTTCCATGTCGCTCATCAATGCTCCGTCCCCGACGTCCCCGACGTCCCCGCGGTCTGTGACATACGGGCGTTCTCCTCCTGCGCCACATCCCAGGGCTCACGCCGCTTGGCCGTGATCCACATCGCGATCAGCACCAGGAAGCCCATCCCGCCGAGGAAGATGACCAGGCCCTCGGTAACGGGCCCGATCCGGCCGAGCGAGAGCCCGCCGGGGTTGGGCTCGGTCCGCGTGTCCACGACGTAGGCGATGATGTCACGCTTGGCCTGCGGGGGGAGCGCGCCGTCGGCGAACACCGGCATGGCCTCGGGCCCGGTCAGCATGGCCTCGTAGATCTGCGTCGGGGTCGCCTGGGTCAGCGCGGGAGCGAACTTGCCGTAGGTGAGCGCCCCGCCGTCCCCGGCGAAGCCGTGACACTGCGCGCAGTTGGCCATGAACAGCTGGATTCCCAGCGCGGTGTCCGCTCCGGAGGTGGATACCTGCTGGGCGTCGGGAATCGCGGGCCCGCCGCCGAGCGAGGCCACCCAGTCGGCGATCTCATAGATCTCCTGCTGGGAGAACCTGACCGGGCCGCGAGCGTTCTCCGCGCCGACCTCATGCGCCGGCATGCGGCCAGTGGACATCTGGAAGTCCACCGCGGCCGCGCCCGCGCCGATCAGGCTGGGCGCCTGCGAGGTGCCCTGCGCGTCCAGGCCGTGACAGCTCGAGCAGGTGGCCTGGAACAGTTTCTGGCCCGCGGCGATGTCTTGCGAGGCCGAGGTCGGCGCCGCCTGCGCACCGCCGCCGGTGCGGGTCAGGACCCCGTACAGCAGCCCGACGACGACCAGCCCGAGCAGCAGTGCCGCGTAGCCGGCGACCGGGCGCCTACGCCTGGCGTTGATCCAGCCCACTCGCTGTCCCCTGACTAGTGGATGAGGTAGATGGTGGTAAACAGGCCGATCCACACGACGTCGACGAAGTGCCAGTAGTACGACACGACGATCGCGCTGACCTGCTGTTCATGAGTGAATTGCTTGGCCGCGTAGGTACGGCCAAGCAGGAAGATGAACGCGATGAGACCGCCGGTCACGTGCAGCCCGTGGAACCCGGTGGTCAGGTAGAAGACCGAGCCGTAGTTGCTTGACGAGAGCGTGAGGCCTTGCTTCCTGATCAGGTCCAGGTACTCATAGCCCTGCCCGCAGACGAAGTACGTGCCCATCAGGAGCGAGAGCACGTACCACTCGCGAAGACCCCAGCTCATCGGGTGCAGGATCGAGCGGGTCCGCTTGATCTGGCCGCGCTCGACCGCGAACACGCCCATCTGGCAGGTGACACTGGACAGCAACAGGACGGTGGTGTTGACCGACCCGAGCGCGATGTCCAGGTGCGCGCCCGGCCAGGCCAGCCCTTGGCCCTTGTCGACCGACCTGATGGTGAAGTACATCGCGAACAGGGCCGCGAAGAACATCAGCTCGGAGGAGAGCCAGATGATGGTGCCCACGCTGACCAGGTTCGGTCTGCTGGCCGGCGTGCGAGGGCTCGTCTGGACGGTTGCTGTCGCCACGAGGCCATTATTACGACAACCTGTAGGCGATCGCTACGCGACCCCCCGCGAAAGGTCCGAGGGGTTTAGGGGGAGCCCCCTCCCGCGCCGGCACTGCACTAGCATGCCTGTCATGAAGGTCGTTGTGTACAGCCACGACGCGGATGTGCGCGCGCAGATCAGGCTCGCCATCGGACGTCGTCCCGCGATGGACGTGCCGGACGCGGAGATAATCGAGGTCGCCACCGAGCCTGCCCTGTTCCGGCTGCTCGACGCGGGCGGCGCCGACGTGATGGTGCTGGACGGGGAAGCCCAGCCAGCCGGCGGCATGGGCGTGTGCCGCCAGGCCAAGGACGAGATCTACAACTGCCCGCCAGCGCTGCTGGTCATCGGCCGCGTCGATGACGGCTGGCTCGCCACCTGGTCGCGCGCCGACGCCGTGATCAGCCATCCGATCGACCCGATCGCGCTGGCCCACGAACTAGCCGGCCTGATGCGAGACCGCGCCGTAACCAGCTGAACCCCACGCCCGTCACACCTTCATCTCCCCCGAACCCACCCGGGAGCTGCCATGGATGCCCGTACGACGTGGCCCGCGCTGCTCGGCGCGCTGATCCGCGGCGACTCGCTGACCGCGGACGAGAGCGAGTGGGCCATGAACGAGATCATGGATGGGGCGGCGACTCCCTCCCAGATCGCGGGGTTCGGGGTCGCTCTGCGGATCAAGGGCACGTCGGTGGCCGAGATGACCGGGCTGGCCCGCGCCATGCTCGCGCACGCTACGCCGATCCACGTGACGGGTCACCTGACCGACCTGGTGGGCACCGGGGGAGACGGAGCGCGCACGGTCAACGTGTCCACCATGGGTACGATCGTGGCCGCCGCGGCGGGCGTGCGGATGGTCAAGCACGGAAACCGGGCCGCGTCGTCCGCCTGCGGCGCCGCCGACGTGCTGGAGGCGCTCGGCGTCATCATTGACCTGCCACCCGCCGCGACCGCGGAACTGGCCGACGAGGTCGGGGTGGCGTTCCTGTTCGCGCCGCTGTACCACCCGGCGCTGCGGTACGCCGGCCCGACCCGCAGCGAGCTCGGCGTCCCGACCGTGTTCAACTTCCTCGGTCCGGTGGCTAACCCGGCCCGGCCGTCAGCCCAGGCGGTGGGGGTGTTCGACCCGCTGATGGGCGGGGTCATCGCGGGCGTGCTGGCCGGCCGGGGCTGTTCGGCCCTGGTCTTCCACGGCTCCGACGGGCTGGACGAGCTGACCACTACCGGCTCGTCCTTGATGTGGGTCGTGCATGACGGTGAGGTGGCCAGGACGGAGTTCTCGCCTGCCGCGCTTGGGCTGCCCCGGGCCTCGCTCGCCGACCTGCGCGGCGGTGACGCCACGCACAATGCGGCGGTGGCCCGGGCGGTCCTGGCCGGCGAGCGCGGCCCGGTGCGGGACATCGTGCTGCTGAACGCGGCCGCCGCGCTGGCCGTGGCGGCCGGAGTGTCCGGCCCGGAGGCGGTCACCCCGGCGCTGGCCGACGGCTACGCCCGCGCCGCTGAGGCCGTGGATTCCGGCGCCGCCAACGCCCTGCTGGACCGCTGGATACAAGCCAGTCGCCGCCTGGACCCCAAAGGCCGCTAAGGCCCTGACCCACGGGTGGTTGCGGCAACGACGCGGTTTGACCTCTCAGGCCTCGGCGCCCAGCCCCAGAGAGAACGCGGCCTCCAGGTCATGCCGGGAGTAGGTCCGGAACGCGATGTGGGTCTCGGTATGCGACACGCCGGCGACCTTGTTCAGCCGGCCAGGGATGACGTCCGCGAGTTCCTCGTGGCTGCGGACCCGCACCATGGCCACCAGGTCGAACTCACCAGTGACCGAGTACACCTCGCTGACCTCTGGGATCTGGACGATTATCTCGGCCACCTCGGGAATGCGCTGGATCTCTGCTCGCACCAGGACGATCGCGGTGATCACTGGATGCCTCCCAGGTTCTCTCGGCTGGCGCATACGCTACCGGGTTGTCCGCCAGCATGTCTGCGCCAGGCCGACGCCCCCCTCGGACGTCAGTACGTCGGGCCAGGCACGGAGCTGGTCCAGGGTCTGGATGCCGTGGTGGGTTAGCCGCCTGATCAGCCAGCCGAGTACGTCGGCGGTGGCGCGCGCGTCGGCCAGCGCGCGGTGCGAAGGCGCCGTGCGGGCTCGGAAGAACCCGGCCAGCGTTCCTAGCTTGCAGTCTGGCACTTCGTCCGGGTCCATCAGCTGCCTGGCCAGCATGACCGTGTCCAGCACGGTGAAGCGCGGCCAGGCCAGGCCGCACTCTGAGCACGCGGCCCGCAGGAAGCCGACGTCGAACGGCGCGTTGTGCGCGACCAGGACGCAGCCGTCGGCGAAGTCCAGCAGGCCCGGCAGGACCGCGGGCAGCCTCGGGGCTGCGGCCAGCATCCAGTCGCTGATCCCGGTCAGGTCCTCGATGCCCTGCGGCACCGGGACACCCGGGTTGACCAGCGAAGCGAACTCGCCCTGGCGTCGTCCGCCGCGCACCCGGACAGCCGCGATCTCCGTGATCGCCGCCACTCCCGGCGACCATCCTGTCGTCTCCAGGTCGATCACCGCGAACTCCAGCTCCGCGAACCTCGCCTCCAAGGACCCTGCCTCCAAGGACCCTGCCTCCGCGAACCCCGCCTCGGTCCCTTCAGCCGCGGTCGGCTTCACGAGAGCCAGCTCCGGCCGGGCGAGCGGCGCTCCGCCGGACCCATACCCGTGTCCGCTCATTGCTCGCGCGATCGCGGTCGGCCTCGTCACGACCACCACGGTAGATCCGCCCACCGACATTTCGCCGCCGGCACGCCCGCTTCGCCGCCGGCACGCCCGCACCTGGACCCGCCCAGGTACGGGCGTCATGCCGCCCCGTCCATGGCGCCCCGTCCCCTCGTGGTCCCGGTGCCCCGGGAAATGTCAGAGGGCGCCCTTAACGTGTGGATGTCCAATTCGCCGAATGGAAAAGGGAGGCGGCATGATGATTGACTGCGGCCGTTGTCTGACGGGCGAGATGCGCTGCCACGATTGCGCAATTGCGATCACCGGAACACGAAACGTGACGTCCTACCTCGGGCAGGCCGAGCTGCGGGCGCTCCGCGTTCTCGCGGATGCGGGCCTGGTGCCCCCGCTAACCCTGGCACTGACCAGCTCAGCGGCCCGGAGCTGGGTCTTTCCAGATACGAAAGCGTCGTGATAATAGCGGATCCGCGTCGTTCCTGCCGGTGAATCGCGGCATTGTAATAGAGTAGTTGGAATTAGGGGAACCGGTTGAATCGCCCATTTGCCTTCACTACGCTAGCTCCAAATGTGCCCTGGTCAGTGAGATGTATCTAGACCTGGACGAACAGGCAAATAACGCGTGGGATGACGAGGAGCGTGGTAGGCACGTGGGTACGCGGCCAGCGGGCGGCGGGTCCCGGTTCCGCAGCGCCGTCGCGGTCGCGACCGGGCTGGTGGCAATCGGTGGGCTGGCCGTGTTCGCCTCCGCGGCGGGCGCCTCTCCGCAGCCGACCGTAGCCCAGGTCCAGGCCAAGGTGAACCAGCTCACGTCGCAGTACGACCAGGTCACCGAGCAGCTCGACCAGGCCGACGAGCAGCTTTCCGCCGCGCAGACCAGGCTGGCCCAGGTACGTACGGCCGTGCACCACGCCAACGCCCAGTTTGTGGCCGCGCGCACGACCGTGGCCCAGATCGCCGCGGCCACCTTCGAGGACACCGGCGCGACCTCGATCGCGGGCGTGCTGACCTCTGGCAATCCCTCGGATGTCCTCCAGCAGGGCTCGCTGCTGATGGAGCTGTCCGGCAACCGCAACGCGGAGACGGCGCAGCTGCTCACCGACGCCAGCCAGCTGTCCGGAGTCGAGCAGGAGCTGCAGCGCACCGAGAGCGGGATCGCTACGCTCAAGGACCAGCTCGCCGACCACAAGAACTCCCTGGGCAAACTCATCTCAACCGAGCAGGCCACGCTCGACAGCCTGACCGTGCCGCAGCAGCAGGTGGTCAAGAGCAACACGATCGGCGCGAACGGCAGTGCCGCGCCCGTCACGTATAGCGGGCCGACCGGCACGCAGGCGGACGAGGCCGTCGCGTTCGCCTACCAGCAGCTCGGCTGCCCCTACGTCTACGGCGGCACCGGACCGTGCCAGATGGGTTTCGACTGCTCCGGGCTGGCCCAGGCCGCGTGGGCCTCCGCCGGCGTGGCCATACCACGTGACAGCTACGAGCAGTGGGCCGACCTACCGCACGTCTCGCTCTCCGCGATCGAGCCTGGTGACCTGCTGATCTACAACGGCGAGGGACACGTCGCCATCTATGTGGGCAACGGCTACATCATTGATGCGCCGCAAACGGGCATGGACGTGGAACGAATCCCGATGAGCACACCCTGGTACGCCGACAACCTCGACGGAGTGGTGCGCCCGTAATCCCCGCCGCCCGCGGTCCTAGCCGACCGGGCTGATGTCGGCGAGCCAGCCCGGGCCGGGGCCGGATCAGACTGCCGTGACCCAGTTGGCCTAGCCTTATCGGGTGGACGATGGCCTAGAGCCCGTAAGTCCCCCCGCCGTCGCACCAGTCACGGCAGGCCCGCCGTCACAACCGCNNCAACCGCCGACCCGGCCGCGGAGCCGGGTACGCCAGATCGTGATGATCCTCGTCTTCGACCTCGGCGGGCCGCTGCTGGCCTACAGCCTGCTGCACTCGGCCGGGATGAGCTCCGTGGGCGCGCTCATCCTCAGCGGGATATTCCCGGCGGTGGGCATCCTTATCGGTGCGCTGGTAGACCGGCGGCTCGACATCGTCGGGGTGGTCGTCCTGGCCGGCCTGGTCGTCGGCACGATAGCCGGCCTGGTCAGCAACAACGCGCGGCTCTATCTCGTCGAGGGAGCGGTGCCCTCGCTGGTGTTCGCGCTGGCCTGCCTGGGCTCGCTGCGGTCCACTAAGCCGCTGATCTACCGGTTCGCGGTCGAACTGCTCGGCCCGGACACGCCTAAGGGCCGCGAGGTCGTCGGCGCTTGGAAGTATCCCGTGTTCCGGCGGGCGTTCCTCGTCATCACGGCGGCCTGGGGCGTTGCCTACCTGATCGAGGCCGCGGCGCGCCTGGTGGTCGTGGAGACCACCTCGACCGGGATCGCCCTGCTGTTCTCCAAGCTGTTGCCCTACGCTCTCGCCTTCTGCCTGTCTCTGTGGACGCTGGGCTACGGCGAGCACGAGAAGAAGAAGGCGGTTCGGCTCGCCGCGGCCACGCAAGACGTTGTGGCCGCGGCCACGCACGACCCCAGGCCCGCGGCCACCCAAGACCCTGAGCCTCCGCCCGCCCTCTCTGCCGATGCCGAGTGGTGCGGCCCCGGCCGATAAACTCATCCGGTGCCCCGGACGCTGATCGTCACCAACGACTTCCCGCCCCGGCAGGGCGGCATCCAGTCGTTCGTGTACGGGCTAGCCACCCGGCTGCCGGCGGACACGGTGATCGTGTACGCGCCGGCCTGGGACGGCGCGGCCGAGTTCGACGCCCAGCAGTCGTTCCCGGTGATCCGTCATCCGACGTCGCTCATGCTGCCGGTGCCGTCGGTGTCCCGCCGGGCCGCGGCCATCGCCCGCGAGCACGGTTGTGACACGGTCCTGTTCGGTGCCGCGGCGCCGCTCGGCCTGATCACCCCCGCGCTGCGCAGGGTCGGCGTCACCCGAGCGGTGGCGCTGACCCATGGCCACGAGGCGGGCTGGGCGGCGCTGCCGGTCGCCCGCGCCCTGCTCCGCCGCATCGGCGACCAGGTCGATGCGGTGACTTACCTAGGCGAGTACGTACGGGTCCGGCTGGCCCGCGCGCTGTCCCCGGCCGCGGCCCGGCGCATGGTGCGGCTGGCGCCCGGCGTCGACGTGACGTTCTTCCACCCGGGAGCGGGCGGACCGGCCATCAGAGACCGGCTGGACCTGGGGCAGCGGCCGGTCGTGGTCTGCGTGTCCCGGCTGGTCCGGCGCAAGGGCCAGGACACCCTGATCCGGGCCTGGCCGCAAGTGCGCGCCGAGGTGAGCGACGCGACGCTCCTGCTCGTGGGCCACGGTCCCTACGCCCGCGGCCTGCGTCGGCTGGCCCGCCGGCTCGGCGTCAGCGACGCCGTCCGGTTCACCGGAGCGGTCCCATGGCCCGAACTCCCTAGCTATTACGATGCGGCCGACGTCTTCGCCATGCCGTGCCGGACCCGGCGAGCCGGGCTTGATGTCGAGGGTCTCGGCATCGTCTACCTGGAGGCGTCGGCCACCGGCCTGCCGGTGATCGGCGGCGACTCGGGCGGTGCCCCCGACGCCATCCTCGAGGGCGAATCGGGCTACGTGGTCGGCGACGTGGCCGGCACGGAGGCCCGCCTCGTCGAGCTACTCGCCGATCCGGCCAAGGCCCGGGCCATGGGGGAGAAAGGGCTGGCCTGGGTGGACCGAGAATGGCGCTGGGAACTGGCCGCCGCCCGCCTCAGCGCCATCTTGGCCGGCTAAGCCATCTCGGCCGGCTAAGCCGGCTAAGCCGGGTCCAGGCCCGGCTAAGGCCCCCCTCAGCAGGTAAAATAGGGATTTCCTCCGACGCGGGACCCGGGGTCTTACCGCGAGACTTGATGGTGAGAGGACATCAAGGAGGAACCATGAACAGCTACCTACCCCAGACCCTGGTCTGGGATCACATCAGGGAATCACGGCAGCAGGCCGCCGCGGCTCGCAAGGTCAGTGCGGCGCGCAGCGCCCGGCGCCAGTCCGGGACCCACACCCGGCGAGCCGGTCACCGGCTGATGCGGGCGGCGTGACGATGGCCGCGCGGACCAATGCCCTGATCCGGTTCGGCCGGCGCGTCGCCGACCTCGTGGCGGAGTGCAACTACGCTCAGCGTCGCGCGTTCACGCTGCTGACCACCCCCGACGCGTACCTGGCCGACCGGGACAAGGCGCCCGATGATTACGCCGAGTTCCTGTTCCGGACCTCAAATGGCCTGCTGCACGAGCCGGCCGCGGCCGGCCGCGCACACGGCCGGCCGGTCACCTAGAACAAGAGGCCCCTCAGGAGTACAGCATGTCGATGTCGGCCGCGAAGTCCTTGGCCAGCACGCTTCTGCGGATACCCAGCTTCGCGCTGAGCTGGCCGCTTTCGATCGTGAAGTCGCCGTCGAGGATGCGAAAACGCCTGATCGACTCGGCCCGGGACACCGCCTGGTTGGCGTCGTCCACCGCGGCCTGTACGTCCGCGAGCAGGTCCGGGTCGTCGCGCAGCGACGCGATCGTCGCGTCGGCCGGCCTGCCGTGCCTGGCCTTCCACGGCCCGAGCGCATCGGGGTCCAGCGTGATCAGCACGCCGATGTACGGCCTGCCGTCTCCGACCACCATGGCCTGGCTGATCAGGGCGTGGCTGCGCAGCCGGTCCTCGAGCACCGCGGGCGCGACGTTCTTGCCGCCGGCCGTGACGATGATCTCCTTCTTGCGGCCGGTGATGGTCAGGAATCCCTCGTCGTCAAGCTCGCCGAGGTCGCCGGTGCGGAACCAGCCCTCCTCCGCGAAGGTCTCCTTGGTCGCCGCCTCGTTGTGCCAGTAGCCCGGGAAGACGAGCCCGCCCTGGATCAGGATCTCGCCGTCCTCCGCGATCTTGATCCCGACCCCGGGCAGCGGCTGGCCGACCGTGCCGATCTTGTTCCGGTCCGGCCGGTTGACGGTGGCGGCGGCTGTCGTCTCGGTCAGCCCGTAGCCCTGCAGGACGGTGACCCCCACGCCGCGGAAGAAATGGCACAGTCGCTCGGTGAGCGCGGCACCGCCGGAGACAGCGTAACCGGCCCGGCCGCCCAGCGCCGCCCGCAGCTTGGCGTAGACCAGCCGGTCGAACAGTGCGTGCTGGGCCCGCAGCCCGAACCCCGGTCCGCCCGGCGCGTCGAGGGCCTGGCTGTACGCGATCGCGGTGCTGGCGGCGCGGCCGAAGATGGCCCCCTTCTTCTCGCTGACCGCCTTCTGCTCGGCGCTGTTGTACACCTTCTCGAACACCCGGGGTACCGCCAGGATGAACGTGGGCCGGAAGGCGGCCAGGGCGGGCAGCAGCTCGCTGATGTCCCCGCAGTGCCCGAGCACGATCCCGGCCTCGACGCAGCCCACCTCGATGACCCGGGCGAAGACGTGCGCGAGCGGCAGGAACAGCAGCGTACCTGCGTCTTCCGGGGCGGTGAAGGCCGTGAGCGGGCCGAGGAACACGTTGCGCACCGCGGCCAGGAAGTTCTCGTGAGTGAGCTCGCAACCCTTGGGCCGCCCGGTCGTACCCGAGGTGTAGATGACGGTGGCCAGGTCGGCCGCCTTGGCCGCGCCGGCCCGCGCGTTGAGCACNNCGAAGCAGGCCCGCGCTTGCGAGTCGCTGAGGATCCACTCGGCCTGCTCGGCCGAGGACGTCTCGTAGACCGGCACGACGGTCGCGCCCGCGGTCCAGATCGCGTAGTCGATCAGCGTCCACTCATACCGGGTGTGCGACATCAGCGCGACCCGGTCCCCGGGCTCGATGCCGGCCGCGACCAGGCCCTTGGCCAGCGCGGTGACCTCGTCCCGGAACTGACCGGCGGTCACGTCCGTCCACTCCCCGGCCAGTCCAGCGGGTCCCGGCCGGCGCAGCATTACCGCCTGCGGCTGCTCGGCCGCCCGGCGGAAGACGACCTTGGCGAGATTCGCGCTGGCGGGGATCTCCGCCAGGGCCGGAAGGCTGTACTCGCGCACGGCGTCTCCATCCAGGTCGATACTCGGTAGTGCCGCTTAGAAGCTCACGGACAAGCTTAAGGCGGTTTCCGGCGCCCCATCACGCGCTGGTCACGTGGAATCTGGCGGGCCTTACCGTGGTGGCATGCGAGTTCACGTGGTGAGCGATGTGCACGGGCGGGCGGACGCGCTGGCCGACGCGGGGCGCGGGGCCGACGCGCTGATCTGCCTGGGCGACCTGCTGCTGTTCCTCGACTACGCCGACTACGGGCAGGGCATCTACGCCGACCTGTTCGGGGCCGACGCCACCCGGGTCTACGTCGAACTGCGCACCGCCGGGCGGTTCGACGAGGCCCGGGAGCTGACGGCCCGGCTGCTCGCGGAACAGGGCGAGAGCCCGGCCCGGCTGTTCGAGATGGCGATGGGCAGGCAGTACGCCGAGCTGTTCGGCGCCCTCCCGGAGCCCGCGTACCTGACCTACGGCAACGTGGACGTGCCGCGGATGTGGCAGACCTACGCCAAGCCCGGGCACCACGTCCTGGACGGCGGCACGGTCGACCTGGACGGATGGCGGTTCGGTTTCGTCGG
>PLDT01000341.1:0-15327 GCA_003136255.1 Actinomycetota bacterium
GCGGGCGATGCCACCAGGTACCACAGGCCCGCCTTGTTCACCAGGCCGAGCGGCCCGACGACGCGCGGCTCCGCGTCGCCCGGATCCTCGGACGGCCAGTACAGGGCCAGCCGCCGGCCGGACCGTAGCGCCCGGGCCAGGTCCCGCAGGCACGGGACGTCCTCCTGGCTGCCGAACCAGCGCGGCATGTCCAGGTGGACCAGCGCGGCTCCGCCCCCCGCGGTGATTCGGATCTGGCGCTGCGCCGCGTCCAGGGCCGCGTCCAGCCCGAGCTCGCCCAGGACGCCCGGCACGCCGAGGATGAGCAGCGCCTCGGCCTCGTCGGGCCGCAGCCCGCGCAGCGGGAACCGGTAGCCCTCCATGAGACGGCAGCCGCCACCGGGGCCGGACTCGGTAAGGATCGGCACGCCCGCCGCGACCAGGGCCTCCAGGTCCCGGTAGACGGTCCGGACCGACACCTCGAGCTCGGCCGCGATCGCCTGGGCCGTCGCGTGGCCCCGCGCCTGCAGCAGCAGGACCAAGGACAGCAGCCGGTCGGCGCGCACCGGTCCAGGCTAGCCCGAGTCGGTGACACCAGATGTCAGCGATACGCCGATAGCGTCCGCGACATGATCACCTGGAGCGAATTCGAGCGGCAGCAGTCCGCCCTGGCCGGCGCGGGCCGTAGGCAGTTCTACCAGCACGACATCGGCCTGGCCTTCCTGGCCACCATCCGGCCCGGCGGCGGGCCGCGGGTGCACCCGGTCTGCCCCGTCATCAGCCCGGCCGGGCTGCACCTGCTGATCAGCGCCGGACCCAAGCAACAGGACCTGCGCCGCGACGGGCGGTACGCGCTGCACAGCGAGACATGCCCGCCGCCGAGGCACGATGACGGTTTCGCGATCACCGGCCGGGCCCGGGAGGTGACCGACACGCAGACCGCCGGCGTGGTCCGCGGTCAGGTCCTGACCGAACGGGACGGGAAGGTCTGGCCCGGCTTCGACGAGGACGTCATTTTCGAACTCGGCATAGAAAGGTGCCTGCTGATGCTGACCCAGGCCGACGGCGGCTTCCCGGCCGGACCTACGATCTGGAAGGCAGAAGGCATTGCGACGCCGGGAAGCATGGCGCGGCCCGATATCGTTATTTAGCGTTAGCTCAGGGCTCGCCGGGTCTTGGGTCCGAGGGAAGGGTCAGCGACACGATGAGCCATGCGACGGCGGACAGGTACGCCTGGACCGAGCCCGGAGTCGAGGATCTCGGCGGCGGCGTGCACCGGATTCCGCTGCCGCTGCCGATCGACGGGCTCAGGGCGGTCAACGTCTACGCCATCGCCGACCCCGCCGGGATCGACCTCATCGACGCCGGGATCGCCCTGGTTCCGGCCCGTGAGCAGCTCACCGCGGCGCTGCGCCAGCTCGGCTACGAGCTGGGCGACGTCCGCAACTTCTTCGTGACCCACGTCCACATCGACCACTACTCCCTCGCGGTCGAGCTGCGTAAGACGTTCCACAACATCATCAGCCTGGGCGAGCACGAGCGCGCCAACCTGGTCGCGACCAGGGAGATGGTCAAGGGCAACGGGAAGGGGTTCTTCGGCGTCGATGTCATGCGCCGGCTGGGTGCGCTAGAGCTGGTCACCGGCTTTTCCGCGCAGAACCGGCAGCCGCCCGCGATCGTCGACTGGGAGGACCCGGACCACTGGCTCACCGACGGGATCGACCTCGATCTGCGGACGCGTACGCTCCGCGCGGTGCACACGCCAGGGCATACCCGCGGCCACCTCGTCTACCACGACGCCGCGGCGCAGCTCATGTTCGCGGGCGACCACGTGCTGCCGCACATCACCCCCTCGATCGGTTTCGAGGCGGCAGGTAACCGGATGGCCCTGAGCGACTACCTCGGCTCGCTGGCCCGTATGCTCGCCATGCCCGATGCCCGGCTGCTGCCCGCCCACGGGCCGGTGACCGGCAGCACGCACGAGCGCGTCCACGAGCTGCTGGCCCACCACGACACGCGCCTGGCCGAGACCCTCACCGCCGTGCGGGCCGGCCACGCCACCGCGTTTGAGGTGGCGAAGGCGATCAAGTGGACCCGCCATCACCGGGAGTTCGCCGACCTGGACCTGTTCAGTCAGGTCCTGGCGGTCAACGAGACCGCCGCGCACCTGGAGGTGCTCGCCAGCCGCGGCCAGGTGACCCACTCGGTCTCGGCCGAGGGAACCGACCTGTACCAGGTTACTTCCCCGCAATAGCCGAGTGCCGGGCCCGGCGGGAGGTCGGGCCCGGCACATGGTCGGGAGGCAAGTAACGAGGAGTGGTCAGCTGGCGAAGTCGAGCAGCGGCTGCGCGCGGCTCGGGTGACGCAGCTTGGACAGCGACTGCTTCTCGAGCTGCCTGATCCGCTCGCGGGTCAGGCCGAGCGCGCGGCCGATCTCGTCGAGCGTGTGCGGGTTGCCGTCATACAGCCCGAACCGCATCGCCATGATGGTGGCCTCACGCGGCGTCAGCGCGTCCAGCGCCGAACGCAGCTGCTCAGCCATCAGCTGGCGGTCGACAAGCTCGGAGGCCTCGGGTGCGTCGACGTCCTCGATCAGGTCGCCGATGCTGGTCTCGCCGTCCTCGCCGATGGTGGAGTCCAGGCTGATCGGCTGCCGGCTGGTACGCAGCAGCTCCTCGATCTGATCCGGCGTCCGGTCCAGCTCGACGGCGAGCTCCTCCGGGGTCGGCTCGCGGCCCAGGCGCTGGTGCATGTCACGCTCGACCCGGCTCAGCTTGCTGAGCATCTCCAGGACGTGCACCGGCAGCCGGATGGTCCGCGCCGAGTCGGCGAAGCCGCGCTGGATGGCCTGCCGGATCCACCACATGGCGTAGGTGGAGAACTTGTAGCCCTTGGTGTAGTCAAACTTCTCGACCGCCCGGATCAGGCCCAGGTTGCCTTCCTGCACCACGTCCAGCAGGGACAGGCCCCGGTCGCTGTACTTCTTGGCCACCGACACGACCAGGCGCAGGTTCGCCTCGAGCATGTGCGCCTTCGCGCGCCGCCCGTCCTCGGCGATCAGTTCGAGGTCACGCCGGTAAGCCTCGTCCAGCCCGGTCGCGGTTTCCAGCTTGTGCTCGGCGAACAGGCCTGCTTCGATGCGCTTGGCCAGGTCCACCTCCTGCTCGGCGGTCAGCAGGCTAGTCCGGCCGATCGACTTCAGGTAGGTGTGCACCGAGTCGCCCATCGCGGGCGTCTGGTCGTCGAGGTCGACCTCGGTCAGCCGCTCGGACTCGGTGAGCGCGGCGGCCTCCGCTTCGAGGCTCACCACCTCGGCGTCCGCCAGGTCCACGTCGCCTTCATCGCCGGATTCGGCGTCGGCGTCGTCCGCATCCTTGACGGCTCGGGCCGGGGCCGCAGCCGAGCGCACCGACCGGGCCTTGCCCGAGTCAGCCAGCTCGTTGGCCAGCCGCACGCCGGACTCGGCCAGCTCGCGCAGGATGGACCGGCCCTCGGCAGGCGTCAAACCCGCCTGGTCAAAGGCGCTCCTCAGCTCCGCAAGAGACAGGTGACCCTGGCTACGTCCCCGCTGGATCAGGTCATCCACTCGGGTCGTGCTCGCCTCTTCATCCGTTTCGACGACCGATGAGGTCGCTATGGCGATCCGCGGCATGAGACACCTCCCTCCTCCTAAATACGCACGCGATCCATACGTCGTTCACGGGCTTCCACCAAGTACCCTTCGTTTCCCCGCGCAGTCATCAGCGGAGCACATTGTCCGGGCACTAATAATTAACGTTCTCCGCCTCAGTTTGTTCCCGCCGTAGCAGTTCTCGCCTGAGCCGGGGGAGGTCGTGCTTCCCGCTCGACAGCATGGGAACGGCCTCGACCACCGCGACCCTGCTCGGAGCAGCGTAACGCGGCAGGCGCTCCTGCACATGGAGACGGAGCAATTCGAGGGTCGGCGGGTCGGCGGGGTCGGCCGGCACCACGACCGCTATGACCCGTTCGCCCCATTCCGGATCGGGCTCGCCCAGAACCGCCGCGTCCCGGACGCCGGGATACGTGAGCAGCACCGCCGCCACCTCGCCGGGCACCACCAGGGCCCCGCCGGTGTTGATCACGTCGTCCGCGCGGCCGCGCACGACCAGTCGCCCCGCGGAATCCATCCGGCCCAGGTCGCTCGTCCGTAGCCACCCGTCACCGGGCGCCCTGGCCCCGCCGAGGTAACCGGAGAACAGCACCGGCCCGCCGATCCAGATGCTCTCATCGTCGCCGATGCGGACCTGCACCCCATCCAACGGGACTCCGTCGTAGACGCACCCGCCGCAGGTCTCGGTCATCCCGTAGGTGGTCACGACCGGCACCCCGGCGGCCCGGGCCGCCTCCAGCAAGCCGGTCGGCGCGGCGGCCCCGCCCAGCAGTACCGACCGGAACCCAGCCAGCGAATGCGACAAATCCTGACTTATCGATATATCGACATCGAGCAATCGCCGGAGCTGAGTCGGGACCAGGGAGACGTGGGCACATCCGGAGGCGGCGACCGTCTGCGCGTCGGCGCGGTCGGCCAGCACCGGGTCGGTGCCGCTGACCAGCGAACGTACCAGGACCTGGATCCCGGCGATGTACGTGGCGGGCAGGCAGCACAGCCACCGCTCACCTGGCCGGGCCCCGATCCTGGCCAGCGACGCCCGCGCCGAGTGCAACAGCGCGGCGGCGCTGAGCTCGACCCCCTTCGGCGCTCCGGTGGACCCCGACGTGCCGACGACGACCACCGTATCTTCGGCCACTCCCTCTGCTTGGCCCGAACGGGCCGTGGTGACACCGTCCGGCCCCTCCACGCTGGCCGGGGCCAGCGCCTCGATCAGTGCGGCCAGCCGGGCCTGGGGCAGACCGGCGTCCAGCGGGGCGATAGCCGGCCCGCTGCCGTCGAGCGCCGCCGCCAGCAACTCAAGCAGCCGCGGGCCCGTCCGGTCGACCAGGACCGCGTGCAAAGACCGGTTCGTCACGATCGTTAAGGTTAGATCCCGGACCTTAGGAGGTTACGAGTGACCGACTGCCAGCCGTCTGGCCCGGAACCAGGGAAGGACCACACCCAGGACCACTCTCGCGCGGGTATGACCATTCTCACTGGGTGCCCATGACCGACTGGGCCGGGCTGCTCCAGGGGTTGCGGGCGTTCGCCATCCCCATGCCGGTGAAATTCAGGGGCGTTACCGTGCGGGAGGGGGCGCTGATCGAGGGGCCGGCGGGCTGGGGGGAGTTCTCGCCGTTCGCCGAGTACGGGCCGCGGGAGTGCGCGCGGTGGCTGGCCAGCGCGCTGGAATCGGCGACCGGGACGTGGCCCGCGCCGGTCCGGGACCGGATCGCGGTGAACGTGACGGTGCCCGCTGTCGGACCCGAGCAGGCGGCGCGGATCGTCGCCGCCTCAGGCTGCCGGACGGCCAAGGTCAAGGTGGCCGAGCGGGGACAGGCCGAGGCGGCGGACATCGAGCGGGTCGAGGCGGTCCGCGACGCGCTCGGCCCGTCCGGCCGGATCCGGGTCGATGCCAACGGCGGCTGGGAGGTCGGGCAGGCGGCACGCATGCTGCGGCGGCTGGCCTCCTTCGGGCTCGAGTACGCCGAGCAGCCCTGCGCCACCCTGGATGAGCTCGCCGAGCTACGTCGAAAAGTCGATATTCCGATCGCGGCGGATGAGTCTATCCGGCGCGCGGAGGACCCGCTGCGGGTCCGGGCCGCGGGCGCGGCCGACATCGTGGTGCTGAAGGTCCAGCCGCTGGGCGGCGTCCAGGCCGCGCTGGCGGTGGCCGAGGCCTGCGGCCTGCCCGTGGTGGTATCCAGCGCGGTCGACACCTCGGTCGGGCTCGCCGCCGGGGTGGCGCTGGCCGCCGCGCTGCCCGAACTGCCCTACGCGTGCGGCCTGGCCACCATGTCACTGCTGGCCGGCGACGTCACCGCCGACCCGCTGGTGCCCGAGGCCGGCGAGCTGCCGGTGCGCCGCCCCGCGGTGGACGCGGCCCAGCTGGCGCGCTTCGAGACCGACCCGGCGCCGTGGCGGGACCGGGCGGCGGTCGCGACGAAATTCCTCGGCGAGGTGCCACGGTGGGCCCCGCTGGCCGAGGAGCTGCGCCGGTGAACCCGTCCACCGCGTTCGGCCTGGCGTTCTGCGACGAGCTGGTCCGGTGCGGACTGCGCGAGGTGGTCATCGCTCCGGGATCGCGGAGCACCCCGCTGGCCATGGCGTTCGGTGACCTAGAGCAGCGCGGCAGGCTGCGGCTGCACGTCCGGATCGACGAGCGGTCCGCCTCGTTCACCGCTCTGGGCCTGGCCAAGGCGAGCCGGCGGCCGGTGGCGGTGCTGTGTACCTCGGGCACGGCGGCGGCCAACTTCCACCCGGCCGTGATCGAGGCCGACGAGTCCGGCGTCCCGCTGCTGGTGCTGACCGCCGACCGGCCCCCCGAGCTCAGCAGCACCGGCGCCAACCAGGCCATCGATCAGATCAAGCTGTACGGCAGCGCGGTGCGCTGGTTCTGCGAGGCCGGCGTGCCCGAACGGCGCGCCGGGGCGGTGGCCTACTGGCGTTCGCTGGCCTGCCAGGGCTGGGGGTACGCGGCGGGCAGCGCGGGCGGGTTCGCCGGGCCGGTCCACCTCAACCTGGCCTTCCGCGATCCGCTCACGCCCGACGGCCGGCCCGGCGCCGCCGGGGACCACGACTGGCCCGAGCCGCTGGACGGGCGTCCGGACGCCAGGCCGTGGACCCGCTTCGAGCCGGGTGGCACCGGCGCGGGTCAGCTCGATTTGCCCTGGACCGAACGCGGCGTGGTGATCTGCGGCGACGGTGACTATGACGCGGCAGCGCTGGTGGACCTGGCCGAGCAGGCCGGCTGGCCGTTGCTCGCCGAGCCGTCGTCGGGGGCCAGGCGCGGGCCCAATGCGTTGCCCGCGTACCAGTACCTGCTCGCGACGCCGGAATTCATGGCGGCGCACCGGCCCGATGTCATCGTGTCGGCCGGGCGGCCGGGGCTGTCCCGCCCCCAGTCGGCCCTGCTGGCCGGGCCCGCCGCCCGGCACGTGGTCATCGAGCAGGGTCCGGGACGCTGGGCGGACCCGCAGCGGGCCGCCACCGACGTCGCCTCCGGGATCCGGCTCGCCGCGTCGGCCAGGACGACGCCCTGGCTGGAGGGGTGGCGACGGGCCGACGACGCGGCCCGGCGCGCGGTCGACGCCGTCCTAGACGAGGAAGATGGCCTGACTGAGCCCCGATTGGCCCGGGACCTGGTCCTGTGGCTCCCGGAGGACGCACTTTTGTGGGCCGCAAGCAGTATGCCCGTTCGGGATATTGATGTTCATGCGGTAACCCGCGCCGACGTCCGCGTCCTGGCCAGCCGGGGGACCAGCGGCATCGACGGCACCGTGTCGGCGGCGATCGGGGCCGCGCTGGCCCACCGCGGCCCGGCGTTCGCCCTGATCGGGGACCTGGCCTTCCTGCACGATGCGCCGGGCCTGGCCCTCGGGCCGAGTGAGCCGCGACCCGATCTGTGCCTGGTCGTGGTCAACAACGACGGCGGCGGGATCTTCTCCACGCTGGAGCAGGCCTCGTTCACCGGCTCGTTCGAGCGGCTCTTCGGCACGCCGCACGGGGCCGGCCTGGATCACCTGGCCGCCGCGTTCGGCCTGCCCTACCAGCGTCTGGACCAGCCCGAGGACCTCGGCAAGGCGCTGCCGGGTACGGGCCTGCGGATCGTGGAGGCGCAGACCGACCGCGCGGCCGGCGCGGCGCTGCGCGAGCGGCTGCGTGAGGCGGCCGCCGCGGCCGTCCGGTCGGTCCGGTAGCGGGCCGGGCCGGATTGGCGATGTCGTCGCCAGCGCGCCGAGCAGGCATAATGATCATGCCATGACGCTTACCCAGCTGAACGCGTTCGTCCTGGTGGCCCGGCTCGGCTCGGTGACGGCCGCCGCCAACGCGCTTGGCGTCAGCGAATCGGCCGTCTCCCAGGCCCTGTCGGCGCTGCGGTTGCACCTTGGTGACCAGCTGGTCACCCGCGGGCCGGTCGGCATGACCCTGACCGCCGGAGGCTCGCGGCTGCTCGCCACCGCCTCGCAGATCGTCGTGCTCGGCGCCGAGGCCCATGCCGCGGTCCGCGCCGCGCAGGGCGCCCCCGAGCAGTTGCGGGTGGTGTCCAGCTCCACCGTCGCCGAGTTCATGGTCAGCCCGCTGACCGAGGCGTTCACCAAACGCTTCGCCGGCTCGGTCGAGGTCTCGGCGGGCGTCGCGGCGACCAAGGAGATGAACGTCCTGATCGCGAACCGGCTGGCCGACGTGGCCATCGGCTGCGACCCGCGCAAGCTGCTGGACGACCCGGCCCTGACCTTGGTGACCGAACCGATCTTCCGGTACCGGCTGGTGGTCGTGACGGCCGGCCAGCCCCGGCTGCGCGGTGGTCCGCGCCAGTGGCTGTGGTTCGTAGATCCCTCCGGTACCGATCCGGACAGCGAGATCGGCCAGATGCTCTCCGGCCTGGGCATCCCCGAGAACCAGATCAGGGTCTTCCCCAACCAGACCGCCGCCTGGGCCGCGGCCGCGGACGGGACGGGGGTCGCACCCGCGGTCGAGCACCTGGTCGCCCAGCAGTTGCGCCGGGGTGAGCTGTCCCGGGTCGACCAACCCGGCTGCCGGGTGGACGCCTGCTGGCACGTGACCCTGCTCGAGCGGCAGCACCAGAGCACGGCGGCCAGCTCCTTCCGCCGTTACCTGAGCACACCCGAAGCCATGCACCTGATGCGCTCGCCGGCCGGCGGCGTCCCGCCGTCCCGGTTCCGGCCCCCGGTTTACGTCACCATCTGGAGCTGAGACCAGCCAAGACGCCCGAAAGCAGCACGCTTAAGCAAGAACTTATTCGTGCATTGCGGGACGGTCCGGGCCGGTGGATCATGTTGACGGTCACAACTGACCGCTAGCCGTCAGTACTGTCCAGTGCCGGGAGTACTCAGCATGCGAATCGAATCGGACGGCCACAGCCGCGGTAACCCGCGGCTCTACGAGCTGATCGAGCACGCTCCCAAGACCGGGAAGAGCCCGACCGTGTGGGCCTGGCCCGAGCTGATCGATTACCTCAAGGTGGCCGGCCAGCCGGTCGCCGGACCGTGGCCGCCGCATCAGCGGCCCCGCCCGGATCCCGAGGAGGACTCGCTCCCGACGGCCGTGCCCGATCCGGAATCCGAGCCGTAGACCGGCCCGTCCACTGCGACACCTGGAGGATCTATGTATCCGTCGCGGTTCCGTTACGAGGCGCCGCGTTCCCTCGCCGAGGCGATCGGCCTTCTGCAAGACGGCGGGGATTACGCCAAGGTGCTGGCCGGCGGCCAGAGCCTGGTCCCGCTGATGAAGCTGCGCTTCGCCTCACCAGAGCTGGTCGTCGACATCAACAACGTGCCCGGCCTGGACTACCACCGGGCCGACCCGGACGGCACGCTGCGCATCGGCGCGCTATGCCGCCACGTCGACCTGGAGCGTTCGGACCTGCTGAAGACGACCCAGCCGACCATGGCGTCGGCCGCCCCGCTGATCGCCGACCCGATCGTCCGCAACCGGGGCACGCTGGTCGGCTCGCTGTGCCATGCCGACCCGCAGGGCGACTGGGCCTCGGTGGTGCTGGCCCTCGGCGGTTCGGTGGTGGCCCGCGGCCCGCGCGGCGTGCGCTCCATTCCGCTCGCCGACTTCGTCACCGGGCCGTTCCAGAACGTCCTGGACGAGGATGAGATCGCGGTGGAGGCCGTGATCCCGGCGGCCCAGGGCACCCGCTCCGGCGGCTACCTCAAACTCGAGCGCCGCGTGGGCGACTTCGCGACCGTCGGCGTCGCCGTCGCGCTGGAGACGAGCGGTGAGACCGTGACCCGGGCGGGCATCGCGCTGACCGGGGTCGGCGGCTCCACCATCGGGGCCACCGAGGCCGCCGCCGCGCTGACCGGACGGCCGCTGACCGGCGACAGCATCGCCCGGGCCGCCGACCTCGCGGCCCAGGCCGCCCGGCCCAGGACCGATCATCGCGGCAGCGCCGAATACAAGCGGCATATGGTGCGCACGTTCGTCGTGCGCCTGCTGGACCGGACGGACGCGGCAGCGGAAAGGGCAGCGTAACCATGATCGTTTACGACGACCCGGACGGCCAGCCCGCGACCGACATCCCGGTCCGCCGGATCAAGTTCACCATCAACGGCGATATGAAGATCGCCGAGGTGGAGCCGCGGCTGCTGCTGTCCCACCTGATCCGCCGCGGACTCGGGCTGACCGGTACCCACATGGGCTGCGACACCACCAACTGTGGCGCGTGCACAGTCCTGGTCGACGGCCGCGCGGTGAAGTCCTGCACCATGTTGGCTGTGCAGGCCGACGGCCACGAGATCAGCACGGTCGAGGGCCTGGCCACGGCCAGTGAGCTGCATCCGCTGCAGGAGGGCTTCAAGGAGGAACACGGGCTGCAGTGCGGGTTCTGCACGCCGGGCATGATGATGGCCGCCAAGGCGCTGCTCGACACCAATCCGGACCCGACGGAGGAAGACGTGCGGTGGGCGCTGTCGGGCAATCTCTGCCGCTGCACCGGCTATCAGAACATCGTGAAGTCGGTGCTGTGGGCGGCCGAGAAGCTTAGGGCTTAGAAGGGGCAGAACGTGTCGCAGGCACTGGACGAAATCAAGATCGGCGGGCTCGGCGCGAGCCGCAAGCGTGTCGAGGACAACCGTTTCATCCGCGGCAAGGGCAACTACACCGATGACATCACCCTGCCCGGCATGCTGCACATGGAGATCCTGCGGAGCCCGTTGGCGCACGCCCGGATCGTGTCGATCGACGCCAGCAAGGCGTGGGACATCCCCGGCGTGCACCTGGTCCTGACCGGCGAGATGATGGCGACCCGGAACCTGGCCTGGATGCCGACGCTGTCCTACGACACGCAGGCGGTGCTGGCCACCGACAAGGTGCGGTTCCAGGGCCAGGAGGTGGCCTGCGTCATCGCCGATGATCCGTACATCGCCAAGGACGCGTGCGAGGCCATCGAGGTCGAGTACGAGGCGCTGCCGGTCGTCGTCAACCCGGAGCAGGCGGTCGCCGAGGGCGCGCCGATCATCCGCGACGACAAGGAAAACCAGCAGGACAACGTCGTCTTCGACTGGGAGGTCGGCGACGCGGCCGGCACTGACCGGGCGTTCGAGCAGGCCGACGTGATCTCCAAGCTCAAGCTGCACTACCCCCGCTGCCATCCGTCGCCGATCGAGTGCTGCGCTTCGATCGCGGACTTCAACCGGGCCACCTCCAAACTCACCGTGTACATGACCACCCAGGCGCCGCACATCATCCGGGCGGCGGTGGCGCTGGTCGCCGAGCTGCCCGAGCATATGATCCGGATCATCTCCCCGGACATCGGCGGCGGCTTCGGCAACAAGGTCCCGGTCTACCCGGGGTACGTCTGCTCGATCCTGGCCTCGATCCTGCTCGAGCGGCCGGTGAAGTGGATCGAGGACAAGACCGGCAACCTCATCTCCACCGGCTTCGCCCGCGACATCTACCTGGACGGCGAGATGGCGCTGCGCCGGGACGGCAAGATCCTCGCGGTGCGGATGCGCTGCGATTCCGACCACGGCGCGTTCTTTTCCGACGCCCAGCCGAGCAAGTTCAAGATCGGGTTGCTGCACTCGGCGTTCGCCGCCTACGACATCCCGGTCGCGCACCTGTCCGACCGCGGCACCTACACCAACAAGGCGCCGGGCGGAGTGGCCTACCGCTGCTCGTTCAGGGTTACCGAGGCGATGTTCTTCCAGGAACGGATGATGCAGGCCGCGGCGGACGACCTGGGCATGGACCAGGCTGAGTTCCGGCGGATGAACTTCGTGCAGGACGATCAGTTCCCGCACCGGACCCCGTTCGGTTTCCTGACCGATTCGGGGCAGTACGGCAAGTGCCTCGAGGTCGGGCTGAAGGCCATCGGCTACGAAGATTTCCGGCGCCAGCAGGCAGAGGCCAGGAAGCGGGGCAGGCTGCTGGGCCTCGGGATCTCCACGATGACCGAGCCGCTCGGCGCGGGCAACAGCCGCGAGTACGACATCCTCGGCATCAAGATGTTCGACTCGGCCGACCTCAAGGTGCACATGACCGGCAAGGCCATCGTCCGCACCGGCGCGAAAACCCAGGGGCAGGGGCACGAGACGACCTGGGCCCAGATTGTCGCCCACGAGCTCGGCATCCCGGCCGAGGACATCGTCGTCGAGGAGGGTGACACCGATACCGCGCCGTTCGGCATGGGCACCTACGCCTCCCGGAGCACGCCGGTGGCGGGGGCCGCGGTCGCGATGGTGTCCCGGAAGATCCGGGCCAAGGCCCGCAAGCTCGCGGCGCACCTGCTCGAGGTGTCCGAGGAGGACGTCGAGTGGGAACTCGGCCGGTTCTACATCCGCAGCGCTCCCGATCGCGGGGTGACCATCCAGGAGTGCGCGATGGCCGCGTACAGCAACATGCCGGACGGCATGGAGCCCGGCCTGGAGAACACCGCGTACTACGACCCGCCGAACCTGACCTGGCCGTTCGCGGTGTACATCGCGACCGTCGAGGTGGACCCGGAAACGGGCGTCTGGGACGTGCTGAAGGTAGTCGCGGTGGACGACTGCGGGGTGCGGATCAACCCGATGATCGTCGAGGGCCAGATCATGGGCGGCCTGACCGAGGCCTACGCGATGGCGAGCATGCAGTTCATCACGTTCGACGCCGAGGGCAACTGCGTCGGCTCGAACTACATGGACTACCTGCTGCCCACCGCCTGGGAGACGCCCGGCTTCGAGCTGCACAGCGAGGTCGTCACCCCGTGCCCGCACCACCCGATCGGCGCCAAGGGTATTGGCGAATGCGCGGCCGTCGGCGGCCCGGCGGCCTTCGTCAACGCGGTCATCGACGCGTTGTCGGGCATGGGCGTCCGCAACATCGACATGCCGCTGCTCCCGGACCGGGTGTGGGAGGCGATCACCCATCGCCGCGACGTTTACGGCGGTCCGCCGGTGCGGTCGGACGACTGACATGGAAGGCTTGGGCGTCCTGGAGGAGATGGGCGAGCTGACCCGCCGCGGGGAGGCTTTCGCCCTCGCGACCGTGGTCTGGCGCCAGGGCCCGTCGTCGAGCCAGTCAGGCTCGCGCGCGATCATCACCGGCCAGGGCGAACTGCACGGCTGGATCGGCGGCGCCTGCGCCGAGCCGGTGGTGATCCGCGAGGCACAGCGGGTAATGGCGGAGGGAACGGCCAGGCTGCTGCTGCTTGGCACCCCGGAACAGTTCGGCGCGGCGGTACCGGACGGCATGACCGTGATCCCGATCTCCTGCCAGAGCGAGGGAGCGCTCGAGGTCTACATCGAGCCGGTGCTGCCGGTGCCGCACCTGGTGATCGTCGGCGAATCCCCGATGGCCCGCACCCTGGCCGGCCTGGCCGGAACCCTGGGCTGGCGGACAGATCTCATCCACGGGCCGGATTTCACGACGGGACACGCGGACGAGCGCTCCATGATCATCGTGGCCACCCAGGGCCATGACGACGAGGACGTGCTCGAGCGCGCGGTGGCCGCCAGCCCCGCCTACCTGGGCCTGGTCGGATCGCGCAAGCGCGGGGCCACCGTGCTCGGTTACCTGGCCGACCGGGGAGTGCCGAAGGATCAGCTCGACCGGGTCCGGGTGCCCGCCGGGCTGGACCTGGGCAGCACGACGCACCAGGAGATCGCCGTGGCCATCCTGGCCGAACTGGTCCAGCTGCGGGCCTCCGGCGCGCTGGCGGGGCCCAGGGCCGGCACGCGCGCGGCCGGGTCCGCGAAGCAGGAGGGAACGCAGCAGGCGGCACGGCCAGCGCCGGCCATTGACCCGGTCTGCGGGATGACCGTGACCGCGGAACCGTCGGGGCGCCCGGTGCGGTACGAGGGTGCCGATTACTACTTCTGCTGCTCCGGCTGCCGCCAGGCGTTCGAGAAGGACCCTGACGCCTACGTCAAGAAAGAGACCCGATGCTGATCAAGAACGAGTTCGAGGTCGCTGAGCCGGTCGAGAAGGTCTGGCAGTTCTTCGAGAACATCCCCCAAGTGGCCGCGTGCCTGCCGGGCGCGGAGCTGACCGAGGACCTTGGTGAGGAGAAGTACAAGGGTAAGGTCGCGGTCCGGATGGGGCCGGTCCGCTTGCAGTTCGTCGGCACCGCCGACATTACCGAGCGCAACGAGGCGGCCAAGCGCGTGGTCGTGCACGCCAGCGGTGCTGACGAGAAGGGGCGGGGCCAGGCCAGCATGGTCGTGACCGCGACGCTGACGCGCGCGGGCCGCGGCACCAAGATCGGCGTCGCCCAGGACCTGCAGCTCTCCGGAGCGGCGGCGCAGTACGGCCGGGGCATGATCGCCGACGTCACCGCCGTGCTGATGCGCGACTTCTCGGCGAACATGGCGGACCGGATCGAGCGGATCGAGCGCGGCGAGTCCGCCGAGCAGATCGCGGCGGCCGCCGCGAGCCCGGCCAAGGGCTTCACCCTGGGCCTGCGGGCCGCGCTGATGGCCCTGACCCGCGTCTTCCGCCGGTTCTTTGTCCCCTACCAGGCCGCGAGCTGAGGAGCACGAATCATGGTCCTGTGGTGGATCGGCAACGCCATCTTGCTGGTGGCGATATTGCCCGTCGTCATCTACTTGCTCAACCGCGTCCTCGCGGCGGTCGAGCGGATCCGGGGCGCGACCGACAACATCCTGGCCGGCGGCGTCGCCCTCATCGGCGAGCTGAACGGCCTGCCCGAGGCGCTGGCCGTCACCGACGAGACGGTCAAGGAAGTCTCCGTCGGCGCGGTCAGGTACGCGGGCTCCGTCGCCAAGCTACTCGGCTGAGGAAGGGAGTACGGCTATGCCAGCTGCCGCCTGGTTCACACTGATCGTCGCCGCGCTGATCATCGCCATCACCGCGGTGGGCCTGCTACGGGTCATCTTCCATCTGCGGGCGATCCGCGCGACGCTCGTGGCCACCACCGGTGGAGTCCAGGCCGTCGCGCAGCTCACCAGCACGGTGCCGGAGCGGCTGACCGCGGTTAACGCCAGCCTCAAGCCGGTCCGCGACTTCTGCGAAACGGTCTAGGAGCCAGCTATGGATGCGCATGTCCTCGCCGCGGGGTACAGCACCACCGGCTGGGTGGTGGGCTACACCATCGGCATCGTCATCGTGCTGGTCGTGGTGGCCCTGGTCGTGCCGATCTTGCTACTGGCCCGGTCGATCGGCAACGAGGCGCCGAAGATCAACGACGCGCTGACCGACGCGGTGCACAACACCGCCCCGCTCGGCGCGCTGCGCACCACCATCGAGCACGCCACGATCATCAT
>PLDT01000279.1:0-11268 GCA_003136255.1 Actinomycetota bacterium
TCCTCAGCAGTCACCTTCACCTGGAAGACCGACGTGGCTCGTCCCTTTCGGCGCTCCAACCTCGCGCGTGGCAGGTCAGCCGTCCGCGGCGGGAAGCTCCTGGGCGATCTCCCAGATGTGGCCGCCCGGATCGGCGAAGGTCGCCGTCCGCATGCCCCAGTCCCGGTCGGCAGGGCCGGTAAGCAGCTGCACGCCACGCCCGGCGATCTGGGTGCACACCGCGTCCACGTCATTGACGATGATCGCGAACTGCCCCACGCCCTTCCCGGCCTCCTCCAGGACCTCCGGCAGCGGCTGTGCCGCCGCCGAGGACCGGTGCAGGAACAGGAAGATGCCCTCGAACCGGAGCATCGCCGTGTCGTCGTCCGCCGGCTGGGCGTCCAGGCCGAACGCGTCTGCGTAGAACTTCCGTGCCTCGGCGAGATCGGGGACGTAGAGCGTTATCGCACCGATCTCCCTTTTCCAGTCCGCCATGGCGCCGCCTTCCTTCTGTGCTGTGTGGTACCGGGCGCGGCCCGCTCAGCCGCGCGGGATCCGGGTGTCCTGCGGGCCCAGCCAGGTGCGGCCGTCGAGCAGTTCGCGTGCCGCGTCGAGGTGCCCGGCGTGGACCGCGGTCTCGGTGATGACGTGCAGGATGATCTCCCGTACGTCGCGGAACCGCCAGCCGCTGAAGTAGTCCGGCCATCTGGCCGGCGGCGCGTCCAGGCTGAGCCCGGCCAGGACCGCGTCGGAGGCCGCGCTCTCGCGCCGGTACAGGTCGAGCACGGCCTCGGCCGGCTCGTCCGGCGACAGCTGCCAGCCCGTGTCGTCGTTGAGGTCCAGTGCCTCGCCCGCCGCGACTGCGCGGAACCAGAACCGCTCGTCGTCGACGGCGAGGTGCCGCACCAGGGCCAGGCACGACCAGCCAGACGGCAGCACCGGCTGCCGGAGGCTCTCCTCCGACAGGCCCTTCAGGACACCGAGCACGTGACGGCGCTGGCCGTCCAGCCATTCAACGAGCGCCTCCCGCTCTCTGTCCGGGGTCGGCTCCGTCATCTGCTCTCCTCGCGCCCGGTTCCGCGGCCATCCGGCCGCGAGCATCCTCGCAGAGATCCGCCGCAACGGCGATCTCCTCAGTGCGTGCAATACCGACTGCGGGAGCGCCGCAGAATCATCGCCGCCCGCAGGCCATGCCCGCGGTGCCGGCCGCCAGGCCGCGCTCAGCCTTTGGTCACTCACCTCGCTGAGAGTGCTGAGCCAATCCCATGGTGTTCCCCCCGTTCACCTCTAGCGGCGTGCTCAAGGCGGTGGCCAATGCCACCTCACTGGCGGACGCCCTCGCCGGCGCCCCGGCCGTTGATGATGCTCTCCGCCGGTNNCCGGGTTCGTCCTCACGCTCCCCGGTGCGTGACCGGGGAGACGGCAGACGCAAAGTCCTGCATCGCTTGATTCCGGCAGACCGGCGTACCGTTCCGCCTCCCGGCACTAGTTACCAGGACCGTAGAGGCCGAAGATGAGGCGCGGGTCACCGGGGCGGAACGTGCCGAGGAACTGGGAGCTGTCGCCGATGGCGCGGCAGCGGGCGAGCAGGTCATGACCGAGGGCGAGTTGGCGTCGCTCCCAGGCCGCGAGGGCGGCCGGGACGTTCCCGCCCGCGGCGGTGAGCTCCTCGGCCAGGGCCCAGCCGTCGGCGGCCGCCTTCGCCGTCCCGGCGGCCGCGTGCGGGCGTACGGCGAAGGCTGCGTCACCGATCAGGCAGATGCGCCCGAACGCCATCCGGGATACTTCGATGTCGTAAATGACCTGGACGAACGGCTCCGCCACGTGGGTCACGACCTCGGCTAGCGGGGGTGCCAGCCGACTCACGGCGGCCTGCCGCAGGTCCGACAGCGCCCGCTCGGTGGCCGCGCCAGGCGGCAGCGAGACTGGTCGCAGCACGCCGTCGCGGCCGGTCATGAGCTCATCGAGCGGGGCGCCCGCGGCCACGTTGACGTACCAGACCATGTTGATCAGGCGTTCCCCGCGCCGCACGGAGCCGTCCAGGCCGGGGATGGGGTAGACGAGGATGTGGCTGCCGGGCAGCACCTGGTAGGTGAGGGCGTCGCTGAGCAGCGCGTACGTGGCCGAGGAGACCTCGCTCTCGGGCAGGGTGCCGCGCCAGGCCACATAGCCCGAATAGGAACGCTGGGCGGCCGGCTGAAGCCGGGCGCGGGCGAGGGAACCGACGCCGTCCGCGCAGATGAGCAGGTCCGCTTCGGCCCGCTGGCCGGTCGCGAGCGTCACGGACACGCGATCGGCCTGCTGACCGAAGTCGGTGACTTCGGCGCCCAGCTGGTACCGGCCGGCGCCGAAGATGCCGAGCAGGGACCGGTACATGGTGTTCCAGGACGAGAACCGGTAGCGGTGCGGCTGCTCGTGCTGGACGCTGCCGTCGCGGTCCAGGAAGCGGATCCAGTTGGTGCTCGAGCAGACGTCCTCGGCGCGCAGGCCGCCGCGTTCCACGAGGTACTTCAGCGTGCTGTCCAGCACGGCGAGTCCCGCGCCGCGCGCGGCCAGCGCGGCCGGCGAGCGCTCGAAGACGCAGACGTCACAGCCCGCGTCGCGGAGCAGCAGCGCCGCCGTCAGGCCGCCGATCGACCCGCCGACGACGCTGACGGCCGGCATCTCGGGCAGAGCTACGGACGGCCGAACGTGGCGACCTTGACGACCTCCATCTCGAACAGCACCCGGCGTTCGTTGATGGACGGATCACGCAGGGCGTACGGGGGCTCGTTGCCCGTGTACTTGACCCAGATCCGGTCGAGCTGATCGGTGACGCGCTGACCCTCGGCCGGGTCGTCCTCGGAGATCTCTCGCTTCAGCACGGTCTTGATGCTGATCCAGTGGTAGGGATTCGCCGGGTTCATCAGCAGGAACGTGGCGTACGGCGCCTTGCGCAGCCAGTCGACCTTCTTGCGGTGCGTGGCCAGGTTGAGGAGCACGGTATCGCCCTCGTAGTCGAACCAGACGGGCGTCAGGTTGGGGTGATCATCGCGCCCCATGACGGCGACGACGGCGGTCACCGGCTCGTCGAGCAGCCGTTTGAAGCTGGGGTCCAGATCGGTCAGGCTCGACACGGCCTCATGGTCGCCGATCGTGAACTGGCCGGGCTGGGTGCCCTCGGCGACATCCTTGAATTTCGCCACGGTAATCGACACTGGATGCTCCTTACAGTTGTTGCGCGGGCACCGGCCGGCGGCCGGCTTCGCCACGGCTTAGTTCCATGATCGCGGGATAGCCCGCCGGGTCTAGCTGGACGTCGATGACCGTGGGACCGTCCCGGCCGGACGCGGCGGAAAGCGCAGCGGCGAGCTCTTGCTCGGTGCTGACCGCCTCGGCCGCCGCGCCCAGCGCCTGCGCCGCACCGGCGTACGAAACCGGCCCGAAGTCGACCGCCTCGGCCCCACCCTGGCCGGCCGGGTGCTGCTTGATCTTGATCAGGCTGAGGGCGCCGTCGTTGAACACCACGACCGCGATGCGCAGCCTCAGCCGCGCGGCGGTCTCGATCTCGGCCAGCGTCATGCCCAGACCACCGTCTCCGGTGAACGCGACGACCAGCCGGGCGGGGGCGCACAACGCCGCGGCGATGGCCGCGGGAAGCGCGAACCCCATCGTGGCCAGGCCGCTCGAGATCAGCAGCCGACGTGGCTCGGCGACCTCCCACAACGGCATGACCGCGAGCATGTGCGCACCGGCGTCCACGGCGACGACCGTCTCCCGCGGCACCTGCGAGGATGCGACCCTGACCACCTGCACGGGGGACAGAAAACCGGGCCGCGCCGCAGCCGTCTCGGACAACCGGAGCGCGGACTGCGTCCTGGCCAGCTGGCCAGCACCCGGCGGCCAGTCATGCTCGCCGTGGTGGTTGGCCAGCACGCCGATGGCCCCGGACAGCGGGATGTCCAGGGCCGTGGCACCGGGAAAGTAGGCGGGTCCCGGGTATCGGGCCACGAGCAGCACCGGGGCCGGATAATCCCAGGCCGCGGGGATCATCTCGGCCTCGTCGACCCCCAGCGCCACGATCAGGTCGGCCGCGGCCAGCAGCGGCCACTCCATCGTGCCGCCGGTGACCAGGCCGGCGGCCTCCGCGGTGGAGTCGGGCACGATGCCGCGCGCACGGTAGGTATGCAAGGCCGGGATACCGCGGCCAGCCAGCGCCGACCGGATCGCGGCCGTATGCGCGATCGCCCCCGTGCCGAGCATGATCACCGGCCGACGAGACCTGCACAGCGCCTGCGCGAGGACGGCCACGTCACGCGGGGCGTCGTCGGTACTGGACGGCGCGGCCGAGTGCTCCGAGTCGGGCGCGCCGCCAGGGTCTGAGATCGCGGGGTCTGAGATGGCGGGGACTGAGATGCCGGGGTCTGAGATGGCGCTGTCATCCATCAGGGCCACCACCGGGCCGGGCGGCGGGGTGAGAGCCAGCCGGACGGCCGCGGCCGCGGCCTCGCTGGTTCGGTCCCGGCCAATCGTGACGACCGCCTTGGCGACCACGGCGCCGAGGGCCGCCTGATCCAGTCGCTGGTGACTGATCCGGGCCGCATCGGCCCGCCGCACCGTGTCGGCGATGACCACGACCGGGAGCCGGTCCAGGGCCGCGTGCGCGATGCCGTTGACCGCGCTGGCGAGCCCGGGGCCCCGGGTTACGACCGCCGCCCCGGGCCGCCCGGTGAGGTCGGCGTAGGTGGCGGCCATGATCACGGCCGCGGTCTCGGTGTGCGCGAGCACGAAGCGCAGGCCAGCCAGCGCGGCGGCGCCGACCACGTCCAGGTTCGGCCCGCCGCCGGGCAGGCCGAACATCACTTTGGTCCCCGCGTCGGCCAGTGCGGTCACGATCGCGGCTGCTCCAGCCGGAGCGCCCTGGCCGTTGTGGGTCACCTGAGGCCTCCGCGGTAGACGCCGGCCGCCAACTGCCTGCTTGGGGCCGATGTTAGCTGGCGATGGCTACGTGGCGGTGCACAGTGGCCGGGTCGCCGGTGATTGCGTTTGTGTTACTCCTGGTCGTGAGAGCTCACGGACCTCAGCCAGAATCGGGGTCCAGTATTCAGCCTGGGACTGGCGGCCGATGAACAGGCCAATGTGCCCGCCCGGTGCGAGGTACCAGCGGACCAGCGAAGAGCCGACCGCGTACCGCATGTTGTGGACCTGCTGCCACGGCGTGATGTCGTCCCCTTCGCCGCCGAGCAGGAACACCGGGCAGGTAATGCTGCGCAGGCTCACCCTCTTGCCCGCGACCTCCAGCTCGTCCTTGAACAGCTCGTTCTTGACGAAGAGGTGCTCCACGGCCCACAGGTACAGCTTGCCGGACAGATCGATCGGGTAGAAGTACCAGTCGTAGAAGTCACTGAAGTGGTCGAGGTACTCGCGGTCGTGCACGTGCCTGCGGACCTTGAGGTGCTCGGCCAGGTGAGTGACCGGGTGCATCGCCATGAACCCGGTGATGCTGTTGATGCCGGGCCAGATGCCGCCGTAGGCCGTGACCATGGCCTTGTACAGCGCCATGTTGCCGCCCGGGACCACGATGGGCATGAGCTTCTTGGTCAGGCCCTCCCCGGCGCTGGTGTCGATCGGCGCGCCGGCCACGATCAGCGTGTTGACGCGCTCGGGGTACATGGCCGCCCACAGCGCGGCTTCCCAGCCTCCCTGGCAGTCGCCGACGATATTGACCTTGCCCTCGGGCCCGGCGATGAGATCTACCGCGCGGGTGATGAAGTCGAGGCGGTCAGCCTCGGTGGTGTCCTTGGTGGCGTTGGTGGCGCTCAGCCAGTCGAACGAGAAGAGCTTGGTCAGGCCCATCGTGATGCAGAGCTGGACCTGGCTCTGGCCCTTCTTGTCGACGATGCACGAGGCGTGCCCGGCGAGCGGCGGGAACACCAGCGTGGGAACGACGTCATCGTCACCGACGCTGAAGTCACGTAGCAGCGCGAACGGCGCGGCGAGCACGACCTCGTTGCGGCTGGCCCACTTCGGGGGCTTACGGTTGGTGGTCTCGTAGGCCCACAGCGCCATGTCCGCCGGCATTGGTATGGACTTGGCCATGACACGCGCACTGAGCGCGGTCGCGGCGAACATGGTCTGGGTCAACTGCCTGAGCATCTACTTCTTCTCCGAATCGCCGTTAATCCCACCTGCTGCCGCTTCCTGACCAGGCATCCGCGTCGTCAGCAAGCAGTCAGCCATGAACACCTACTGATGAGTAATTGAATCATCAATACCCGCGGATCAAGATCACTACGGCGGGCCTGTGTAACAATTAACGCTATGTCACCATCCCTTCACTGCCTGGTTACTGGCGCCTCGGGGTACATCGGGGGGCGGCTCGTCCCGGAACTGCTGAGCGCGGGATACACGGTCAGGTGCATGGCACGCGATCCGGCGAAGCTCAGCGACCGCCCGTGGTCTGGCGATGTCGAGATCACGGTCGCCGACGCGACGGATCACAGCGCGGTGCGGCGCGCCCTGCAGGGCGTGGACGTGGCCTACTACCTCATCCACTCCCTCGGCACGGTCGCGTCGTTCGAACGGCGCGACCGCACCGCGGCGCAGACCTTCGCCACGACCGCGGAAGCCGCCGGAGTGCAGCGCATCGTCTATCTGGGCGGCATCATCTCCGGGCAGGCCGGGACGCTGTCTCCGCACCTGCGCTCCCGTGCGGAGGTCGGTGAGATCCTGCTGGCCAGCGGCGTGCCGACCGCCGCGCTGCAGGCCGCGGTGATTATCGGCAGCGGATCAGCGTCGTTCGAGATGCTCCGCTACCTCACGGAGCGCCTGCCGGCCATGGTCACCCCCAAATGGGTGGACACCCGCATCCAGCCGATCGCCGTCCGTGACGTGCTGCGCTACCTAGTCGGCAGTGCCACGCTGCCGGCTGAGGTCAGCCGCAGCTTCGACATCGGCGGCCCCGACGTGCTCACCTACGCGGAGATGATGCGCCGGTACGCCCGGGTGGCCGGGCTCACGCCGCGGACCATCGTGAAGGTGCCGCTGCTGACGCCGCGGCTGTCGTCACTGTGGGTCGGGCTGGTGACGCCGGTGCCCGCCAGCCTGGCCAGGCCGCTGGTGGAGTCCCTGCGGAACGAGGTCGTCTGCTCCGAGCACGACATCACCGGGTACATCCCGGACCCGCCCGGGGGGCTGCTGACCCTTGATCAGGCCATCGCCCTGGCCCTGCGGTACACCCGGGAAGGCGTCGTCTCCACCCGCTGGTCGTCGGCCGCGACGCCCGGCGCGCCCAGCGACCCGCTGCCGACCGACCCGTCATGGGCCGGCGGATCCCTGTACCTCGACGATCGGCACAGCGTCGTGCACGCCTCGCCCGCGGCGCTGTGGCGGGTGATCGAGGGCATCGGCGGCCAGACCGGGTGGTACTCCTTCCCGGCCGCCTGGGCCGTCCGCGGGCTGCTCGACCGGCTAGCCGGCGGGGTCGGACTGCGCCGCGGCCGCCGCGACCCCCGGCATCTGCTCGTGGGTGACGCCCTGGATTTCTGGCGGGTGGAGGCGATCCAGCCGGGCGCCCTGCTGCGGCTGCGCGCGGAGATGAAGCTGCCGGGCCGGGCGTGGCTGGAGTTGTCGGCGGGCCAGGATCTGGACGGGCTGACCACCTACCGCCAGCGGGCGATCTTCCAGCCGCGCGGGCTCGCAGGCCATGCCTACTGGCGGTCCATTTCGCCGTTTCACGGCGTCGTGTTCGGCGGCATGCTCCGGAACATCACCGCCGCCGCCGAACGGGCCGAGGTCAGTAGTGGTAGCGAGCTGCGAGAATGATGATCTCTGTTTCCGTGACGATGTAGACGAGGCGGTGCTCGTCGTCGATCCGCCGTGACCAGGCTCCCGGCAAGTGGTACTTGAGTGGTTCGGGCTTGCCGATGCCGGTGAACGGATCCCGCCTGACGTCCTCGACCAGCTTGTTGATCCGGGCGAGCATTTTGCGGTCGGTCTTGAGCCAGGACGTGTAGTCCTCCCAGCCCTGGTCCTCGAATACAAGTCTCACTGCGCTACCGGGCGTCTGCCGCATCGGGGTCGATCAGGGCATGCTCGGCCACGTGGAGGCCGTTCAGGGCGTTGTCGTAGGCCTTGAGCAGCCGACGGGCGTTGGCCGGCGAACGCAGCAGGTACGCGCCCTCGCGCAAAGCGGCGTAGTCCTCGGCTGAGACGAGGACAGCATTGCCGTGCTTGGAGACGATCTCGATGGCGTCATGGTCCTCGTTGACCTTCTTGATCAGCGGGAAGAGCCCTTTGCGCGCCTCGCTCGCGGTGATCGACATGACAGCCAGCCCTTCGATAGTGGTACAAGATACAGTACCACCTGGGCGTATTATTCACCGCCGAACCCCGGCCGCCACCCATCGCCTTTGTTTGTTGGTGAAGATCGTCTCGCTTGCCTGCATCGTCGTAGCAGCCGACATGTGCGGGTAGGGCACCTGCTGAGCAGGGGCCGCGCAGGCGTTTGCGTCAAGCGCTCAGGGTGTCCACACTGCTGAAGTGGACCATTTCGTCGGCCGGACGGGCGAGCTGGCAGTTCTCGACGCCGAGATGCAGGCCGTGCGGGGCGGCTGGCCTCGGGTCGTGCTGGTCGAGGGTGAGGCGGGGATCGGAAAGTCGAGCCTGATCTCGCGCTTCGTCTCCGAGCAGCGGGACGTTTGCCTGCTGCGGGCGGCCGGCGACGAGGCGGAGATGCTCCTGGCCTGGGGAGTGGTCGACCAGCTCCTGGCGGCCGCCGGGCGGGCGCTGGTCAAAGGATCTGCGCGAGCCGATATGGCTCGGCGGAAAGAGGCTGACCCGCTGGCCGTCGGCGCGCAGCTGGTGGAGGTCCTCAGCGACCTGCAAGGCGGCGACAGGGTCGTCGTCGTCGTGGTCGATGACCTGCACTGGAGCGATCAGCCCTCGGCTCAGGCCCTGTTGTTCGCCTTGCGGCGGATGCAGGCCGACCGGGTGCTGGGGCTGGTATCGGCCCGCCCGGATGAGCTGCCCCGCCTAGGCGGGGCATGGAGCCGCTTCGCCGAGGGAGATGACCGGGCCACCCGCCTGCGCCTAGACGGCTTGGAGGCCCAGGAGCTGGTGGCCATGGCCCGGGCACTCGGCGTCGGTGACCTATCCGGCCAGGCGGTGACCCAGCTCCTTGACCACACTGGCGGCAACTCGCTGCACTGCCGGGCCTTGCTCGAAGAGCTGGGCCCGGGTGGCTTGGCGCGGGTCGGCGGCGATCTGCCAGCGCCCCGCGCACTGGCCGCGGTGGTCCTCGCGCGGCTGAGAGCCCTGTCCGGGCCGGCCCAGGCTCTGGTCACGGCTGCTGCCGTCCTGGGCCGCCGTTGCCCGCTGGCCGTCGCCGCCACACTGGCCGGACTGGCCGACCCGCTCACCGCCCTGGATGAGGCAGTCGCCACCGGCCTGGTCACCGAGGAGCGGGCCGCCTCAGCCCCTGACATCGCTTTCGCTCATCCGTTGGCGCATGCCGCGGTCAGAGACAGTCTTGGCCCGGCCGAGCGGCACCGGCTGCACGGGGTCGCGGCCACCCTGGTCCCCGCCGCCGCCGCACTCACTCACCGGGTGGCCGCTGCCGTCGGGCCCGATGACGGCCTGGCTGGCGACCTGGAAAAGGCGGCGCGGGAGGCGGCGCGGGAAGGCTTGGCGAGCCAGGCGGCGGCGTGGCTGGCCCAGGCATCGGCGGCCAGCACGGCTCGCGCCGACCAGGAGCGGCTGCTCCTCGATGCGATGGCTGAACTGCTGGGCAGCGCCGACGTGCGCGGGGCGCTGGCCCTGTGGCCTGCGGTCGCCCAGTTTGGTCCCAGCGCCCGGCGCAGCGCCTTGCTCGGCCACCTCGACCTGCTCTGCGGACGGGGAGTGGTGACCGAGGTCCACCTGCTCGAGGCCTGGCGGGCCCACAACCCCGACACCGAGCCGATGCTGGGAGCGGCCGCGGCCACCTCCCTGTCCGCCTACCTCTCCACCGTCGGACGGCTGGAGGAGGCCGTCACCTGGGGTGAGCGGGCCGTCGAAGCCAGCGGTGAGGATCTGACCGCCCGCCTTCAGGCCCTGATGCCGGTAGCCCTGACTCTAACCCTCGCCGGGCGCGGTCCCGAAGGACTGGCCCGGCTCGACGCGCTGCCCGCCGTGGCCGCCGACGTACCGCTGGAGTACACCGGCGCCCTGGTCACCCGGGGGAGGTGCCGAGCGATCACCGATGACCCGGTCGGGGCCATGGCTGACCTGTCAGTGAGCCTAGCCCGGCTGCGGGCCGGGGTGAGCCTGCGGTACCCCGGCCAGTGCCTGACCTTCCTCTCCGCTACCGAGTACTGCCTCGGCGCCTGGGACGACGCCCTCATCCACTCCGAGCTGGCCGTCTCCCTGGCCCATGACAACGACCGGGCATGGGCGCTTGCCTTCGCGCACGCCCATGCCGCCATGGTCCCTGCCGCCCGGGGCGACTGGCAGGTGGCAGCCGCCCACGTCGAGGCGTCGCGGGCTGCGGCTTCCGGGGCGGGGATGGCGGTCACCCACGCGGCCTGGGCCGGCGCCGAGCTGGCCCTGGCCCGGGGTGACCTGCAGGGAGTGCTGTCGGCCGCGTCAGCTGTGCGGGCACTCGGCCGGGATGAGGTCTTCGGCCTGCCGGGCTGGGCAGACTGGCGTCCGGCTGAGGTCGATGCCCTGATCGGCCTGGGCCGGCTGGATGACGCCGAGGCGGCGCTGCAGGAACTCATCGCCGCCATCCCCGCCTTCGGCCTGGCCTCGGCCAGCATGACAGCGGCCCGCTTGCGCGGCAACCTGGCCGTCGCCAGGGGCGACCTGACCAGTGCCGGGGAATCCTTCGCCTCCGCCTGGCAGCTGGCCCAGGGACTACCCTTGCCCTTCCAGCTCGCCTTGCTCGAACGCGATGACGGCCGCCGCCTCCGCCGCGCCGGCGATCGTCAGGGCGCCGCCGTGCACCTCCGGCAGGCACGCGACCGCCTGGTCGCGCTCAGGGCCCAGCCTTATGTGGCGGCCTGCGAGCGTGAGCTTCAGGCCTGCGGGGCCGAGATACAGCCCGAGCAGCAACCTGCCAGCTGGAACCTCACGCCATCCGAGCTAGCCGTGGCCCGACTGGTCTGCACCGGGCGGTCGAACCGGGAAGTGGCAGCCGAGCTCTACGTCACCGTCAAGGCGGTTGAATTCCACCTGGGACACGTCTTCGACAAGATCGGCATCCGTTCCCGCAGTGCCCTGCCCAGCCTGCTAGGGGCACCCGGGCTGTGAAGACCCGGGAACGCGGCGGGC
>PLDT01000457.1:0-355 GCA_003136255.1 Actinomycetota bacterium
CCTGGTGACCCTGGCGTGGATCCAGCAGGCTCAGGGGGACCCGGACGGGGCACTGCAGGCGATGGCCGAGGCCGGGCGGGCCGCACTGGGCCCGGGCGTGACCGACCTGATCAACCCCGTCCCCGCGCAACGGGCGCGGCTGCTGCTGGCCCAGGGCGACGTCGCCGAGGCCGTCCGCTGGACAACAGAACGCGGCCTCGGCCCGGGCGACGAACCCGGCTACCCTCGCGAGCGGGAGTATCTAGTACTGGCCCGCGTGCTGCTCGCTCAAGGCCTCCCGGCTCAGGCGCTCGCGCTCTTGGAAAGAATGCTCGCGGCGGCGGCCGCCCAGAGCCGGACCGGCAGCGTCATCGAG
>PLDT01000457.1:418-19447 GCA_003136255.1 Actinomycetota bacterium
GCGAGATCAGCGAGATCAGCGAGATCAGCGAGCCGCAGCCGGTGGCATCCACGCCAGCTACCTGGCCGCGCTCTTGCGGGCCTGTGGTGAGGCGGACGCCGTGCCGCCCCGCCGCCGGGCCGCCGCCGCGCCGCCGGGCATGGCCGAGCCGCTGACCGGCCGCGAACTGGAGGTGCTGCGGCTGCTCGCCGCGGGCAGCTCAAACCAGCGGATCGCCCGGGAACTGTTTGTGGCGCTCGACACGGTCAAAAAGCACGTGACGCACGTCCTGGGCAAGCTCGGCGCCGCCAACCGCACCGAGGCCGCCGCGCGGGCCCGGCAGCTCGGCCTGATCCCCTGACCCTGCACCCCGCCCGGCCCGGTAGCACCTTGGTGTGAGGGCCCGCCGCGCAGCGATATTCCACCCGGCAGCCACCTTCGGGTGACGCCCCGCGGCGACTGGAATTCCTACCGTTTCCCCGAGAGCCGGGCCTGCACGGCCAGGCTGCCCGCCATCGGCCCCCACAGGGATGGGTGACCGGTCGAGGAGATGAGAAACGTGCAGCAGATCCGTAGGGAGACGTCATGACGATTCCCGCTGCCCCCCGCGCTTCCACCGTGCCCAGCGCGGCTGGCACCCCGCCCCGCCGGGTGCCCTCCCCCGGCGTGACCGGACGCCTCGCCGCCGCCAGCGCCCGGCGGCCACGCCGGACGCTGGTCGCCTGGGGGCTGCTCGTCCTGGCGTCCCTCGGCCTGGCCGCCACCTGTCTTCACGGCCTGACGACCACCTCCCAGGTCGTCGGCGCCACCCCGTCCAGCCGAGCCGAGGCCCTCTACGGCCAGGTGACCGGGGGTGAGGCCGGCCGGCAGCCGACCGACGTCATCGTGGTCAGCTCGAGGACCGCCACCGCGAGCAGCGACGCCTTCCGGGCGGTCGTCGCCGGCCTGGCCGCCGGGCTGCGCGCGGACCGCGGCATCAGCGACGTCCGGGCCGATCTTGGCCCCGGTAGTTCGCTGGTATCGGCCNNGTGACCGGGGACCACACCATCGGCAACGACTTCAGCACGCTGTCCTCGAGCGACCTCCGCAGGGGCGAGGTCGACTTCGGGCTGCCCATCTCCATCGTCGTGCTCATGCTCGTGTTCGGTGCCGTGGTCGCCGGGCTCATGCCGTTCCTCATGGCGCTGCTGTCGATCACCGTGGGGCTCGGGATCGCCACCATCGTGGCCCAGGAGTTCAGCCTCTCGGTCTTCGTCATCAACATGATGACCGGCATGGGCCTCGCCCTGGGGATCGACTACTCCCTGTTCGTCATCTCCCGCTTCCGGGAGGAACGCGCCAGGGGACTCGACCAGGAAGCCGCCATCGCCATGACCGGCGCAACCGCCAGCCGGGCCGTGCTCTTCAGCGGGACGACGTTCGTGATCGCTCTCCTCGGGCTGTTCCTTATACCGACGAACGTCCTGCGCAGCCTCGCTGCGGGCGCCGTGATCGTCGGCGTGGTGTCGGTCGCCGCCGCGCTGACGCTGCTTCCCGCCATGCTCAGCCTGATCGGAGACCGCATCAACGCGCTGCGGATCCCGCTGGTCGGCTCCAGCCTGGGCCGGGCCGGTACCGCCGAGGGCCGCGTGTGGCGGTCCGTGATCGCCAAAGTCATGTACCGGCCGTTCGTCAGTCTTGTGATCGCCGGCGGGCTCATGGTCCTCGCTGCCGTCCCGGCGCTCGGTTTGCACATCGGCCAGAGCGGCGTCGCCAGCCTCCCGGACACCCTGCCGTCCAAGCAGGGCTTCATCGCCGTCGCGAAGTATTTCCCCAGCCAAGACCCCTATCCGGTCGAGATCGTCACCGCCGGAGGAAGTGCCGCCGACCGCGCGGACCTGGCCAGGCTGCAGGCGGCCCTAGCCGTCGACCCCCGGTTCGGGGCCGGCCCGATCCTGGCGGCGCCCGACGGCAGCGTTCTGGCCCTGACCGTCCCCATCCAGGGCGACGCCGTCTCCAGCCGCGACGTTGCCGCCGTAGCCGACCTGCGCCAGCATCTGATCCCGGCCGCCTTCACCGGCTCAGCGGTCAAGGTCTACGTCGGCGGGAAGACCGCTGAGACCGCCGACTACTTCCACGCCGTCGGTGCACCGACCCCCTACGTGCTGGCGTTCGTGCTCGGCCTCAGCTTCCTGCTCCTCATGCTCGCCTTCCGGTCCCTGGTCGTCGCCGCCTTGTCGGTCCTGCTCAACCTCCTGTCGGCCGGCGCCGCCTACGGGCTCCTGACGCTGGTGTTCCTGCACGGGATCGGGGCGAGCTGGTTCGGGTTCCAGCACGTGACCGCCATCGACGCGTGGGTGCCCCTGTTCCTGTTCTCGGTCCTGTTCGCCTTGTCCATGGACTACCAGGTCTTCCTCATGAGCCGCATCAAGGAGCGCTACGACCAGACCGGCTCCACCCGCGACGCGGCCGCCACCGGCGTCGGGTCCACCGCCAGGATCATCACCGGAGCCGCCCTCATCATCATCGTCGTCTTCAGCGGCTTCGCCCGAGGGCAGCTCGTCATGTTCCAGGAGATGGGATTCGGCGTCGCCATCGCGCTGCTCCTCGACGCCACCCTCATCCGGATCGTCGTTCTCCCCAGCGCCCTCAGCCTCCTCGACTGGCGCAGCTGGTACCTGCCCGGCTGGCTCTCGTGGCTGCCCCACCTCGACATCGAGGCAAGACGAGCCCGCCACGGCGCCGAGTAACCGGCAGGCATCCCGGCCCGGGCCGGAAGGCCCGGCAGGAAAGGAAAACAGGGCCAAAAGAACCGGGCCGAAATACCCTGGTCCGAAAGACAGGGGGAAATGCCCTCCCTGCAAGCAGGGAATTCTCCTCTAACGGACGGGAGAAATACCGGCGACAGTGGTTATGGCAGCTAAGTACCGCACATCAGGGAAGGCAATGTCATGACCACCGAACGAAACGCCGCCGTCTCGTCTGCCGGGCCCGGCTCGCCAGAATTCAGCGGCCGCGGGTTCACCGGCCGCAGAAGGCGGATGTACGGGGCGGCCGTGGTCGGCGCCGCGGCGATCGCCGTAGTGGGTGTCCTGGTCTGGGTCGGCGCTCGGGGCCAGGCTCACGCCGAGGGCCTCAATTGCGCGGCCACGCCGCACCAGTGCAGTTACGCGGACACGACGAACACCGGCGTAACCAGCGGGACGACCCTGGCCACGGTCCCGACCAAGGTGTCCAGCGGGCCGGGCTGGAAATATGTCGCCGCGGACGGCGAGGTGCTCGTGAGCACGAACGGGACGGTACTCAGCGGCCTTTACATTCCCTGCGAGCTCGTGGTCGACGCCTCCAACGTGACGGTCAAAAATGTCCAGGTCGTCAGCGGCGGGAGTTTCGGCGTCGCCCTCGAGAACACCGCGAACGTCACGATCGAGAACTCCACGATCAGCGGCGTGAACGCGACCGCGCTGCGCGTCGGCTCGGCAATCGACGATGTGTACGGCAACTCCACCGGGACGGTGGTCAAGGACGACAACATCTCCTTCTTCAAGACCGGCATCCAGATATCAACCGGGCTGATCGAAGGCAGTTACATTCACGCCCCCGGCTACATCGCCGGAGATCACACCAACGGCATCTACGTCAACGGGGGCACCGCACCGCTGACGATCGAGAACAACACGATCTTCAACAGCGCGTCGGAGACCGACGCGATCAACCTCGACGCGGGAAGCGCCGGCTCGGCGGTGGCGAACAAGACCATCGAGAACAACTTCCTCGCGGGCGGGACCTACACCATCTACGGCGGTGACGGCCCGAACAACCCCACCTCGAACATCGTCATCGAGAACAACCGGTTCGGCCAGCTCTACTACTCCACGAGCGGCCAGTTCGGTCCCGCCGCTTACTACTCGACCACCGGGACGGGCAACGTCTGGTCGGGCAACTTCTGGGACACCACCGGGCAGGCCATCGTCGCCCCGTGATGTCCGCTCGCCGGCCCGCAGAGGGAGGACACGGGAACGGGCCGCCCGGCTCAAAGAGTCGGACGGCCCGTGATCGGGGGGCACAAGCCACCTGAGGCCGTCAGGCGCCCGTGGCCTTGTTGCCGTACCGGCGGCGGAACTGCTCCACCCGCCCGGCGCTGTCGAGGACGCGCGCCTGCCCGGTGTAGAACGGGTGACTCGCCGAGGAGATCTCGACGTCGACGACGGGATAGGTGCTTCCGTCCTCCCAGGTGATGGTTCGCTCGCTGGTCGCGGTCGACCTGGTAAGGAAAGCGAAGTTCGCCGCACGGTCGCGGAAGACGACCGGATGATAGTCCGGGTGGATTTTCTGGTTCATGATTACCGCTCCTCCCGGAACTCAACGTGGCGGCCGATCACCGGGTCGTACTTGCGGACGACGAGGCGGTCAGGATCATTTCTCCGGCTCTTCCTGGTCACGTACGTGTAGCCAGTCCCAGCGGTCGACCTCAGCTTGATGACGGGGCGAAGTGTGCTGTGACTCATGCTCTGCACAACAATCTGATAATGAAAATCATTCCCGATATCGGGGTGCCCGCTGGGGTTGTGATTATGCGGGAGCGATCCACAGCTTGATTGCTAGGCCTATCCCCAGCAGCGCGACGAGCCAGCGGAGGACGTTGGCGGGAATGTGCCGGGCTAGCCGTGGCCCGATCATGCTGCCGGCGAACATCCCGATGCTCAGGGGAAGTACCGCAGCCCAGTCGACGGGACTGAAAATGATGAAGATGACCGCTGATGTCACCGAGGCCGTTCCGATGAGCATGTTCTTCAGGGCGTTGGCCCGGGCGAGGTGCTGGTCGACGGTGAGCAGCATCAGGCTGAGGGTCATCACGCCCGACCCGGCTCCGAAGTAGCCGCTGTAGGCCGATACCGGCAGCAAGCCGGCCAACAGGACCGGCGTGCTGGTGTGAGCGTGGTCCCCGCGCAGAGCGGAGAACCTGGGCTGCAAAAGCAGGACGAGCGACCCGGCGGCTACCAGGAACGGGACGATCCGGCCGAACGCCCCCGGCGGGGTGGACAGCAGCAACACGGCACCGATCGCGCCGCCCGCCGCGGTTACCCAGGCCCAGCGCCGGAGCCAGGACGCCGTGCCCTGCAGTTCCGGCCGTGAGGCCAGTGCCGAGCCCGGCCAGCAGGCGGCGACCGCGACGATGTTCGCCACGTTGGCGGGAAGCGCCGGTATGCCCGCGGCGAGCAGGGCCGGGTAGGAAATGAGCGAGGTGATCCCGCCGGCGCTTCCCACGATGCCGGACAGTACCCCGGCCGCTGCGATGAGCGCCGCTTCGGGACGCATCGTCTATCTCACCTCACTGACCAAGGTGGCGTCGCCGACTTCCATGCCGTCAACCGCCACCTCCCGGCCGTCGATATCGTGCTCCCGGACGGCGGAACCCACCTGTGGGCCCGGCTGCCGCGGAGCCTGGATGATGCCGAAGTGGCCGCGGCCGCGCGGCGAAGCGGCGTGATCGTCATGGCCGGGCGGCCGTTCTTCCCGCCGAGGCCCCCGGGCCCTATCTGCTTCTCACCTTCTCAGGCGCGGCGACCGAGACCAAACTGGACACCGCCGTCCGCCGCCTGGCTGCCGCCGCGCCCGCACTAGCTCGCCCAGCGCCGTGAGACGGCAGGCAAGCCAGTCTCCAGCGCAAATAGCCGGTGGAGTCGCTGGACGTCGCCTGACGGGCTATCTACCTGTACCGACCGTGCCTGGGCGTTGCCCTGTGTCGCCCGGCGTCTGCCTCCGTTGGCTCCCGTAGCTCCCCGGTCCGGCAGGCGGATAGCCCAAGCGGAGAGTCATCGGGTTACATAGTTATAGGCTCGCCGACAGTGCCATCAAGAAGGATTCGCAGGCGGCCCGGCGTGCTCCGGATCTGGCTCCGAGGGTCGCCTCGAGGAGTTGCGCCGTCATCGGCGGGATCTAGGCACGCAAGCTTCGACTATCCGCGAAGTGAAGAGTATTCTTCTGATAGTGGATAGACGGCCCGCTCCAGCGCTCTTGCCCATCCTGCGCTCCCAGCAGCAGGGCGAGATCCTCGCGCTCCTGCTCGGTGATCCAGATCTTGAACTCAGCCTGACCGAGATCGCGTCACGGCTCGGTGTCCCCCACCCTTCGGTCTACCGTGAGATCCAGCGCGCCGAGCAGGCCGGCCTGGTCAGTTCGCGGAAGATCGGGAACACGCGGCTCGTCAGGGCCAACACCGTCAGCCCGTATTACGCCGGGCTGGCCGAGGTTCTGACCAGGGCATTCGGCGTCCCCGCCGTCCTAGCCGAAGCCCTCCGCGACGTCGACGGCATTACCGCGGCCTACATCTACGGATCTTGGGCCGCCCGGCATGCGGGCCAGGCCGGTCAGCGGCCTGTCGGCGATATCGACGTCCTTGTCCTCGGCGAGCCAGACCGGGACCAGCTCTATGCCGCCCTCAGCTCCGCCGAGCAGCGCCTGGCCAGGCCAGTGCAGGCAACCATCCGCGACCGCGACTGGCTGGAGTCCGGATCCGGTGCCTTCCACGACACGATTACAAGCCAGCCCGTGCTCAGGCTTTCATTGCCAGATGTCTAGCCGAACCGCTCCGGCGGCGACGCCGCCAGCAGCGCCTTCACTCCCGACAGGGCTTCCTTCGCCTTCTCGATTGCCCACGCAGCGTCGGACGCCGTGAGCGGCGGCGCGGAAGGATCAAAATATTGTGCTGAATGACGGGCCCTGCGGAGCCGCTCAAACGTCGGCTTCGCGAATGCCGGAACATCTTCTTTGAATTGCGCTGAAACGGCATCTTCAACAGCCATGTGCGACCCGTCGCCACCGGTAGCGCGCAGGGCCTGCCGAGCCAGGAGTGCTTCCGCAGCCATCCGGTATGCGTCGTAGGCCGCCACATAGGCGCCATCCACGTCGCCACCGGCCAAGGCCGCGGCAGCAGTGGTCTCGACCCGCAGCACCGCCCGCCCGATTAGAGCTTCTGCCAGCGCAGCGAGATCTCCTCCTGCAAAGCTCTCCAGACGATTCCGGTCGACGAGAAACTGAACGGCTCGCTCCCCCTTCACCCAGCGCGCCATGCCCTCTCCCGTTTCCGTCGGGACACAGATCCTAGCGCGTCGGTTTTCGGACCGACATCAAGCTCAGGCACGCCCTCAACTAGGTGGCCGCAGTCCATACGGGGCCCGGAGGGGCGAGTCGACCGACCGAGCTGCCTGCGAATGCTTCCGGGTCAGCTCGGCGATCTCGAGGCTTGACGTATGCCGAGATGGGCATATGATCGGCTCGTGGCCCGCGCTTCCACGACGTCGGATGTCTTCAACGCCATTGCCGATATGCACCGGCGCGAAGTCCTGGACGCGCTCATCGAAGGCGAGAAGGCAGTCGGGGCGATCGTGAGCGATCTGTCGATGTCCCAGCCTCAGGTGTCAAAGCACCTCCGCGTGCTGAGTGAGGTGGGACTGGTCAGGTGCCGGGCGGAGGGGCGTCGCCGGCTGTACCGGCTGGAACCGGCGCACTTGCAGCCGTTCCGCGATTGGCTTGCCAAGTACGAGCGGGCGGTGAACGAGCGGCTGGACCGGATGGATGCCTATCTCAAAGAGCTTCAACGCCAAGGAGACCTTCAGTGACACCTAACCGCCACGGGTCCGCAGCCATCGAATACCCGGGCGAGCTCGAGATCGTCACCACCCGGGAGTTCGACGCGCCGATCGAGCTCGTCTTCGACGTGCTGACGAAGCCGGAGCACGTGCGCCACTGGTTCGCCCCTTTCGAGGACAAGATGACGGTCTGCTCGATCGACCTGCGCGCCGGGGGGAACTACCACATGGTCTTCGTGACGCCGGACGGGAAAGAGTGCTCGTTCCGCGGGACCTACCTGGAGGTCGAGCCGCCGGCACGGATCGTCCAGACATGGCTGTTCGAAGGCTGGCCGGACGCGGAGGCCGTCGAGACGGACACGCTGGAAGAGACTGACGGAGTGACCAAGCTGACGGTGACGATGGTGTTCGGTGACAAGGCCGGTCGTGACCACATGACCAAGCACGACGGCCAGGAGTCCAGCTTCGACAAGCTGGAGGATTACCTGATGTCGCTGCTCGGCAACGAGGAAACGCCGTGAGACTNNGCGCCCTCGTCATCCCGACCGCGATATACCCCTTCCCCGGCGGTGCCGGCCACGCATGGGAGGCGATCTGCGGAAGGACCAACAGTCCCTTCGCCGGACTGGGCTGGAAGTCTTTGGGTGTGCTGGAGCTCTCCGTGCTGCCCAGCATCGACGAAGAATGCTGGGTCCCGGCGGTCCAGGAGACCGACGCCCTGCTGGTCTGGGGCGGCGATCCAGTGTTCTTGTCGTAGCAGCCTCCACCTTCGCCGAGACTTACCGAGCTCCGCGCCGCGGCAGCGGTGAAGCGCTCTCGACGGAAGACATCGTGTTCGATACACCCGATGGCGAACTCCGCATGATCCTGGTCAAGGCCCAGGGAGCCGGACTGGTTGATTTTGCGATCATCCCGCACGTGGACAACGCCGATCACCAAGACGTGGCCATCGCAGAACAATGGGCCGCGAAGATACCGGCGCCGACGTACGCGATCGACGACCAGACCGCCGTCAAGGTGACCGACGGCAACGTCGAAGTCGTCTCCGAGGGGCACTGGAAGCTGTTTACCCCCTAGCACCGACAGGCGGCCGACTCCCGGCATGACCGATGCCTGGTCCACAGGGCCAAGGAGCACGGGCATGACGGAAGGCGTACAGCAGGCAAGCGGCAGCAAGACCGCATACCTAACCAGTGGAGGTGCCAGATGGCCGAGTTCCCACCGCCCCCGGAGGGCATAGTGCTGGCCCACTTCATCGTCTCGGACGATGTCGAGCGCTCCCGGCGTTTCTACACCGAAGTACTCGGCGGCCGGTTGGCCTTCTCCGGTCCCGGAGGGCTGACCTACGTCGCGCTCTCCAACAGCTGGATCATCATCAATACCGGCGGAGGGCCGACCGACGACAAGCCGTCAGTCACCCTGGAGACGCCACGCGATCCGGACCGGGTCAGCAGCTTCCTCAATATCCGGGTCAAAGACATCAAGGCCGTGTACGCCGAATGGAGCGCCCGGGGTGCTCAATTCCTGACGCCGTCCAAACAGCACCAGTACGAGATCCGCTGCTACATTCGCGATCCCGACGGTTATCTGATCGAAGTGGGGCAGACCACGGACCCAGACGGGGACTGGTCGCCCGCTCGCTGGCCATCGAGTACGCCCGCCGAGGAGTCCCAGTGAATGCAGCCGCCGGGCCATCGGGCGCCAGTTCGACGCCACGTGGTCGGCGGATGCGTACCTAGCCCGTGACGCCGGCGGCGGCGCTGGCCAGCAGCTTCGGCGGCGTGCCGACCTGCCGCGGGCCTCATCCGCCAGCGGGGTTTCGGCGGGGCCGGCGTTAGGCACGGCTATGCACCGTCGCCAGGAACCGCAGCACGGCTGCGGTGGTGATGTCGGGCCGCTGCGACTGGGGATAATGCCCGGCCTCGGGGACCATGACGACCTGCGCGTGCATGGTCTGCGCGATCCAGGCCGCCTCTCCTGCCGGATCCGGGAAGTCGGGGTCCTGCTGGCCCATTACGGCCAGGACGGGTGCCGTGACGTCTGCCAGCCGCGCCTGTGCTGCCGCATGGCTCGTGCGCGTGGTCAGGGAGAACGCCCTCGCGTAGCCCGGTCGGCGCAAGCTCGCCACGACCTGGTCGCGGTACTCGTCGAAGTCGGCAGGCCGCCGGCCCGCGTACAGCTTGGGCAGGTAGGACTTCCAGGACAGGGCCGCCCATAGCGGGGCCATGGCGATGCGCAGGAGTACGCGCCGCCCGGCGCCCACCGCGGCGTCGCGGACGAACGGCCCGACCAGTACCAGCCCGGACACGAGCTCGGGCCGCCGGGCCGCGGCCAGGACCGCGGATCCGGCCGCCATGGAGTTGCCGACGNNCTCATCGCCGTAGGACGAGAACGTGGCGTCGCTGTCACCATGACCGCGCAGGTCCGTGCAGGCGACCCGGTAGCCCGCCGCCCGCAGGGCCGGGGCGAGGAACCGGTAGGCAGCCCGCAGGTCGCCCAGGCCAGGCACGAGCACCACCAGCGGCCCGGCGCCCGCTACGTCGTAACCGATGCGGCCACCGGGACGGCCAAGGTAGCTGGTGTTGCCGGTCCGTGCTGTCGTGGTCGCGTCGTTCGGGTTCATCTCTCTAGTTCCTTCCGTGCGTTGCGAGTCGTCTGCTAGCTGACTGGGTGCCGATCGCGGCCGGGCCGTGCGGCGCTAGTTGCGGGCCGGCTCGGGGGCGGGTTCCGCGACCGCGCCGGAGCCGGGGCTGTCGTCCTCGTGCAGGCCGTGCCGGGCGTAGAAGCGGCGCAGCGGCGCGGGTGCCCACCAGCTGGCCTGGCCGAGCAGTCGCAGCGTGGCGGGCACGAGCAGCAGCCGGACCAGGGTGGCGTCGAGGATGAGGGCGACGATCATGCCGACGCCGAGCAGCTTGATAAAGGTGATGCTGGACAGGGAGAACAGGCCGATCACGATGATCAGCAGCAGCGCGGCGCTGGTGATGACGCCGCCGGTGCGCTGCAGGCCGCTGGCGATCGCGGCGGTGTTGTCGCCGGTGATGTCGTAGCGCTCGCGGATCCGCGAGAGCAGGAATACCTCGTAGTCCATGGACAGCCCGAACATGATCGCGAACATCAAGATCGGGATGACGGGGCTGATGGTGCCGTTCGGGGTGAAGCCGAGCAGCCCGGACAGGTGGCCGTCCTGGAAGATCCAGGTCACCACGCCGTACATGGCCGACAGCGACAAGATGTTCATCACGATGGCCTGCACCGGCAGGATCAGTGATCCGAACGCGAGGAACAGCAGCAGGAAGGTGGCCAGGACGAGGGTCAGGGCCATCCACGGCAGGGTCTGCCCGAGGCTGGACAGCTCATCGGCTAGCGCTGCGGTCTGCCCGCCGGTAGACGCGGTGGCGCCGGGAGGTGCCGTCACGTCGCGGACGGCCCCGGCGATGGCCCGGGCCTGGGGGGTGTAAGGGCCGGGGCCGTAGGTCATGTCGATCCGGGCGATGTCGCCGCGGACGCCGGTGACCTGCGCGGCGGTGATGCCGGGAAGGTGGTCGAGGCGGCTGACGTACGCGGTCAGGCCGGCGGCGCGGGCCGGCGAGCTGGCGATGGCGCCGTGGAACTGGACGATGGTCTCGATCGGGGCGGTGGGGTTGCCGGGGAAGTCCGTGTTCAGCGCGTCGGTGACGATGCGGGGCGCGGCGCTGGCGGGCAGCGCGGTGGCGTCGACGCCGCCCCAGACGACGTGCAGGAACGGCGAGCCGAGGCCGAGCAGGACCAGCACGATCGGGATCGCGTACAGGACGGGGCGGCGCATCACGCTGTGCGCGAGCCGGTACCAGCCGCCGCTGGCTTCGGCGGCGGGCGGGCGCTGCACCGAGCGGCGGATCCGCAGCGAGTTCACCTTAGGTCCCAGCACGGCTAGCAGCGCAGGCAGCACGGTCAGGGCGGCGAGCATGTCGACCAGCACGGTGGCCACCCCGCCGTAGCCGATGGACCGCAGGATCGTCTCGGGGAAGAGCATGAGGCTCGACAAGACGATGGCGACGGTAACGCCGGAGACCAGGACGGTGCGCCCCGCGGTGGCCACGGTGCGGGCCACCGCGTCCTCGACTGTGCCCGGCCGGTGCAGTTCCTCCCGGAACCGGGTGACCAGGAACAGCCCGTAGTCGATGCCCAGCCCGAGGCCCAGGATGGTGGTGATGTTCAGGGAGAACACCGACACCCCGGTGACCATGGTCAGCAGCCGCAGCGCGGTGAACGAGCCGAGGATCCCCAGCGCGCCGATGGCCAGCGGCAGGCAGGCCGCGGTCAGGCCGCCGAAGATCACCAGCAGCAGGATCAGCAGAATCGGGAAGGACAGTCCCTCCGCCCGGGTGATGCTAGTGGTGGTCTGCTGGTCGATCGTCTCGTCAGTGGGCACCACCCCGCCGACCTGGCTGTGCAGGCCGGGCGCGCTCAGGTCGGTCTTGATCGCGTCATAGCTGGTTTGCCGGGCGGTGTCGGTGCCGCCGGCCAGCTCGATGACGGCGTAGGTCTGATGGCCGCTGGCGCTGACGAACTGCCGGGACCCGGTTGACCAGTAGCTGGCGTACGACTCGGCCCGGCTGCGCGGCAGCTTGGCCAGCGTGCTGGTCACGGCGGACCGGAACGCCGGGGAAGCCGTGGTCAGGGTCGGGCTGGAGTACAGCACGACCACGTCCCCGGCGTCGCGGCCGAACGCCTGCGTGGCCAGGTTCGCTTCGTGCTGGCTCTGGCTGTCCGGGGCGTTGAACCCGCCGGCGGTCTGCACCTTGGCGAAGATGGTTGTTCCCCACACGCCGCCGATTACCGCGACGAGCAAGGCGATCAGCAGGATCAGCCGACGCCGCCGGTAAGCGGTACGGCCCCACCTGGCCAATACCGAACCGCTGGCGGGTGAAAACGAGGTGCTCTGACTCATGACGTTCCTTTCTTACTGCAACGGCAATTCAGTTCGGGAAACAGAAGACTTTCATCTCATGGCCAATTCGCGGCCGGGAAAGCCGGCGGCCGGTCGCGATAAGTGGCTGCCGACGTGACCCAGAACCTCGTCGGCGATTGCGACGCCGGAGCCGTCGGCGGGGATAAGCACCCACGCCGCCAGGTAGAGCGGCACCCCGGCACCGCCGATAAACGACAGCGCGACGAGCGCGATCCGGACGTGCGCCACGTCGACAGCGAAGTACCTGGCGAGCCCGGCGGCGACGCCGCCCAGGATCCGTCCGTTCAGCGAGCGGCGAAGAAGCCTGCCGTCCTGCCGGTTTTCCTGCTGGGTAGTGTTCATGGCTGTTCCCTCTTTCGCGGGTATTGCGAGCGTCGCCCTCAATACAGGTTGGTGTGTGTTTCCTCAAGCGCTTTGAGCAACTCGAGTACGCCGGAGAAAGGCCTCCAGGCGTCGGTGCCTTCGGCGCGTATTCGTCCTTCGAGCCGTCCGTCTGGAGTCCGGTCGATATCGAGGAGAAGGCGAATCGTTTGCCTCGGTGTTGGTGAGGCGTCCATAGCTCTTAGCTAACGCGAACAGCGCGGTATTGTCCCCAGGGTGTGACCCTAGGTTCGACCCTATGTTTTGCGTTTGCGGCTAGCGCAGCAGCGCGGCTAGTGCACGTAGGGATCTGCGCCCAGGTCGGAGAAGATGCGGTGGGCCTTTTCGAGCTGAGCGACCGCCGCCGGCTGGTTACCGGCCGCGGTGGCGCGCACCGGCTCGGTCGCGGCCGACAAGAGCTGGGCGGACAATGACCGTGTTACGGTTACGATACAGCGGTCCCGCGGGCAAGCCGCCAGCGCCTATCAGCCAGTCCTGATCTGGCGTAACCGGGCGGCGCTCCCGGTAAGGGGACTCGTATGACCTCCGTCCACGGCGCCGGGCCAGGCCATGTTCGGTGGGCCATGCTCGGCGTGATCAGCCTGGGCATTCTCGCGCTCACGCTGAACTGGTTCGACGTCGCCACGGCATTCCCGCTCATCGGCGCGCAGTTCAAGGTCGGGCTCGGGCCGCTGAGCTACCTGATCTCGCTCTACATCGTCGGCTACGGGCTCACGCATATTCCCGGCGGCATGCTCGCCACCGCGCTCGGCATGAAGAAGACCCTCGTGCTCGGGCTGGGCGTGCAGGGACTGGCCGGCATCATGTCCGGGCTATCAGCCAGCTACACCGAGCTCGCCTTCTTCCGGGTCATCAGCGGCATCGGCGGGTCGGTGCTCGTAGCTGTCGGGACCGCCGCAGTGGTCGTCTGGTTCCGGGAAAAAGACGTCACGCTCGCGCTCGGCATCACCGGCGGCGCTGCCTTCAGCGCAGGGGCAGCCTTCGCGCTCTACGTCTGGCTCTACGTGCAGCGCGCGACAAGCTGGCGTACGTCACTGATCCTGGCCGGCGTCTTCGAGCTGCTCGTCATGCTGGTGACCCTGATGGCCTTCCAGATCCCGGAAGGCCATCAGTCGCTCGGCGGCGTCAGGTTCGATCGAGCTGCAGTACGCGCCGTGCTCGCGAACAGAGATCTATGGGTTTATGGTGTCGCGATCTTCGGCGGATATGGCGCCTACTTCACCACCACGCAGCTGTTCAGCGAGTACGTGACGGTCGACCGGCATTTCGACCCGTCCGCCGGCGGACTGCTGGCCGCGCTCATCGCGCTCGCCGGCATCCCCGGCAGCCTGCTGGGGGGATACTGGGCGGACCGCAGCAGGAACCTGCGCATATTCGTCGTCGGACCGCTCATCGTCGTCGCCGCGCTGCTGGCCCTCATTCCCGTTGTGCCGGCCAGCGCGCTGTGGGCGCTCGGGATCGGTATCGGCTTCTTCCTTATCTTCGGCTTCGCCGCGTGGCTGGCGGTGCCTGCCCGGGTCTGCGACATCGAGCACCAGTACATCGGCACGGCAACCGGCCTGATGCTCACGCTCGCCGCCGTAGGCGGCTTCTTCATCCCCATCATCTTCGGGCACCTCGTGCCCCATACGAGCTTCGACACCGGCTGGATCTTTCTTGCCGTCGTGTCGTTCGCATTTGCCCTTCTCGGGCTGGCCGGGCGAAACCCGGCAGCAGCTTCGAAGCGCCCGGGCGCCGGTGCGCCAGCGCCGGCACGGCTTTGAGCTTCGTCCGTCCCCTCGAGCTGAGTGGTTCTTCTGGCTGGTCCTTCTGGATGGCAGCCTGCGTCCGGCGGCTGAGGCGGCACTGTCGTGGCGCTGAGGCGGGACCTAGGGTGGCCTCATGCAGGTACGACTGTTCGGCGAGCTCGAAGCCGAGCACGCGGGCGTGCCGGTGCCGGTCCGCGGGGCCAAGCAGCGGGCGCTGCTGGCCCTGCTGGCGCTGCGGCCGGGGCAGCCGGTCAGCGCCGACCGGCTGATCGACGTACTGTGGGGCGACGGGCAGGCCGCGAACCCGGCCAACGCCCTGCAGGCCCAGATCGGCCAGCTGCGCCGCACCCTCGGGCCCGCGGCGATCCTCACCACCGAAGCCGGCTACGCCCTGGACGCCGGTCCCGAAGACGTCGACGTGGTCCGCTTCGAGCAGCTGGTGGCCCAGGGACGCCGGCTGGCGGAGGCGGGTCAGCCCGCGGACGCGTCCGCCGCCCTGGGCGAAGCGCTCGGGCTGCGGCGCGGCGAGCCGCTGGCCGACTTCACTTACGCGGGCTTTTTTGATGCCGAACGGGCGCGGCTGGACGAGCTGACCTTGGTGGCGATCGAGACCCGGGCCGGAGCCGACCTGGCGCTGGGCCGCCACGGCGAGCTCGCCGCCGAACTGGAACCCTGGTGCCGGGCGCACCCGCTGCGCGAGAGGCTATGGGAGCTGCTCATCCTGGCCCTGTACCGGGCCGGACGCCAGGCCGAGGCCCTGGCCGCCTACACCGGCGTCCGTGACCGGCTGGCCGGCGAACTCGGCATCGACCCGAGCCCGTCCCTGCGCGACCTGCAGGCCCGCATCCTGGCCCAGGACCCGTCGCTCAGCCCCGAACCGGTCCCGCCCGAACCGCTCCCGCCCGAACCGCTGCCGCCCGCGCCAGGCTCCCCCGGGCCAGCCGCCCTGCTCGAGACGAAGTTCTACGTCCCGAGGTCACGGCGGGGTCTGGTGCCGCGTCCGCGCCTGAGCCAGCGGCTGGATCGCGGGTCAGCGTTGAAGCTGGTGCTCGTCTCCGCGCCCGCTGGCTTCGGCAAGACCACACTGCTCACCGAGTGGCTGGCGGCGGGACCGGCCGCGCCGACCGATCAGCGGCTGGCCGCGTGGCTCTCGCTCGATCGGAGCGACAACGATCCCGCGTCCTTCTGGACCTATGTGATCGCCGCGCTGCGGACGGTCGCACCCGGGGTCGGCGACAGTGCGCTGGCCCTCCTGCAGGCGCCCCGGCCGTCCCCGATCGAAACGGTGCTGACCGTCCTGCTCAACGACCTGGGCGCCACCGCGGGTGACCTCGTGCTGGTGCTCGACGACTACCACGTCATCGACGCGAGCGATGTGCAGGACGGGATGGCGTTCCTGCTCGACCATCTGCCTCCGTGGCTGCACGTGGTGATCGCCAGCCGGGCCGATCCCGCGTTGCCGCTGGCCCGGTGGCGAGCGCGCGGCGAGCTGGTCGAGATCCGCGCGGCCGAGCTGCGCTTCACCGCCGATGAGGCCGCGGCGTACCTCAACGAGATCATGGGCCTGCAGCTGACGGCGCGGGACGTGGCCGCGCTGGAGGGCCGCACCGAGGGCTGGATCGCCGCGCTGCAGCTGGCGGCGCTGTCCATGCAGGGCCGAGACGACGTCGCCGGGTTCATCGCCGGCTTCGCGGGCGACGATCGCTACGTCGTCGACTACCTGGCCGAGGAGGTGCTGCAGCGCCAGCCCGATCATGTCCAGGCCTTCCTGCTCCAGACCTCGATCCTGGACCGGCTAAGCGGCCCGCTCTGCGATGCCGTCACCGGGCAGGGCGGCGGCAAGGCCATGCTGGAGGCGCTGGACCGGGGAAACCTGTTCCTGGTCCCCCTGGATGACCGCCGCCAGTGGTATCGCTACCACCATCTGTTTGCCGATGTGCTGCAGGCGCGCCTGCTCGACGAGCAGCCCGGGCAGGTGCCGGGCCTGCACCGGCGGGCCAGCGTGTGGTACGAGCAGAATGGCGAGCCGCCCATGGCCATCGGCCACGCGCTGGCCGCCCGGGATTTCGACCAGGCGGCGGACCTGATCGAGCGGGCGATCCCGGCCATGCGCATAACCAGGCAGGAAACCACGGTGCACGGCTGGCTCAAGGCGCTCCCAGACGAGGTGGTCCGGGTCAGGCCGATGCTCAGCTTTGCCGTCGCCGGGGCGCTGCTGACTGGCGGCGAGCCCGAGGAAGTTGAGGTCCGGCTGCGGGACGCCGGGCGGTGGCTGCAGGAGGCAGCAGCTACCGGTGAGGGATCCCTGGCCCGGCCGGGCGAGATGGTCGTAGCCGACGAAGAGGAATACCGTCGCCTGCCGGGGGCGATTGAGCTGTACCGTTCCGCCCTGGCCCTGGTCCGGGGCGATGTGCCCGGTACTGTGAGGCACGCCCAGCGGACGCTCGATCTTGCGCTTACGGAGGACCACGGCGTCCGCGCCGGGGCAGCGGGGTTCCTGGGGCTCGCGTTCTGGACGAGCGGGGATCTGGAGGCAGCGCATCCGGCGTGGGCGCAATGCGCGGCGGGACTACGGCGGTCCGGGCAGATTGCCGATATCTTCGGCTGCGCGATCGCGATGGCGGACATCCGGCTGGTGCAAGGCCGCCTCGGCGAGGCGATGCGCACCTACGATCAGGCCTTGCAACGCGCATCTGTGCAGGACGGGCCGGTTCTGCGGGGCACGGCAGACATGTACGTGGGGATGAGCGAGGTCCACCGCGAGCGCGGCGATTTGCAGGCCGCCACCCAGCAGTTGCTGCGGAGCCAGGAGCTGGGCGAGTACAACGGGCTGCCGCAGAACCCGTACCGCTGGCGGGTCGCGATGGCCCGGATACGCCAGGCTGAAGGAGACCTGGGCGGCGCACTCGATCTGCTCGACGAGGCGGAGCGCCTTTATGTGGGCGACTTCTTTCCGAACGTACGGCCAGTCCCGGCGTTGAAGGCCCGGGTCTGGATCGCACAGGGCAGGCTCGGTGAAGCGCTGGGCTGGGCGCATGAGCAGGGCCTGTCCGCGGATGACGACCTCAGTTACCTGCGCGAGTTCGAGCACATCACCCTGGCCAGGATGCTACTGGCGCGATCCCGGGGTGAGCCCGTCCACCAGGTGACCCGGCTGCTGGAGCGCCTGCTGCTGGCGGCGGAAGAGGGCGGCAGGACGGGACACGTCATCGAAATCCTGGTGCTTCAGGCGCTCGCGCTCCAGGCACCTGGGCCCATCCCGGCTGCGCTGACCTGCCTGGAACGGGCCCTGACGCTGGCTGAACCGGAGGGTTACGTCCGGGTCTTCGTCGATGAGGGCCCGCCGATAGGTTCCCTGCTGAGAGCCGCCGAGAAACAGGGGACGACCCGGGACTATGTCCGCCGGCTCCTGGCCGCGGTGAGCCAGACCAGGCAGGACAGCCCGGGCAGGCAGGCCTTGATCGACCCGCTGAGCGAGCGTGAGCTGGATGTGCTCCGGCTGCTCGGAACCGAGCTGGACGGCCCGGCCATCGCCCGCGAGCTCATGGTGTCCCTGAACACCGTGCGGACTCACACCAAGAACATCTACACCAAACTCGCCGTGACCAACCGCCGGGCCGCGGTCCGCCGAGCCGCGGAACTCGACCTGCCGCGAACCCGCAACCGGCAACCCTGATCTGTCGGTCACGGATCATCACCTCAATCCCCACGTGTGGTGATGCCAGCTCACCACGTCCGCTCCTAGCGTTCGACCCATGAACGACACACCCGACGGCCACCAGGACAGCCCTGGACGGTGCGAGATCCGCCTCAAGGGGCACCTCGCTGCCCGGTGGGCCGCCTGGTTCGACGGGCTGACCCTCGCCCACCACGGCGACGGCACCACCATCATCCATGGCCGGGTAGCCGACCAGGCCGCGCTCTATGGCGTGCTGCAGAAGATTCGCGACCTAGGCCTGCCCCTGATCTCGGTCAATTACGTCGAACCCGGCCCTGCACCGATGCCTCCATCCAGACCCGGCAACTCAGCCATCCGCGAATAGGAGACCGACATGACGACCACCGTACAGACCCCCGCCGCGAAAACGACGAAAAGACTCCCGATGACCTCAACCAGGAAGACCGCGCTAGTCGCGGGTGTGTTCTACCTGATCACCTTCGTCTCGATCCCCACCCTCGCCATCTACCGCCCGGTGCTGAACCACCGGGACTGGGTCCTGAGCTCTGGCTCCAGCACCGGCGTGCTGGTGGGCGGCTTCCTGGAGGTGATCGTCGCCCTGGCCGGCATCGGCACCGCCGTCACGCTGTACCCGGTGGTCAAGCGGCAGCACGAAGGCTTCGCGCTCGGGTTTGTCACCGCCCGCGTCCTGGAAGCCGCCATGATCTTCACCGGTGTCGT
>PLDT01000459.1:0-856 GCA_003136255.1 Actinomycetota bacterium
GATTCTCCAGCACCAGTTCACCGGCCCGGCCACGCTGGCCCGCATTGGCGAAAATCACACCGAGGTGCTGTACCTGCACCAGTGTTTCATCAAGCCTGGCCTTTATCTCACCCTGTGACTGCATGACGGCGGGATTTGCCTGGCCCTGTCCGCGCATTACCAGCCATACGACGAACGCACCGGTAAGAACTCCGGCAACGAGCGCGATGATTACCGACGCCATGGCACGTTCCCTTTTTCTACCGGCCCGCCGCCTCACGCAGCGCGGCTCTCCAACTACGTTAACGATGCGCACTGACATTTCTGGCTGTCATGCCGCGAAGACGTCACCGATCCGTTAGACAACCGGCGGCCGTCTGGGTGTCCCCCTGGCCGCCGCCAGCGGCCGATACCGTACGTCGGATGTCTGACNNACACGGCACTCCGGGTGCCAGTCCCGTAGCCCGCACCGGCGTGCTCCGCAAGCCCGGAGAGAGCCCCCAGGAGGTTCCATGACACTGCGCAGACGCGTGGGCGCGGGCTCCCTCCGCGCCACATCCGCCACAGCGGCCGCGGTCGCCGCGATGATGATCATCGCCGCCTGCAGCTCCAGTGGGTCGAGCTCCAACGCCAGCTCGAGCAGCTCAGCCAGCTCGAGTAGCTCGGCCTCGACCACCGGGTCGACCACCATCGGTGTCGACCTCACCTACAACGACACGGCCTTCTGGGCCGCCTACATCAACTACGAGACGCAGTACGCCGCGCAGCTGCACATCAAGCTGCTCGGCCCGCTGCTCGCGGCGGCCAACGCCAGCCTGCAGAACACCCAGATCGAGACGCTGGTCAACGAGGGCGCGAAGGCCATCATCGTGAACCC
>PLDT01000459.1:879-9148 GCA_003136255.1 Actinomycetota bacterium
GGTGAAGTCTGGCTACGTGCTCGACCTGGAGGGCGACCTGACCTCTTCCAACGGCGCCGACCGAACGAACGCCTTTGATGCTTGCATGGCGGCGAACGACCCGGCGGTCCACATCCTCAAGGACCCCACGGTCTGGGTCGAGGCCACGGCGGTCACCGACGCGCAGGACGCGGTGAACGCCTACGGCAGCCAGCTCAAGGCGATCTACTCGCAATGGTCGAGCCCCGACACGGGTATCCTCCCGCTGCTGAAGGGCAAGAGCCTGGCCGGCAAGGTGCTCGTGGTGAGCGATGACGGCGTTCCGTTCGAGATGTGCGACATCTCCAATGGCTCGATCAACGCCTCGCAGTCCCAGCCCGCCAACCTGTACGCGTACTGGGCGCTGAAGTACGCGCTGGACGCGGCGAACGGCGTGACGCTAAGCGCCGGCCAGCCGGGCGGCGGCGCGCCCACTTTGCAGATGGTGACCTATGCGGGCGACACCAACCTCGGCGACCCGATCGTGGCCCCGTTCGTGACCAAGGCCACCCAGACCTTCACCATCACCCCGGTGGACGGCCAGTCGGGCACGGTGACCACCACCTCGGTCGGCGACACCGCCCTGTGGGGCAACGTCTACGGCAGCGCCCACGGTGGCGTCTGCAGCTCCTCGGCGTCCTGAGCAGCCGATGCACGAACCGGTTATCCCCGCCGCCGACCCGCAGGCCGCGCCCGCGGTCGAGGCGGCGGGGATCCACAAGCGGTTCGGCAACACGCGCGCGCTGCGCGGCGTGGACCTGAGCCTGCAGCCGGGCCGCTGCCTGGGCTTGGTCGGCCGCAACGGGGCCGGCAAGTCCACGCTGGTCTCGATCCTGTCCGGCCTCTACCCGCCGGACGCGGGCGAGGTCCGCTTGGACGGGCACCAGGCCCCCTCGCTGGGTGACATCACGGCCTGGCGCGGGCGGATCGCCACCGTCTTCCAGCACTCCATGGTGGTGCCGGGCCTCACCGTGGCGGAGAACGTCTTCCTCGGCCGCCAGCCCCGGCGCCGCGGCGGGGTGGTGGACTGGGGCCGGATGCGTGAGCAGACGCGGAAGGTCATGGCCGACTGGGGCTTCGACGTGAACGCGGACACCGCCTGCGGGAACCTCACCGTCGAGCAGCGACAGGTGGTCGAGATCACCCGGGCGCTGGCGGCCGGCACCCGCTGCCTGCTGCTCGACGAGCCCACCGCGGCGCTCGAGCGCGGCGCCGCGCAGCGCCTGTTCGAGAGCATCCGCCAGCTGCAGGCCCAGGGCGTCGCGATCTTGTACATTTCCCACCACCTCGAGGAGGTCTTCGAGATCTGCACCGACGTCGCCGTGCTGCGGGACGGCGAGATGGTGCTGACCGCGCCGCTGGCCGAGGTGACCAAGGATGACCTGGTCACCGCCATGGTCGGGCAGGAGAACCTCTCTACCGAACGGAGCGTGGCTCCAGCGGCCGCCCCCAGCTCGCGCCAGCCCACCGTGGTGCCCGCCTCCGACGCCGGCCGCGACCTAGTCGTGGACGGCGTGACCTACGCCTCCCCGGGCGTGTTCCTCGGCAACGTGTCGCTGACCGTGCGGGGCGGGGAGCGGGTGGGCGTCACCGGGCTGCGCGGCTCGGGCGCGACCACTTTGGCCCGGATCGTGGCCGGCGCGGCCACGATCGACGTCGGCCAGATCCGGCTCGGTGATTACGTGCTGCGGCCGGGGGACCGGGCCGGGACGCTGCGAGCGGGCATCGGCTACATCCCCGAGGACCGGCAGGCGGACGGGTTCGTACCGTTGCTCGGCGCGGCCGAGAACATCTCCATGACGATCACCGAGCGGATCGCCCGCTTCGGCTTCATCGCTCCCAAGCGCCGCGAGGCGCGGGCCGCGCCACTGGCCCGGCGGCTGTCGCTGGTCTCGGCCGGGCTCGGCCAGCCGGTCCGCGAGCTGTCCGGCGGCAACCAGCAGAAGGTGACCGTGGCCCGCGCCCTGGCCAGCGACCCGGTGCTGATCGTGGCCATCACCCCAACCCGCGGCGTGGACGTGGCGTCCAAGGAACTGCTGCTCGCTGAGCTCGACCGGATCACCACCGAAACCGGGGCGAGCCTGCTGCTGGCCAGCGACGAGCTCGACGACCTGGTCATCTGCGACCGCGTGGTGGTATTCGTCCGCGGCGAGATCTTCACCGAGTTCACCGAGCCGCCCTTCGACCGCGAAGCGCTGATCGCGGCCACCGAAGGCCTGGGAGCTACATGAGCGACACGAAGAACAACCTCACCGCGCTGGCGGCCGACGTGGAGGCCGCGCTCGCGCGCAGGCGCAGCCGGAGCGCCGCGGCGATCTCGTGGATCCGCGAGGCCGCGCTACTGCCCGTGCTGGCTGTGCTGCTGGTCGTGGGCGCCATCTTGAACAGTCATTTCCTCACCGTGTCGAACATCGTGACCGGGATCGGGCAGCAGAGCTCCGCGCTGGGCGTGGTGGTGGTCGGCGAGTCCCTGATCCTGCTCATCGGCGGCATGGACCTGTCGCTGGAGTCCACTTTCGGCCTCGCGCCCATGCTGGCCGCCTGGCTGATCGTCCCGGTGGCCTCGTTCGGCGACGGCCTGCTGCTCAACCCCTATCTCGGCATTGCAATCCTGCTGGCCGTCGGCGCGGCCGTCGGCCTGGTCAACGGGCTACTGATCGTCAGGGGGCGGCTTAACGGCTTCATCGTGACCCTCGCCATGACGATCCTGCTGGCTGGCATCCAGGAGGGCATCGTCAAGGGCCAGGCCCCGTTCAACCTGCCGACGGCGTTCGGCTACCTCGGCTCGGCGCAGCTCGGCGCGGTCCCGGTATCGCTGATCGTGGCGGCCGTCATCTTCGTCCTGACCGGGCTGTTCCTGCGCTATCACCGGCTGGGCCGGGCCATCTACGCCGTGGGCGGCAACCGGGAGGCGGCCCGCGCCGCTGGGATCAAGGTCAACCAGGTCCGGATCGGCGTCTACGTGGCCGGCAGCGTGCTGGCCGCGATCGGCGGCCTGATGGAGGCCGGCCGGGTCTCCTCGGTGACGCCCACCCAGGGCTACGGCGAGGGCATTATCTTCCCGGTCTTCGCCGCGGCGGTCATCGGCGGGGTGTCCCTGCAGGGCGGCCGGGGGAACATGGTCGGCGCCGCGTCCGGCGTCATCCTGCTCGGCGTGGTGCAAAACATCCTGACTTTGGAGAACGCGCCCAACTACTGGATTGACGCGATCGACGGCGGCGTGATCTTGTTCGCGCTGATCCTAGCCCGGGTCATCGGCGGTGAAGCGAGCGCCGAATGAGGACCCTCCCATGACCAAGATCACCGGGTTCGAGCTGCACGACGTGCGGTTTCCCACATCGCGGAGCCTGGCCGGGTCGGATGCGATGAACCGGGCCCCGGACTACTCCGCCGCGTACGTGATCATCAGGACCGACGCGGACCATCTGGCCGGACACGGGTACGCGTTCACCATCGGCCGCGGCAACGAGGTCCAGCTGGCCGCGATCCGGGTGCTCGAGCCGTTCCTGGCTGGGCAGGACCTGGACGAGGTCCTGGGCGAACTCGGCGGGCCCTGCCGGCTGGGTGAGCTGTACCGGCGGCTGGTCCGTGACAGCCCGCTGCACTGGCTCGGCCCGTCCTGCGGGGTCATGCACATGGCCACCGGCGCCGTACTGAACGCGTGCTGGGACCTGGCCGCCCGGCGGGCCCGCCAGCCGCTGTGGCTGCTGCTGGCTGGGCTGGGTCCCGAGGAGCTCACCGGGCTGCTCGACTTCCGCTACCTGTCCGACGCGCTAACTCCCGACGAGGCCGTCGGCCTACTGGAACGCGGCGCTGTCGGCCGGGCCGAGCGGATCGCCGCCCTGCGGCGCGACGGGTACCCGGCCTACTCGACCGCGCCCGGCTGGCTCGGGTACTCCGACGTGCGGCTCGCGGCGCTGTGCGCCGAGGCGGTCGAGGAGGGCTTCACGACGGTGAAACTCAAGGTCGGCGCCGCACTCGAGGACGACAAGCGCCGGTGCGCGATCGCGCGCGAGGTGCTCGGCGGCGACTTCGGCATGGCCATCGACGCGAACCAGGTCTGGGACGTGCCCACCGCCGTTGGCTGGATCAGGGAGCTGGCGCCCTACCGGCCCGCCTGGGTCGAGGAGCCGACCGCCCCCGATGACATTCTCGGCACCGCGGCCATCCGCCAGGGTGTCCGGCCGGTCAAGGTCGCCACCGGCGAGCACGTCGCCAACCCGGTCATGTTCAAGCAGTTGCTGCAGGCCCAGGCCATCGACATCATGCAGATCGACGCCTGCCGCGTCGCCGGGGTGAACGAGAACCTGGCCAACCTGCTGCTGGCCGCCAAGTTCGGGGTGCCGGTCTGCCCGCACGCCGGCGGCGTCGGCCTGTGCGAGATCGTCCAGCACTTGTCGATGTTCGACTACGTGGCTTTGTCCGGTACCACGCAGGGACGCCGGATCGAGTGGATCGACCACCTGCATGAGCACTTCGCCACGCCCGCCGTCGTATCCCGTGGCCGCTACCTCGCGCCGGAAGCTCCGGGCGCGTCCACCGAGATCCTGCCCGAGGCCCTGGCCGAGTTCGCCTACCCGTCCGGTCCGGCCTGGCGGACCGGCGCGTGATTCCCCGGGGTTCGCTGGTCTTCGGCGGCGCGCCCATCGGCGGGCTGTACGCGCCGGTCAGCGACGAGGCGGCCACCGGCACGCTCCAGGCGGCGTGGGACGGCGGGATCCGCGCCTTCGACACCGCCCCGCACTACGGGGTAGGGCTGTCCGAGCGGCGGATCGGCGATTTCCTGGCCGGGCGGCGGCGCGTCGAGTTCGTCGTGTCCACCAAGGTCGGGCGGCGGCTGGTGCCCGCCGCCGATCCGGCCTCGGCGGACGGCGTCGATGAGTTCTACGACACACCCGCGCTGAGCCGGGTACGCGACTACAGCGCCGACGGCGCGCTGCGATCGCTAGAGGACAGCCTGCGGCGGCTGCGGCTGGACCGGGTGGATATCGCGCTCATCCATGACCCGGAAGACCACGTGGCCGAGGCGCTGGACGGCGCCTACCCGGCCCTGGACCGGCTGCGCGCGGACGGCACGGTCGGGGCGATCGGGGTCGGGGTCAACTCGGCGGCGCTGGCCGAGTGGTTCGTGTCCCGCTGCGACCTGGATTGCGCGCTCGTGGCCGGGCGGTACACGCTGCTGGACGACTCCGCGTCCCGGTCGCTGTTCCCGCTGTGCCTGGCCCGCGGGGTCGCGGTGCTGGCCGGAGGCGTGTTCAATAGCGGCATCTTGGCCAATCCCGCCGACGGCGCCCGTTACGACTACGCCCCGGCCGCGCCTGGTGTGCTGGCCCGGGCCCGCCGCATCGCCGAAGTCTGCGCCCGCTATGACATCCCGGTGGCGGCCACGGCCCTGCGTTATGTCCTGCGCCACCCCGCGGTCACCGCCGCGGTGGTCGGCGCGCGCACTCCGGAGGAGATCCGCGCCGACGCCGGGTACCTTGAATTGCCCATCCCCGACGCCCTCTGGGCGGACCTAGCCGGCCCGCTATGACGGACCGGTCACGGCACCGAGGCCAGCGGCCGACCGGTGTCCCGTCGTCACAGCACCGAGGCCAGCCACTGCTCCACCCCCGCGATGTGCACCGTGGCCCACGACCTGGCGATCTCGGGTTCGTGGGCGTCCAGTGCGTCGAGGATGGCCCGATGCTCGGCCAGCGTCTGGGCCATCGTCCCGGTCTGGGTCAGCCCGCGCCAGACCCGGGCCCTGGTCGTTGGGGCCGAGATCGACTCCAGCAGCGAGGAAAGCACGGAATTACCGGAGCACGCCACGATCCGCCGATGAAACTCCAGGTCGTTCGCGACCAGCTCTTCGGGCTCAGGGTGCGGCCCGATGCTGTCCAGCAGCTTGCGCAGGCCCTCGGTCTCGGCGTCGGTGATCCGCTCGGCCGCCATCGCGGTGGCGGCCGGCTCGAGGATGCGGCGGACCCGCAGCAGCTCCAGCACGGTGTCGTCGCGGTGGAAGTCCACGATGAAGCTCAGTGCCTCGAGCAGCAGCCGCGGTTCGAGGCTGGTCACGTACGTCCCGTCGCCGCGCCGCACGTCCAAGATGTTGACCAGGGACAGCGCCCGCACCGCCTCACGCAGCGAGCTGCGCGAAAGGCCCAGTTCAGCAGCGAGATCCGCTTCCCGGGGCAGCCGGTCGCCGGCGCGCAGCGCGCCGGAGGTGATCATGCCCTTGATCTTCTCGATGGCTTCGTCGGTGACGGCCACTGCGCGTACGCCCCCGCTCCGCAAAGATCGGATGTTTGTCCCGAGTATGGCATATCCCGCCATGCGCGAGAACGGAGACATCGTGAGAATCGCCCTGCATACGCGCGTGCGCGCCGACCGAATTGACGAGTACGAGGCTGCTCATCGGGCCGTGCCGGCCGAGCTGGTCGACGCCATCCGCGCCGGCGGAGCGCACCGCTGGACGATCTGGCGCAGCGGCACCGACCTGTTCCACGTTATCGAGTGCGAGGACTACACGGCGTTGCTGGCCTACCTGAACGCGCAGCCGGTCAATGCTGCCTGGCAGGCACGGATGGCCGAACTGCTCGATGTCGTCCACGACTACTGGGCCGGCGGGGCCGCCGCCGTACTGCCCGTCGCCTGGGAACTATGACGGCCATGCGGATCATCGACGCTCACCACCACGTATGGGACCTGGGCGTACGCGACCAGGACTGGATCACCGGTCCGGCCCTCGCGCCGTTGCGCCGCGATTTCCTCCTCGGTGACTACCAGCCCGCGGCAAAGGCGAACGGCGTGGCCGCGAGCGTCGTGGTGCAGACCGTCACCGTACCGGGGGAGACCCCCGAACTGCTCGCGCTGGCCGATTCCAGCGACCTGATCGCCGGGGTCGTCGGCTGGACCGACCTGACCGCGCCGGACCTCGCCGACCGCATCGCCGCCGTCAAGGACCGGCCTGGCGGCGGGAAACTGGTGAGCCTGCGTCATCAGGTCCAGAGCGAACCCGACCCGGACTGGCTGACCCGCCCCGACGTGCTGCGCGGCCTAGCCGCCGTCGCCCGGGCGGGCCTGGTCTACGACCTGGTCATCACGGCCGGGCAGCTAAGTGCCTCGACCCGGGCCGCAGCCGCGGTGCCAGATCTAGTTTTCGTCCTAGACCACCTCGGCAAGCCACCCATCGCCGCGGGCCGTAGCGAACCGTGGGCGCAGGACCTGCGGCGGCTGGCCGCGTTGCCGAACACCGTGGCCAAACTGTCCGGCCTGGTGACCGAAGCCGACTGGCGCCGCTGGCAGGTCGCCGACCTGCGTCCCTACGCCGAGGTCGCCCTCGACGCCTTCGGCCCGGCCCGGCTGATGTTCGGCTCCGACTGGCCGGTATGCACCCTGGCCGCCAGCTACCCCGATGTCCTGGCGGCCGCCCAGGACCTAACGGCTGGCCTGACCGCCACCGAGCGGGAGGCCGTGTTCTCGGGCACGGCCACCTCCATCTACGGACTTTTAGCCGCGTCCCAATTTCGCCGCGTCCCAATTTCGCCGGGTTCGGACGCGAGTACCTAGGTCGGGTAGCGGGTCGGTTCAGTGACGTACTGCCGCCCCGACGGCATGGTCCAGCGGATGTTGCCGTTTTCGAGTTGTTCGGCCTGCCATCGAGGATCTTGCTTGACCCGGTGGTCGAACCGGCACTTGGGGTTCCCGTTACACAAACAGGTCCTGCCCCCGGCCTCGTACGGAACGTTATGCTCAAAGTCACACCGCCCGGCCGGACGCCGGCAGCCAGGCCCGGTACACGTGGCGTGCCGGACCTCAGCCAGATGCCGCAGCGTGACTCCGGGGTCGTGGCCCTTTGCTTCCCACCGGTGATCGCAGTCCCCGGTCGGCAGCGGCCCGATCTCGATCAGGAAGTCCTGCTGCCCGGTGGTGAACCGCCAGGTGCCGTACCCGCCGNNCTGACCGGCCGGGCGCAGCCGTGCCCGACCGCGTGCCCGTCCTGATCGGTGACGGTGACGCACCACTTCGACCGGGGATTACGGGCCGCGGCTTCGGCCAGGTCGCGGGCCAGGTCGGGGTCGACCGGCCCGATCCCGCCCAGCTCGCCCGGCCGGTCCGCGAGGTTCAGCACGGTGGTGGCGGGGACGGTCAAGTTGACATGGCCGGTGAACCCCGGCGGGATCACCCCCGCCAGCGGGCCGGCCGGCGCCGGGAACCATGGCTCGCCTGGATCACCAGGCCCGGAGGAGCCGGATCCGCCGCCGCCGCT
>PLDT01000535.1:0-2527 GCA_003136255.1 Actinomycetota bacterium
TCACCCTCATGGTCGAGGGCACCAGCCACATGTTCATCACCGGGCCCGACGTGATCAAGACCGTGACCGGCGAGGACGTGACCTTCGAGGACCTGGGCGGCGCCACCGCGCACGGGACCAAGTCCGGCGTGGCTCACTACCAGGCGGTTGACGAGCAGGACTGCATTGACTTCGCCAAGGACCTGCTCTCCTACCTGCCCTCGAACAACCTCGAGGAGCCGCCGGTGCTCGGGCCGGCCGACGGCGCGGCGGCCCCGGCCGTTCTGGAGATCGGGTCGACCGATGAGGAACTCGACACGCTCATCCCCGACTCGTCGAACCAGCCGTACGACATGCACGAAGTGATCACACGGGTCCTGGACGACGGCGAGTTCCTGGAGATCCACGCCGGCTTCGCGCCGAACATCCTGGTCGGCTTCGGCCGCGTCGAGGGCTCGCCGGTCGGAGTGGTAGCCAACCAGCCGATGCACTTCGCCGGGTGCCTGGACATCGACGCGTCGGAGAAGGCGGCGCGGTTCGTCCGGACCTGCGACGCGTTCGGTGTCCCGATCCTGACCTTCGTCGACGTGCCGGGCTTCCTGCCCGGCGTGAGCCAGGAATGGCAGGGCATCATCCGGCGCGGAGCCAAGCTCATCTACGCCTACGCCGAGGCCACCGTGCCCAAGGTCACCGTGATCACCAGGAAGGCCTACGGCGGCGCCTACGACGTGATGGGCTCCAAGCACCTGGGCGGGGACGTCAACCTGGCCTGGCCCACCGCGCAGATCGCGGTCATGGGCGCGCAGGGCGCGGTGAACATCTTGTACCGCCGGGAGCTGGCCGCGGCCGCAGACCCGGACGCGCTGCGGGCCCAGCGGATCGCCGAGTACGAGGACACCCTGGCCAACCCGTACAGCGCGGCCGAACGCGGCTACGTCGACGCGGTCATCCGCCCGGCCGAGACCCGGCTCGCGGTGACCCGCGCGCTGCGCACGCTCCGCACCAAGCGCCAGACGCTGCCGCCCAAGAAACACGGCAACATCCCCCTGTAGGGCACTTAAAGTAATCGGTTGGATCCGATCCGTTAACTACTGTGGCTCATGTGGTGCGGGCACGGCCCCGGCTGGCCTAGAGTCAAGCATGATGACCGAATTCGCCGCCCCCCTTCCCATCCTGGCCCGCTACGCGGTCATGGTGGACGTCGGCTATATCTATGCCGCGGCGGGGGAACTGCTGTTCGCGTCTAGCTCGCGCCGGGACTTCCGGGTCGACGCGGTCCCGCTGATCCAGGTCGTCACCAAGCACGCCGACGAGATCATCCGCGGCGAGCTGCTCCGGGTCTACTGGTACGACGCGGCCCGCGACCGGGTGCCGACCATCGACCAGCGCGTCATCGCCCAGATGCCCTGGGTCAAGCTCCGGCTCGGCAACCTGAACGCCCGGGGCCAGCAGAAGGGCGTGGACGCGCAGATCAGGGCGGACATGGAGGCGCTGGCCCGGCACCGCGCGATCACCGACGCGGTCCTGATCGCGGGCGACGAGGACATGGTGCCCGCGGTCGAGGCGGCCCAGGCGTTCGGGGTGCGCGTGCACCTGTGGGGCATCGAACCCCCCTACGGCACCAACCAGGCCGAGCGGCTGGTCTGGGAGTCGGACACGGTCGACGTGCTGGACGCCTCGTTCCTGCGGCCCTACTTCAGCAAGCATCCGTCCACGGTCGAGCAAGGCCGTCCGGACCCGGCGTTCGGGCCCAACGGCCCGTCGGTGACGGTGCCCTCGCCGGCCCAGCTGTTCGGCGAGCGGCACAGCCGATCCCAGGGGCTGCCGCCGGCCCAGCCGATATCCCGGACCGGGCCGCACGCCGCGATGCCGCCGCCCGGCTGGTCCCCGTCCACGACCGGCCCGATGCCGCGCCTCGGGCCCGACCGGACCCGGGTCGAGGAGGCCGGCGAGCACGTCGCGCAGAAGTGGATCCTGACCCGCGGCCGGGACAACATTCGCGACCTGCTGCCCGGGCCGATCCTCCCGCCGGTGATCGACAAGGAGCTCCTGGTCGACGCGGAGAAGGAGCTCGGCCTGTCGCTGCGGCCCTACCAGGAGGCCCGCGAATGGCTGCGGGACGCGTTCTGGGAGCGGGTGCACCGGGAGTTCGGCATCGGCACCGGCAAATCGCGCGGCTGATTTTTATGCNNTCCGGCCCTGTTCTGCGTGTCATCCGCGGCGACGCCACCCCGGAAGAGATCGCCGCCGTAGTCGCCGTCCTGCTGGCGCGTTCCGCCGCCTCGGATGCGCCGCCGGCCCGGCCTGCCCCCTCCGCCTGGGCCGCCCGCTCCCGCCTGCTGCGCCGCCCGCTGCACCCCGGCCCGGACGCCTGGCGCCGCTCGGGCCTGCCCGGCTAGCTGTCCTGACCTTGGCCCGACTCGGGCCGCTGGCTGGATGGGCCGGGTCCCGCTCGTCACGCATGCCTCACCGGTCTTACCACGTCGCTCCCGCACCGCGTTAAGTGAGATTATCTGGGAGCATTTAGGCTTATGGGAGCCGTTTGTGC
>PLDT01000453.1:0-7313 GCA_003136255.1 Actinomycetota bacterium
CCGGCCCCGCCGGCCCCGCCGGCGTCCCGGACCATGGGCGCTCCCCTCCCGTCGCGCGTCCCTCATAGACCTGCTGGAATTCCGACGGGGACATGGTCGGTCCCTCGTTTCGCCTGGCCTCCCAAGGCGGGGGCGTCGCCGCCCGCTCCGTAGCGGGGTACGCCGGCTCAGCGAGGTACGCCGGCCCGGCCACGGCCCCGGGAACCGCGTCCGGTGCCCGGCGGGCGGCATCGGGCAAGGCAGATTTGCGGGTGGTCCCTTCTCGTGCTGGGTCAGCGACGACGGCGGCCGTACTCAGCTCGGCCAAGAGCTGGGCCGCGGTGGGACGCTGCTGCGCATCCTTGGCCAGGCAGCGCTCGATCAGGGGCCGGATTTCGCCGGGTACTGCCTGGGTGTTCGGCTCGCTGGTGACCACCCGGTACAGCAGCGCCACGGTGGACCCTTCCCCGAACGGTCCCTCCCCCGTGGCGGCGAAGGTCAGCACGGCGCCCAGGCTGAAGACGTCGCTGGCCGGGCCGACGGGCCGGCCCTCAGCCTGTTCGGGGGACATGAACCCGGGCGACCCGACCACCATCCCGGTACGGGTCAGCGCAGCCGCCTCCAGGGACCGGGAAATCCCGAAATCGATCAGCCGCGGCCCGTCCTCGGCCAGGAGCACGTTCGCTGGCTTCAGGTCACGGTGCACCACGCCGGCGGTGTGAATGGCGGCCAGGCCCTCGGCAAGTCCCGCGGCTAGTCTCAGGACCAGCGCGCCGGGCATAGGCCCGCGCTCGGCCACCGCATCGCCGAGCGACGGCCCGGCAATATAGGACGTCGCCAGCCACGGCACCGGTCCGTCAAGATCAGCGTCCACGACGGGCGCGGTGAAGATGCCGCTGACCTTCCGGGCCGCGCCCGCTTCCCGGGCGAACCGGGCGCGGAAATCGGCGTTTTCCGCCAGTTCCGGGCGGATTACCTTGATCGCGACGTTCCGGCCGCCGGGGGAACGGCCCAGGTAGACGCGGCCCATGCCGCCGGAGCCCAGGCGCGCCTCAAGCCAGTAGGGCCCGATCCGCCGAGGATCCCCAGGTTGCAGCTCATCCAACTCGCCCGCCCCCCTTGGGTGCAAGTCGAAGAATGAGTCAGGGAATGACGCTAAAGTCCCCTCTCCTTCCCCTAGTCGACATCGGCCGACACGCCCGGTCAAGGGGCGGGGGGCACATTTTGAATGGCGCCTTATGGTCCGAGCGCCTCAAATGCCGAATACTTCTCCGAAATTCGGAACTTGCCAGCGCGCTTATAAGCTATTGATAAGCGGCCCGCGGCGTAGCCCTGCATCCCGCGAGGGTTGGCGGCCGCGTACAGCATGCCGTTGCGGCGGGCGACCGCGCTGACCCGGCCGAGGGACCAGGCCGGGCGGACGTTGACCAGGTGACCACGGCGCCGCAGGTCCTCGAGGACGGCGGTGCCCACCCGGGACTCCACGTCGAGGACGCGGGGCTGGGCCTGGCGCGGGTAGAACGACGACGGAATGTGCGCGGAATGGAACGCCGGGAAGTCAATCGCCTGCTGGAGGTTCATCCCGGCCAGCACGTGGTTGAGGAAAAACAGCAGCGACCACTGGTCCTGCTGGTCCCCGCCGGGCGTGCCGAACGCCAGGTACGGCTCGCGGTCCCGCAGCGCGAGGCTCGGGCTCAGGGTCGTCCGGGGCCGCTTGCCCGGCGCGAGGGTGGCGGGCAGGCCGGGGGTGAGGGTGAACATCTGCGCTCTGGTGCCGAGGCAGAAACCGAGGCCGGGGATGACCGGCGAGGACTGCAGCCAGCCGCCGCTGGGCGTGGCGGACACCATGTTGCCGAACCGGTCGGCCACGTCCACGTGACAGGTGTCCCCGGCGCGGTAGCTCGACGCGGCGGGGCTGCCTGGGCCACTGGTCCGCAGGGTCGGCTCCCCGGTGCCCGGGTCGAGCCGCCGAGCCGGAGGCTCGACATCCGGGTTCGAGCCCACGCTCGCGCTCGCGGCGTCGCCGCCAGCCCGGAACGAGTTGGTGATGACGTCCGGCAGCCGGGGCGGCCGTCCATCGGGGGCGCCGGGACGCAGCTCGGCCGAGGCTTGCGGCCCGACCAGGCGACGCCGGGCGTCGGCGTACCCGGCGGACAGGAGCGCCTTGACCGGCACGTCGGTGAAGTCGGGGTCGCCGTACCAGGCCTCCCGGTCCGCGAAGGCCAGCTTGGCGCATTCGGTCACGGTGTGGATGTAGTCCGCGCTGTCCGGGCCCATGGCCTGCAGGTCGAAGCCCTCCAGCAGGGCGAGTTGCTGGGCGAACACCGGGCCCTGGCCCCACGGCCCGGTCTTGCACACGGTCAGGCCGTGGTAGTCGTAGGTCAGCGGCTCCTCCAGGCGCGGCCGCCAGGCTGACATATCGGCGTAGGACAGCAGGCCCCGGTGCGCCCGGCCGGTCACGTCCATCACCTCGGCGGAGGCGACGTAGGCGGCGATCGCCTCGGCGACGAAGCCTTCGTAGAAGGCCCGCCGGGCCGCCTCGATCTGCTCGTCGCGGTCGCCGCTGGCCGCCTCGGCCTCGTCAAGCACGCGCTGATAGGTGCCGGCCAGGGCGGGGTTGGCGAACCGCGAACCCGGTGCGGGCACGGTTCCGCCCGGCAGGTAGACCTCGGCCGAACTCGGCCAGTGGTCCCGGAACAGCTCGGCCACGCTCGCGATCCCCCAGCTGACCGCGGGCACCACCGGGTAGCCGCGGGCCGCGTAGCCGATCGCGTAGTCCATCACGTCCCGCAGCCGGAGCGTGCCGTAATCCCGCAGCAGCAGCATCCACGCCCCGAACGCTCCCGGCACGCAGGCCGCGAGCAGCCCGCTGCCCGGTACCAGATCGAGGCCCAGATCGCCGAACGCCTCCAGGGTGGCAGCCGCGGGCGCGGTCCCCTGCCCGCAGAGCACGAAGGTCTCCTCCCGGCCGGCGTGGTGGGCGATGACCGGTACCTCGCCGCCGAGACCGTTCAGGTGCGGTTCGGTGACCTGGAGCACGAGCCCGGCGGCCACCGCCGCGTCGAACGCGTTACCGCCCCCCTCGAGTACGGCCATGCCCGCCGCGGAGGCGAGCCAGTGCGTGGAGGCCACCATGCCGAACGTGCCCGCCAGCTCCGGCCGGGTGGTGAATTCGGGAATATCGCCCATGGCTCGATCCTCTCATCACGGCGCGGCGGGCCAACTTGTGTGTGTCGGCTGGCGGAACGCGCGGGCATACTCGATGATTACTCATCGCCATTGTTCGATCACGGTAAGGTGCAAACCCATGCCCACGATTCCTCGCGCGGTGCCGCTGGCGCTGACGGCGGCCGTCACGGTAGCTACCGCGGGCTTGCTCACGGGGTGCGGCAGCGCGCAGGCGCCTCAGCCGACGTCGCCGACGTCATCGACGTCGAGCGGCACCGCGGGCAGCCAGATGCAGGTGGCGGGGGCCGGCTCCTCGTCGGCACCGACGGCGCCGCCCACGGTACCCGGACTCGGATTGACGGTGTGCCGGTCCGCCGCCCTCAAGGTGGCGGTGGACAGCAGCCAGGCGGGCGGCGCGGCGGGCAGCGCGTACTATCCGGTGAACTTCACCAACACCTCGGCCGTGGCGTGCGGGCTGTACGGCTATCCCGGCATGTCGTTCGTGACCGCGGCCGGAGGCGCCGGTCGCCAGATCGGCGCGGCGGCCCAGCGGGACCCGGCCTTCGCGAAGTTGTCGGTCCGGCTGCCGGTCGGCGGCGTCGCGCACGCCTGGCTGCAGGTCGCGCAGGCCGGCAACTACCCCGCGTCGGCCTGCCAGCCAGTGACCGCGCACTGGCTGCGGGTGTTCCCGCCGGGTGATACCGCCGCCAGCTACGTGGCCGTCAGCTTCAGTGCCTGCGCCACGGCCACCGCGCACCTGCTGACCGTCACACCCGTCCGGTCCGGCCGGGGCGTCCGGGGGGTCACGCCGTAGGTCCGATAGCGTCGGCGCATGGACGTTTCCCCTCGGTTGCGTGCGGTCTGCGACCTCGACGTCGCCGTGATGCGCGAGAACAGCGGACGGCATGAATACGACGGCAAGCCGCAGGACCTGTCCCCGACCGGCGTCCGGGCCGGGCTGGCCCGGCTGACCGCGGCCCGGGAGGCCGGCGAGCGGCTCGCCGACCCGCACGATGAGGCACACCTGACCGCGGCCGAGGACCTGTGTCAGGTCACCTTCGCCGAGCTCGAGATGCACCGCCGCAACCCGATCCTGCACCTGGCCGAGCTCGAGCTGGCCACCTACGACCGGGATTACGCGCCCGCGGCGGAACGGGCGGCGGCCTGGGCCGAGCACCTGGCGGCCTGGCCGCGGGTGGTCGACGCGGCCACCGAGTCCCTCGATCTGGTCAGCGCGCCGGTCGCGGAGGCCCTGCTCGGCGCGACGCGCGGGCTGACGGCCGGGATCACCACCGGACCGGACGCAGATGACGCGTGGGGCCCGGAGACCTCTGGCGGCCGCGCGGACCAGGCCGTGCGCAAGGCCGCACTGGCCGCGCACGCGCGGCTGGTCGCTCATCTGGAGCGGACCGCCGCCGACGGCAACCCGGATCCGGCGCTGGGCGGGCCGGCGTTGAGTACGCTGATGAGCAGCGCGGAAGCGCTGCCGGTCGACATCGGCCGGCTGGCCGAGCAGGCCGACACCGAGCGGGACCGGCTGCTGGCCCTGCTGGCCGAGGGATGCGCGCAGGTGGCCCCGGGCCGTCCGGCCCTGGAGGTGGCCAGGGAGCTGGTCCGGGTGCATCCGGACGCGCGGAGCGTGATCGGTGCGGGCCAGCTCTGGGCGCAGCGGGCCATCGACTTCACCCGTGAGCGCGATCTGGTCCCCTACCACGACGGGGTCTGCCTGGTGGGCCTGTCCCCCGAGTCACGCCGCTGGGCGATGGCCATGATGACCCCGGCCGCGCCCGGCGAACCGGACGGCCCGTCCTGGTTCCACATCACACCGCCGGAGGAATCCTGGCCAGAAGACGAGCAAGAGGCGTGGCTGGAGGTATTCAGCGACACCACGCTGCCCGGCATCGCCGTGCACGAGGTCGCGCCCGGGCACTTCTCCCACGGCCGGGCGTTGCGCCGGCTGACCTCCGAGGTCCGCCGGACCGTGCACTCCAGCGCGTTCGTCGAGGGGTGGGCGCACTACGCCGAGGAACTGTGCGTAGAGGAAGGCTTCGGCGCCGAGGACCCCCAGATCGTGATCGGCATCTGGCTGGAGGCGCTCGTCCGCGTGACCAGGCTGGCCTGCGCCATCGGCGTGCACACGGCGGGCATGACGGTCAAGCAGGCCGCGCGACGGTTCGAGGCGGACACCCACCTGACCGGTCCGGCCGCGCTGTCCGAGGCCCGGCGGGCCACGTTCGACCCGACCTACGGCCGGTATACGTGGGGCAAGCTGGAGATCCTCAAGCTGCGCGAGCGGGCCAGGAAGGAGTGGGGACCCGGCTTCACGCTGCAGCGCTTCCACAAGGCGCTCCTGGACCTCGGCTCTCCCCCGCTCGGCCTGCTCGGCACCGCGGTGGAGCGCGGATAGCCGCCAGGGGTGCCCGGGGGCCGTCCCGCCGCGGTAAGCGGTAGCGTTGGCTCATGCGCAGACTGACGTCGGCCTTGGGCATCGCTGGCGCGGTGCTGCTGGCAGCGCTCGGGGTGACCGGGTGCGGGACGGCCAGCGCCTCGTCGTCGATCGCCGTCACCAGCGCGTACGTGCCGCAGCCGACCACGCCAGGCACCACGGTCGCGTACCTGGACATCCGCAACAACGGCCACGCCGACCGCTTGGTCTCGGTACACACCAGCGTGGGCGGGACGGTACAGCTGCGCGCCCCGGGCGCGCGGCGCGCGGGCACGCTCACCATGTACACCGTGACCGCTATCCCGGTTCCGGCGGACTCACTGTTGCGGCTGAACCCGGACAGTTACCATCTGCTGATCACCGGCGCGGGTCCGATGCATGACGGCAAGGACATCACGCTGCGGCTCACGTTCGCCGACGCCGGCACGATCACCATCCTCGCCCTGGTGACCAACCCCGAGTCGGGCGGCAGCAGCTACTTCCTCAACTGAGCGACCGCGCCCAGGGTGGGTCCCTTCAGCGGAGTCCGGTCGGTATTGAACGCGGGCCGCCACTCCGGCAGGCTGACCAAGCCAGGCTCGACCAGGTCGAAACCGTCGAACAGGTCCAGGATCTGGGCCCGCGACCGGAGCGTGAACGGCATCCGCGCGCCTGCGTAGGTCTGGGTCGCCTCGGCGAGCATCTCGGGATCGGCGTCGTCTGAGGTGCCGACCGAGATAGCCAGGTAGCTGCCGGGCGCCATGCGCTCGCGGAACTTCGCGATGATCGCGGGCGCGTCTTCCTCGTGGCTGATGAAGTGCAGCACGCTCAGCAACAGCACGGCGACCGGCTGGCTGAAGTCGAGGCAGCCGGCGAGCGAAGGGTGCGCGAGGACGGTAGCCGGGTCGCGGACATCCCCCCGGATGGTGATCACGCCGTCCCGGGTCGCGAGCAGGGCGTCGTTGTGCGCCACCACGATCGGGTCATGGTCGACGTAGACGACCCGCGCGGCGGGGATGATGTCCCGGGCGACCTCGTGCACGCTGGGTGCGGTGGGCAGGCCGCTGCCCAGGTCGAGGTACTGCGCAATGCCCTGCCGGGCGAGGAAGCGCACCGCTCGGAGCAGGAACGCGCGGTTGGCTAGCGACAGCCGCCGGGGGTCGAGCCGGGATTGCATCAGCTTCTCGGCCGCGGCCCGGTCGACGGCGAAGTTGTCCTTGCCGTACAGGAGGTAGTCGTAGATCCGGGCGATGCTCGGCCGGGAGACGTCGACCCCGTCGGGCACGCGCGGCTCATACCCCCTGGCCGTGCCCGCTGCCGACATGAGGCCACCCTTCGCCACAACCGATTGCATTCCAAGGCTACAACATCGGTTTACGCCGGGTCAGCGGCATCTTGGCCCGGGTGTCGTCGTCGCGCGGGGTGTGCACGACAACGCGCGCCTCCGGCAGGTCGGGCAGGTTGAGCTCGCTGACCGCCAGGCTGAGCGGGCCGGCCCGGGGATGCAGATAAGTCAGGTTGCGCGGCTCGGCCTCGGCGACCTCATGCCGGGCCCAGAGCTCGGCGAACTCGCGGCTCATGCCGGCCAGGCGGCGGATGTCCTCTTCCCAGTCCGGGTCGCCGACGTGGCGGCCGTACGCGCCGCGCAGCCGCGCCACCATGTACCGGATCTGACTGTCGTACTCGGCGAACTTGCCGCGGGCGCTCGGCTCGGTGACGCAGCACCACAGGGTGTTGCGGT
>PLDT01000473.1:0-17254 GCA_003136255.1 Actinomycetota bacterium
GGAAGTCGGCCGAACGACCCGGCGCCGGCGTACCGGGGCACCTTCCTGCCATCCACCGGACCTACCGGCTCGCTCACGTGCCCCGGCATGTGGATCTCCCATCTGTGATCATGAGGGGTTAGGCCTAGGGTAGAGCCGCTGACGTTCATAGGAAGAGGAGCAGGCATGGTGGACCAGAAGCTCGAGGTGGTTGTCATCCCCGTATCGGATTTCGACCGTGCCAAGGAGTTCTACGCAGGCCTCGGCTGGAGACTCGACGCCGACGTCGATCGTGACAACGTTCGCCTCGTCCAGCTCACCCCTCCGGGCTCCGACTGCTCTATCCAATTCGGCACCGGCCTCACGTCGGCCGCGCCCGGCTCCGCCCAGAACCTGTACCTGATCGTCTCCGACATCGATGCTGCGCGCGGTGATCTCGTCGCCCGCGGTGCCCAGGTTAGCGAGGTGTTCCACGAAGGGACGCTGGGCGATCGGTTCCAACCCGCCGGCACGAACGGTCGCGTCGGCGGCCCCGCGCCCGAGCATCACAGCTATAGCTCGTTCGCCTCGTTCAGCGACCCCGACGGCAATAGCTGGCTGGTCCAGGAAATCACGACCCGGCTTCCCGGGCGCGTCGACCCGGACGTGACGTCGTTCGCCTCCGCGAGCGACCTGGCCGACGCGATGCGGCGCGCTTCGGCCGCCCACGGTGAACACGAGAAGCGCATCGGCCACGCCGACGCGAACTGGCCCGACTGGTACGCCCGGTACATGGTGGCCGAGCAGGCCGGGACAGAGCTGCCGACGTAAGCGACGGGGACGGCAGAGGCAGACAGATGCCCGAGGACACCCTTTCGGCCTACGCGCGGAGCCAGCCGGACAAGCCGGCCGTCATCGACGACCGGCCGGACGGCCCCGTCGTGATCTGGACGTACGCCGAGCTTGAGGCGCAGTCGAACCGGGTAGCGAACCTGCTGCTCTCGCTCGGGGCCGGGCCGGGCACCAAGGTGCTGTGGTGCGGGCCGAACTCGGCCGAGGTGGTGGCGGTCATGAACGCCACGAGGAAGATCGGCGCGGTCGCGGTGCCGCTGAACTACCGGCTGACGCCTGAAGAGGCGCTCTACATCGTCAACCACAGCGATGCCGAGATCGCCTACGTGGACCACGAGCACGCGCCGATGTTCGCCGCGTTCCGCGCCGAGCTGGACAACGTGCGGCACGTCATCGCGGTCGGCGGGCCAGCCCCGGGCGGGATGCTGACCGACGCCGACATCGCGGCCGCGCCGGCCGACGCACCCGACGTCGGGGACGCGGCGGGCACCGGCGGGCTGGTGATCTACACCTCGGGCACGACCGGCAGGCCGAAGGGCGCGGTCCGGTCCGGCGCCCCGGATCCCGAACTCCTGGGCGCGCTGCTGAGCGTGCTCGGCTACCGGCCCGACGACAGCTACATCACCTGCGGCCCGCTGTATCACAGCGGCCCCAGCGCGTTCCTGGGCATTGCCCTGCTGTTCGGCCAGACGATGATCGTGCAGCGCAGGTTCGACGCGCAGGACTGGCTGCGGCTGGTGGACACCTATCAGGCGACCTCGACGTTCGCCGCGCCCGCGCCGGTCCGGATGATCTGCGCGCTGCCCCAGCAGATCAAGGACCGCTACGACCGCTCCGCCATGCGCATCATGGTGGCCAACGCAGCGCCGTGGAGCTACGTGCTCAAGCAGCAGTACGTGGCCGACTTCCCGCCCGGGTCGCTGTTCGAGGTCTACGGGTCGACCGAGCTCGGCGTGGACACCGTGCTGATGCCCCAGGACCAGCTGCGCAAGCCCGGATCGTGCGGCAAGCCGGCCCCCGGCATCGAGATCATGCTGGTCGGCGCCGACGGCAACGAGGTCACCGGCACCGGGCCTGACCATTCCGGCGAGGTCTACGTGCGGTCCAGGGGCACGTTCGACACCTACTACAAGAACGACGCCAGCTACACGGCGAACAGCCGTGGCGACTTCCATACCGTCGGCGACATCGCGTACCGGGACGACGAGGGTTACCTGTACATCTGCGACCGCAAGACCGACATGATCATTTCCGGCGGAATGAACATCTACCCGGCCGAGATCGAGGCCGCGCTGGAAACCCATCCCGGGATCTACGACGTCGCGGTGTTCGGGATCCCCTCCGATCAGTGGGGCGAGGCCGTGCACGCGACCGTCGTACAGTCGCCCGGATCGTCGCTGACCAGCGAGCAGGTCACCGCGTTCGCGCGCGAGCACCTGGCCAGCTACAAGGTGCCGCGGTCGGTCGACTTCGCCAGCGAACTGCCCCGCACCGGCTCGGGCAAGCTCCTCAAACGCCAGCTCCGGGCCCCCTACTGGGCCGGCCGGACCGCTCAGGTCGGCTAGGGGCCGGCCGGTGTCAGCGGCCGTTCTCATTACAGGTAAGCTGGAGCCGTCACGCCCTTGGTACGTCTGTCCGGACCGATGGCTGCTGCGCAGCGGGTATTAACCCCTCTTAGTCGGCGCCACGAATGCAGACGTACCGCAGCAGCTGGTCGGGCCCACACGTTGCCCGCGAGCCTGAACATCTCATTGCGTGAGGCTTCGTTTCGTTCTCTCGGGGCTGTCCGATCGGAAGGCACCTGAACTAATGAGCACACGATTCGGTTTCGTCAGCACGTTCCCGCCCACCCAGTGCGGACTGGCCACTTTCACCGCCGCCCTCCGCGGCGCCCTCCTGTCCTCCACCACTGACGAGGGCTGGGTCGTCCGCCTGGTCGGCGCGGATGCGCCACGACCCGGCAACGAGGTGGTCGCGCAGTTCATCGCGGGCGACTCCGCCTCGCTCAGCCGGGCGGCCGAGCAACTGAACCTGTGCGACGTGGCCATCCTGCAGCATGAGTATGGGGTATACGGCGGAACCGACGGCAGCGAGATCCTGCACCTGCTGGACCAGGTCTTGGTGCCACGCGTCATCGTCCTGCACACCGTCTTGACCGACCCGACCCCACACCAGCGCCAGATCCTTGAGCTGGTGATAGCGAAAGCCGATGCCGTCGTCACGATGACCAAGACTGCGCGCGACCGGCTCGCGGCCGGGTACGCGGTCGACATGACGAAGGTCTGCATCATCGCGCACGGCGCGCCCGCCCTGCAGACGACGATGGCGGAGCCGACGTTCCGCACGGGGCAGTTCACGATCTTGACCTGGGGCCTGCTGGGCCCCGGCAAGGGCATCGAGTGGGGCATCGAGGCCATGGCGATGCTGCGCGATCTCCTGCCCAAGCCACGCTACCTGGTCGCCGGCCAGACCCACCCGAAGGTGCTGCTCCACGAAGGCGAAGCCTATCGTGATCGCCTCCGTGAGCAGGTTCGGCAGGCCGAGCTGGGACCCTGGGTTTCCTTCGACGATCACTACCGGAACGCTGGCGCGCTGGCCTCCCTCGTGCGCTCCGCCGATGTGGTTCTGCTGCCCTACGACTCGACCGACCAGGTCACCTCGGGGGTGCTCATCGAGGCGTTGGCAGCCGGCAAGCCGGTCGTGGCGACCGAGTTCCCGCACGCCCAGGAGGTGCTCGCGGGGGGAGCGGGCCTGCTCGTGCCGCACCGCGATCCGGAGGCGATCGCGGCGGCGCTCCGCTCGGTGATCACCCGCGGGGACGTCATGACGAGGATGGCGGCCGCCGCCAGCGCCACCGCGCCGCAGCTGCTGTGGCCGGTTATCGCGGATCAGTACCGCGAGCTGACCGGCCGGCTGATCACGGCTGGCGTGGCCGCGTGACCGCCGGTCGCGTAACTCCCACGGGCGACGTTGACCAGCCGGTGTTCGATCACCTCGAACGGCTTACTGACGACCGCGGGCTGTTCGAGCACGCCCTGCGCACGGATCCCCGACCTGAGCACGGCTATTGCGTCGACGACGTCGCCCGCGGGCTGGTCGTCGTATGCCGCCAGCCGGAGCCCGGGCCGACCGTCCGCCGCCTGGCCCGCTGCTACCTCACCTTCGTCCTTGACGCGATCGATCCCACGGGGGCCTGTCACAACCGGATGGCCGTCGACGGGCAATGGCGCGACGAGGCAGCGGTGGGGGACTGGTGGGGACGGGCGCTTTGGGGCCTCGGTGTCGCCGCCACGAGTGCGCATACACCGGGCATGCGGGCCCGGGCCCTCTGCGGGTTCCGCATCGCGGCGCAGTGTCGTTCCCCGCACGTCCGGTCGATGGCGTTTGCCGCGCTGGGCGCTGCTGAGCTGCTCAGCAAACGACCGGACGAGATGGCGGCCAGGCGGCTGCTCACGGACACGCTGGCCATGATCGGCGGGGGAGAGCACGACGATGCCCGGTGGCCCTGGCCGGAGGAGCGCCTGAGCTACGGGAACGCCTCGATTGCCGAGGCGCTGATCGTCGCGGGTGATGTCCTTCCCGATGCGCCAGCCCTGCGCCGTGGCCTGAGCCTCCTGGAGTTCCTGCTGCGTACCGAGACTCGCGATAGCCACCTGTCGGTGACCCCGGTGGGCGGCCGCGGCCGCGACGACATAGGCCCGGGCTACGACCAGCAGCCCATCGAGGTGTCCGCGCTCGCTGATGCCTGCGGGAGCGCGTTCCGGATCACGCACGAGTCGTCTTGGCTGACCGGCGTCAACCTCGCCTGGGACTGGTTCCTCGGTTACAACGACAGCGCCACACCGATGTTCGACCCTCAAACCGGTGGCGGCTATGACGGCCTGGAACGTGACGGCCGCAATCTCAACCAGGGCGCCGAGTCCACCCTGGCCATGCTCGCGACCGCACAGCAGGCACGTCGGATCGGCGAGCTCGAGTGATCGCGCACCGCGTTCAGGCCGGGCTGTGCCCCGATCCGACCCGCGTCGTCGCGCGGCTCTTCCTGCCCGGCGATGAGCTGGAGCGCGCCAATTCGCGGGTTAGCCACATCGTCGGACGCGTTATGAGCCTGGCGGAAGACGAGGCCGAGCGGCTGGCTGCGGGCCTGCTGCGCGACTTCGGCGATCGCCACCACAATTATCAGGAGCTGCTGCGGCGGCATGCGGCGATCGTCTCCGCGCGCATCGCGGACGCGGGTGAGCTGACCGCGGCGCGCACGTTGCTGCTGGGAGCGACCTTCACCGCGGAGTACGCGACGGAGGCCGCGGCCGTGTGCAACCCGAGCGCGGTGCTTGACCCCGACCAGACCGGCCTGCGCGCAGGCCAGGCTCGGGTGGCGCTCAGCGTACGGGGCATCGGTGAAGGGCATATCTCCTCGATCGGCTTCTGCTCGGCCATCGTCGGCCCGGGAGTACAGTGGTCCTTCGAGCCGCGGCCCCTGCCGGTCTCGGTGGCGGACACCACGCCGGCCAGCTGGCGCCGGGCGCACCTGCGTGCCGTCCTCGCTGACCAGGGCCATCTCGATGAACTTGCTGAGACCGTCCTGCGCGCCCTGCCCGCCGAGTTCGAGGGCGCTGATCTCGAGCGGGTACTGGCGAACGCGCACCACGACCTGATGAGCCGGGCGGGTTCTACTGCCACCGTCGACCTGCTGCGCAAGGTGGTCTCGTCCGCCTACAACGCCTCCTTCGCCCGCGACGCCGCCCTTGGGCAGCGCATCTTGTCGCCGGCCGTTGATGAGGAGAGCAACGGCATGGAAGACGCGCGGTTTACGCTGTTCGTCGACGACGACGGAACCGCCGAATACCGCGCCACCTACACGGCCTATGACGGGCGAGGGATCTCCCCGCGCCTGCTTATCAGCTCGGACCTGCGGGTGTTCCGTGCTTGTCGGCTCGCCGGGCCGGCCGCCCGGAACAAGGGCATGGCGCTGTTCCCCCGGAAGGTGCACGGACACTACCTCGCCCTGTGCCGCTCCGACGGCGAGAGTACGAGCCTGGCCAGCTCGGCGGACGGTTACGTATGGGGCCGGGAGGTGGTCGTGCAGGAACCGTCCGCGCCGTGGGAGATGCTGCAGGTCGGTAACTGCGGATCGCCGATCGAGACCGACCAGGGCTGGCTGGTGTTCACCCATGGCGTCGGCCCGATGCGGGTCTACGTCATCGGCGCGCTCCTGCTCGACCTCGATGACCCGACGCGCATCGTGGGCCGTTCGAGGACTCCGCTGCTGCCCCCTGCCGAGGATGAGCAGGACGGCTACGTCCCCAACGTCGTGTACTCGTGCGGAGCCTTCGTACACGACGGCCTGGTGTGGATTCCCTACGGCATCGATGACTACCGCATCGGCGTCGCCTACGCGCCGCTCGGCGAGCTGCTGGCCGACCTGAGCAGCCCTTCGTAGGTGCGCAGGTAGTCCTCGACCATGCGGTCGGCGCCGAACCGCGCGACCGCGCGGGCATGGACGGCCGAGCGGTCCAGCCGCGTCGCCGCGCGGACCGCGTCGACCGACGACTCGATGTCATGGGTCAGGTATCCCGTCACGCCCTCGTCGACCACCTCGGTCATCGAGCCGCGCCGGTAGGCGACGACCGGGGTGCCGCACGCCATGGCCTCCACGACGGACAGGCCGAATGGCTCGTCGAAGTAGATCGGGTGCAACAGCACGGCCGCCTCGCCGAGGACCTCCGCCCGGCGCCGCGGGCCGACCGAGCCGAGGAAGATGACCTGATCTCCGTCGACATGCGGCTCCACGGCCTCGGCGAAATACCGCTCGTCCTGCACGATGCCGCAGATGACCAGCCGTCGCCCCGCGCGGCGGGCGATCTCGATCGCGTCGGCTGTTCCCTTGTCGGGGTGGATGCGCCCGAACGAGACCAGGTAATCTCCCGCAGCGGCGCGGTACGGGAACATCCGCAGGTCGATGCCGTGATAGATGGTCGCGGCATAGTCGAGCCCCGGGTAGCGGTCAGAATCAGAGATCGCGACGAACGCCGATCGCGACCGCGTGTAGGCCGGCAGGATGCCCGCGCCGGAGAAGCCGTGGATGGTCGTCACCATCGGCGCCCGCGCGTGCTCGCTGAAGGCCAGCGGCAGCCAGTCGAGGTGGTTNNACCGAGTCGAGCGTCGCGAAAAGTGTCACCTCGACTCCGCGCGCGACCAGCCCCTCAGTAAGCAGGCTGGCGATCGACTCCCACGGCCCGTAGTGCTCGGGCGGCGTACGCCACGCGATCGGCGCCAGCATGGCGAGCCTCATCGCTCAGCGCGACCGGACTTCGGCGAGTTCGTCACGTGGATCACCCTGTCAGTACCAGCGAAGCCGCCCCCCGGCACCCCCGGTCAAGCAGTGAATCTGATTATCAGATAAACTGGCCTCATGAAGACCATGACCGCAACCGAGGCATCCCGGCATTTCTCGGACCTGCTCGATGCCGTCGAGCGCGGTGAGACGATCACCATCGTCCGCGGCAACCATCCGGTCGCCGAGATCGGGCCCGCCCGTCGCCGCACCGGTGCCGACCTGCGCTCGGCGCTCGCGGATGTGCCCCCGCCGGACGACGAATTCGGCCGGGCCATAGCAGAGGCGATCGCCCTAGTCACCTCGGAGGTGCGTGATCCGTGGGCCGACGCCTGATCCTCGATACCAACGTCCTGATCGCCTATGAACGCGGCACCATAGACCGCTCGTCGTTGGACGACGATGAACTTGCCATCGCCTCGGTATCGGTCGCCGAGTATCGCGTCGGGATCGAGATGGCGGATACGGCCGAGCGGGCAGCCGAACGCGCGAGGGCGCTGGTGGCGATAACATCCGCCGTCGATGTCCTTGACTACACGCAGGAGACCGCGGCTCACCACGGACGCCTGCTCGCCCATGTCCGCCGGTCCGGTACCCCGCGTAGCGCACACGACCTGATCATCGCCGCCCACGCGGCGCAGACCGATCGAACCATCCTGAGCCGGGACGCCAAGGCCCGCTTCGGTGAACTCCCCGGAGTAAGCGCCATCGACGCCTGACGGCGTATCTCGGCAGCCTGACCCCTCACCCGCAGGAGGAGATGACGATGGAGTACACCCGCCTGGGTAACACCGGCCTGAAAGTGAGCCGTCTCGCGCTGGGTTGCATGAGCTACGGCGACAACACCAGTACCGGCGCGCACCGCTGGGCCCTGGACAATGACGCAGCCCAGCCGTTCTTCCGCCAGGCTGTCGAGGCGGGCATCACCCTCTGGGACACGTCGAACAACTACCAGCACGGAACCTCAGAGGAACTGGTCGGCCGCGCCATCAAGCGGTACTCCCGGCGTGAGGACATCGTGCTGGCCACCAAGGTGTTCGGCAAGATGCACGACGGCCCAGGCGGGCAGGGCCTGTCCCGCAAGGCGATCTTCGAGCAGGCCGATGCCTCCCTGACCCGGCTCGGCGTCGACTACATCGACCTCTACCAGATCCACCGCTTCGATCCGGACACCCCCGCCGAGGAGACAATGGAGGCCCTGCACGACATCGTCAAAGCGGGTAAGGTCCGCTACCTGGGCGCCTCTTCCATGTACGCCTGGCAGTTCGCCAAGCTCCAGTACACGGCCGCGCTCGGCGGCTGGACCCGGTTCGTGGCCATGCAGAACCAGTACAACCTGCTCCGCCGCCAAGAAGAGCGCGAACTGCTGCCCATGTGCGCCGACATGGGCGTGGGCGTCGTGCCCTACTCCCCGCAAGGCAAGGGACGCCTCACGCGGCCCTGGGGACAGCAATCCCACCGCTCCACCGTGGACCAGGTCGTCAAGTCCTTCGACTCACCCCTCGACGAGCCGGTCGTCGGCGCGGTCCAGCAAGTCGCCGCAGCCCGCGGCGTCAGCATGGCCCAGGTCGCGCTGGCCTGGGTGCTCCACAACCCCGTCGTCACCGCCCCGATCATCGGAGCCACCCAACCGCATCACCTAACCGAAGCCGTCGCAGCCCTCGACCTGCACCTCACTGACCACGAGCTCCAAGCCCTCCAGAAGCCTTACACCCCCCACGGACCCTCCTGGTTCTAGCCGCCCGGACTGCGGCCGAGAGGGTCAGGGCGCTTCAGAGCCCGGCGACCGCGAACGCTGGCACTAGCGCGGAGGCGGCGACGATCGCGAGCATGAGCGCGACCAGGGCCAGCCCGTGGCATGCCCAGCGGGCCGGGGCCGCCGGCTCGGCGAGCCGCCGGACGCGGGTGGCGACCATGCCGCCGGTGGCGGCCAGCCACGCGGCCGGCGTCGGCGCGGTCGCGGCGCCGGCGTCCATGGCGAGCAGGGCCGCCAGCACGGTGCGGCGGCCGCCGCACCGTGCCGCCACATCGTCGGCACGCATCTCGGCCAGCCTTGCCACCTCCTTGGTTCCGCGCGCGAAGAGCGGAACGACCGGGGCGACAGCGGCCAGCGAGCGGGTCACCGCGAGCAGCAGATGGTGCCGCCCGGCCAGGTGTGCGCGTTCGTGCGCCAGCACCGCCGTGAGCTGGTCGGAATCCAGGACGGCGAGCGCGCCGGTGGTCAGGACGATGGTGGGCGGCCGCCCCGGCACGCAGTACGCGGCGGGCTGGGTGGCGTCCAGCACAAACGCGGCGTCCCCGCCCTCGATCGGGTAGCCGGTGATGCGGGCGGCCTCGGCGTGCGCCCGGGTCCGGACGCTGGCGCGGCGCAGACTCCGGCCGTAGCGCAAGCCAAGCAGGATCATGACAATTCCGCCAGCGAAGGCCGCGGCCGCGAGACCGAGCTCATAAGCGGCGCTCCGGTACACCGTCGGCGGGCACGATCCGGCGCTAACCGACTCGCACACGGTCCGCGCGAACGTCGGCCACCCAGCGATCGCCGTCCTGGTCAACAGCCCCAGCGCGGCCATGACGCACGCGAGCACGCTGACCATCGCGGTAAGCCAGGCCGCGAGCCCGAGCCGCGGACTGGTACCCGGCTCGGACAGCCGCCGCAGCGGTAGCGGCAGGACCCATGCCACGGCTACGGCGTAGCTGAAGACCAGAAGTGCGGGTCTCAACCGGACCGCCTGCCACGCAGCTTGCGCAGCACGGACCGCAGCGCCTCCGATTCCCCGCTGCCGATCTGCGCCAGGAAGTGGCTCAGCACCACCTCGGCGTCCCCGCCGTCGGCGAGCGCCTCGCGCATCAGGCGGGCACTGTACTGTTCCCGGCTGGCGGTGGCCGTGTACCGGTAGGCCTTGCCGTCCCTGATCCGGTCCAGCCATCCCTTCCGGTGCAGGTTGTCCATGGTGCTCATCACGGTCGTATACGCGATCGTCCGCTCGGTGGACAGCTCGTCGAACAGTGCTCGCACGGTTACCGGCTCGCCGTGCTCCCACACCCGGTCCATGATCACCGCTTCCAGTTCACCGAACCCGCGCACCTCACCTCCCGCGTCGTTACCAGCAAGTATAGACACCCAAGGCTTCGATTGCTACTGTCTAGCTACGTACTACCTACGTACGTAGATAGTAGATGGAGGAAGCATGGGAAGCGCGGCACGGACCAGGGCACGGACGCAAGCACAGGCTGTCAGCCGCCGAGCCGGGGTACGCAGACGGCTCCTGCTGGCCGGCGGCAGCGTGGCGGTCGTGCTCGCGCTCGTGGCCACGCTGATCGCGGTCAAGCTCACCCAGCCACCAGCGCGCAGCGCCCCGCCCGCTAGCGCCGGTACCACAGAACAGGTCCAGCGGCTGGTCACCACCGTGCCCGCGGCGACGTTCGATGCGGTCGGCGCCGGCACGGCGGCCGGGCTCGACACCGTCACCGGCCAGCCAGCCCTCACCAGCGACGGGAAGCCGGAGGTGCTCTACATAGGCGGTGAGTACTGCCCGTACTGCGCGGCCGAACGATGGGCGCTCGCCGCTGCGGTCAGCCGGTTCGGCACGCTGTCCGGACTCAGCCTCATCCACTCCTCACCCACTGACGTCTACGCCAATACGCCCACGCTGTCGTTCGCGAAGGCCAGCTACACCAGCAAGTACCTGGCCTTTGTCCCGGTGGAGTGGTTCGGCGAGGCCACCGACCCGGGCTCGCCATTCGGGCATGTCTACCTGCAGCAGCCGACCGCGCAGCAGCAAGCGCTCTTCGCCCGGTACGGCGGCAGCTCCATCCCGTTCGTCGACATCGGGAACCGCTACTTCCTTCCGCAAGTGCAGTATCTTCCCTCCGCACTAGCCGGCCTGACCTGGACGCAGGTGGCCGCGGCGATGCGCGATCCGTCCAGTGCGGTGGCCAAGGACATCGACGGTGCCGCCAACGTGATCACCGCGGCCATCTGCACCCTTACCCACGGCCAGCCGGCCGGCGTCTGCCACTCCGCCGGCGTCACGGCGGCGGCCGCCTCGCTCCAAGCGAGCGGCTGATAAATTACGCCCCGCTCTTGTTGTGAGACATCTAAGACAGATAATGTCTCACGCGTAACATGGACAGTGCCTCAAGGTCGGCAAGAGCGCCTGAGGAACCAGAGCGGGGGAGCGGGTGCCGGTGACGGAGAACGCGGTGGTGCAGAACGAGGTGGTGCAGCAGATCCTCGATGCGGGTTCCGCCTGGCTGACCCGGTTCGGGAACGAGAAGACCACCATCCAGGACGTGGCGCAAGCGTCCGGGATCTCCCGGGCCACCATCTACCGTTACTTCCCCGGCCGAGCGCAGCTCCTGCAGGCCATAACTGACTACGACCAAGCCAGGCAGCTCCAGGAGGTCCGTATCCGGGCGGCCGCGGCGGCCAGCATGGAGGAGGCGCTCGCGATCGCCGCCGAGGTGCTCTGGGTCGCCGCGCTGCGCTTCCGAACCAGCGAGCACCTCGCCAACCGGGACCGCGGCCTGGCGAACTACCTGGTCTTCCGGCGCGCGGACCGGTCGGAGTGGATCACCGAGTTGATCCGTCCGTACGTGCAACGCGCCCGCGAAGCAGGCGAGCTGCCATCAGCCGTCAGCCTTGATGACGCCATCGGGTGGATCGTCATGACCCTGTCCGCGATCCCGATGTTGCCCCAGTCCGGGATCCTTGACGTCGGCGATCCGCCCGCCATCGGACGCGTCCTCGCCCGGCGGATCTGCCGGGGCCTCAGCTGATCACCACGGACAGACCCACACCGGCCAGGGAGCTTGCGTGAAGGCGGCACCATTCGAATACCACGCGCCAGCATCGGTCACCGAAACTCTGGAGCTGCTGGGTCGCTATGCCGACGACGTGAAGGTGCTGGCCGGCGGACAGAGCCTGATCCCGATGATGGCCTTGCGCCTGGCCCGCTTCGACCATCTGGTCGACCTCAACCGAGTGCCCTCGCTGCGTTACATCCGGGAGCAGGACGGCATGCTGCGGATCGGCGCGATGACCACGCAGGCCTGCATCGCCGGCAGCCGGAGCATTGCTCGGGCGGCACCACTGATCACCCGCGCGACCTCGCTGATCGGGCATTTCCAGATCCGCAACCGGGGGACTATCGGCGGTTCACTAGCGCACGCCGACGGCGCAGCCGAGTACCCGGCCGCGGCGCTGACCCTGGACGCCATGTTCGAGGTCACGAGCAGCAACGGAGCCCGGCTGGTGCCGGCTGGCGATTTCTTTGTGTCTGCCTTCACGACCGCCGTGCAGCCGAACGAGATCCTCTCCGCCGTGCATATTCCGGCCGCCGACGGAAGAACTGGCTTCGCGGTTGAGGAGATGGCTCGCCGCAGGGGCGATTTCGCGCTGGTGGGCGCCATGTGCGCGGTGGGCCTGGACGCCCAGCGGCGGGTCGAGCGCGCGGCGATCACCTTCTTCGGGGTCGGCGGAGTCCCGGTTCGCGGCCACGGCGCCGAGCAGGCCATCATCGGCCAGGCGGCGGCCCAGGTAGACGGCACCGAGATCGGCCAGCTGGCCGTCGCCGACCTCGACCCAGCCGCCGACGTCCATGCCTCCGGGCGTTACCGGAGCCGGGTAGCCCGTGCCCTCGCCGTTCAGGTCGTCGAACGAGCACTCGAAGAGGCAGTCAACGAAGAAGGCAGTCAATCAAGAGGCAGCCAATGAAGAAGGCAGTCCATGAATGAGCGCGACCTGACCGCAACGGTCAACGGAGTGCAGCGAAGCGCCCGGGTCGAGGCCCGGCTCACGCTGGCCGATGTGCTGCGGGACTGCTGGCGGCTGACCGGGACCCATCTGGGCTGCGAACACGGCGTCTGCGGCGCGTGCACCGTCATGGTGGACGGGCTTGCCGTGCGCTCCTGCCTGATGCTGGCCATCCAGGCTGACGGCTGCGAGGTGACGACGATCGAGGGGATCGGCCCCGAGAGCGGCGGGCTTAGTCTCGTCCAGCGCATGTTCCAGCAGGAACACGGCCTGCAGTGCGGCTTCTGCACTCCCGGGCTGGTGATCTCGGTGGCCGCCCTGCTGGCCGATAACCCGTCGCCGACCGACGAGGAGATCCTTGACGGCCTGTCCGGGAACCTGTGCCGCTGCACGGGCTATCAGGGCATCATCCACGCCGTGCGCGCGGCCGCGGCTGCGATCGCGGGAGAACCGGGATGAGCGATGCGACAGCTGGACGCTACATCGGGCAGAGCGTCAGGCGGTTCGAAGATCCGCGGCTGCTGACCGGCCACGGCACCTACATCGACGACGTCGCCGTGCCGGGCATGCTGCACGCCGCGTTCGTGCGCAGCTCGTTCGCGCACGGCCGGATCCGCCGGGTGGACAGCACCGAGGCCGCGGCGGTGGACGGCGTTGTCGCCGTGCTGTTCGCCGCCGACCTGGCCGCGAACTACCAGCCGACCTGGTCCTCCATCATCGGACGAGCCGCCGTTTCAGCGCAGCCGCTGCGCCCGCTGGCCGACCAGGACGTCCGCTTCGCCGGGGATCCGGTCGCGATCGTCGTCGCGCGGTCCCGGCATATCGCCGAAGACGGCGCCGAGCTGGTCGAGGTGGACATCGAGCCGCTGCCGCCGGTGCTCGACGTGACGGCCGCGGGAAACGACCGGCTGAATCTGGTGCACCCCGAGGTCGGTACCAATGTCGCCGGCAAACTCGCGGCCGACCCCGATCCCGAGCTTGACGAGATCTTCGCCGCCGCGCCGCACGTCATCACCGAGACCATTCGCCAGCACCGCTATATCGCGGTGCCGATGGAAGGCCGCGGCCTGATCGCCTCGTGGGAGCCGCATGTCCCGCAGCTGACCATATGGTCGGCCACCCAGGCCCCTCATGAGGTCCGCTCGTGGTGCGCGCGGATGCTGGACCTGCCCGAACACCGGGTCCGGGTCCTCATGGGAGACGTCGGAGGCGGGTTCGGGCAGAAGATGTTCACCACGCGGGAGGAAATGGCGGTCGTGATCGCCAGCTATCAGCTCGGCAGGCCGGTCAAGTGGATCGAGGACCGCAGCGAGAACCTGCTCGCCGCCGGGCATGCGCGTGAGGAGCACGCGACCGCGTCGATGGCAGTGGATCACGATGGCCGCATCCTGGGCGCGCGGGTCACCCACACCGCGAATGTCGGCTCCTACAGCATCCCGCCGGCCGGGAACGGCGCCGGCGTCGGGGTCAAGAACCTCTTCCCCGGTCCCTACAAGATCCCCCGGCTCAGCTTTGAGAGCGAGGCGCTTTACACCAATACCTGCGGGCGCACTCCCTACCGCGGACCCTGGATGTTCGAGACCGTGCTTCGCGAGCAAATGGTCGACATCGTCGCCCGCGCGCTTGGTAAAGATCCGCTCGAGCTCCGCCGGATCAACGTGGTGCGGTCGGCCGATCTCCCCTATACCAGCGCCACCGGGTTGGTGTACGAGCGGATCAGCCCGGCGGAGTCGCTCGAGCAGGCCGCCGAACTGATCGGGTACGAGGACTTCCGCCGTGAGCAGGCGGCCGCCCGTGAAAAAGAACGCTACCTGGGCATCGGATTCGGGCTTTACGTCGAGCCATCCCAGACGGGGGGATCGATGGCCAGCGAAGGCGCGATCCTGAGAATCGACCCAGGCGGCACCGTCACCTTGATCATGGGCACCGCCAGCCACGGCCAGAGCACCGAAACCACAATGGCGCAGATAGTTGCCGAGCACCTGGGCTGCCCGATCGAGGACATCGTTTTCATCCAGGGCGATACCGCCCTGACGCCCTGGGGACCGGGGACCGGCGGCAGCCGCACCGCGATCATCGCGGCCGGGGCCGCGCAGGAAGTGGCCGTCCAGATGCGGGTCAAGGTACTGAACATCGCCGCCCACCTGCTCGAAGCATCACCCCACGACCTGGAGATCTCCGACGGCGTGATCAGCGTCAAAGGTGACCCGGCCATCGCCCTGAGCCTGCGCGACATCGCGGAGGCGGCCTACCTGTCGCCGGGCACGCTGGCTCCCGGGACCGAGCCTGGCTTGCTGACCCAAGCCCGCTCGCTCGCGCCGCCGCTGACCCTGTCCAACGCCTGCCACGCCTGCACCGTCGAGGTCGACGTGCGCACCGGACGCGTGCGCGTGCTGCGTTACGCGGTGAGCGAGGACTGCGGGCGCATGATCAATCCCATGGTCGTCGAGGGCCAGATCGCCGGCGGCGTCGTCCAGGGGCTCGGCGGCGTCCTTTACGAGCACATGATCTACGACGACGACGGGAACCCCCTCACCACGACCTTCCTGGACTACCTGCTGCCAACCGCCGCCGAAGTCCCGGAAATCGAATATGGCCACCTGACCACCCCGGCGAACACGCCGGGCGGCTTCAAGGGCATGGGCGAAGGGGGCGCCATCGGCTCCCCGGCCGCAGTGGTCAACGCCATCGCGGACGCCCTGGCCTGCCTCGGCGTCCGGATCACCGACCAGCCCCTCGGCCCCGAGCAGATCGTAGCCGCCCTAGAGGCAGCCGGCGTTTAACGGTTGCTGTTCGTCAGGCGGCTCACGTTCTGCTGGGTCGAGCGGGCGGCCGACCTCGGCCAGGATCCGCTGGGTCATCGCCAGCGTCATCCCGAAGGTGAGCCACGGAGCAGGGTCGCTGCCCCACCGTTCCTGGACCCGGGCCAGCGCGCTGTGCAGGGTGTCGTCTGCGGCGTGAACCGCCGTGGCCAAAAGCCGGCGGTCGGCGGACGTGCCGGCCGAGGCCGCCCACGCGGTGTAGGCCTCGGTGGCCGATGCCGTTTTCGCGAGCATCGCGCTGAGCGTCGGCATCGGATGGGCGTGACCCGATCCGTCTACCAGGGCCCGGGCCATCGACCGGATATAGATGGCGATCCGCTCGCCGGTAAGGAGCGCCTCGTCCGCCCGGCCGAGCGCCGCTCGTTCCCGGCGGGCCCGGGCATTCCACCGGGTGCTCAGCCGATGCCCCTCATGGTCCCGGCGGGCCGGGGCGATGGTATCGATCAGCGCGAGCGCGTCCCGCCGCCACGAGGCAGCTTGGTCGGGGGTCCAGGGCGAGCCGATCCCCGTGCTGACCGCACGCAGGATCTCGGTACAGCGACGCAGCGGCGCCAGCGCCTTGGACATGACGGCGTCGGGTCCGGGCGCGGACGGGCTCAGCAGAACCGCTATCACGGCGACCGCGGCGCCGATCAAGGTGTCTATAATGCGCTCGCCCCCGTAACCGGGAGTAGCGCGCCCGACCAGGAACACCAGCAGCGCGCTGACCGGAATCTGCACCACGCCCTGCGGGCCCAGGCGGGTCGTCCAGCCCAGGAGCAGGCCCGCGAAGATGATGATGCCGATGCTCCAGCCGCTCGGGGCCAGGAAGTGACTCACCGCCAGCGCGGCAGCGACGCCCACCACTACCCCGGCCACGCGCTGGAAGGCCCGCGACAGGGAGTCGTATACGGTCGGCTGGACCACCAGCAGCACCGCGAGCGGCGCGAAGTACGGTCGGCTGTGCGGATCCGCCGCCAGGGCCGCCACCCAGGCGAGCCCGGCGGCGATCGCCGTCTTTGCCGCCAGCAGCACCTGCTGTCGGGTGACGAGCCCGGGCCGGACCAGGCCGGGCGGCAACGACATCAGTGAGGGGTGCCACCTGCTCATAGTCCTAGCCTTTCAAGATCCGGCACCGAACGGCCGTGGTGCGTCCTCCCCGCCCGCGGCGTGCTGCACTGAGTAAGAGCTGCACTGAATAAGAAAGGGCATGATGTACCGGCTAACGCAAAGCGACGGCCTGACCGACGTGCAACAGGACATTCTCGGCACGGTCCGGGCATTCGTGGACGCTGAGATCATCCCAGTCGCGGGCGAGCTCAATCGTTCCGACACCTACCCGGAGCGGATTGTGGCCGGGCTAGCGGAACTGGGCGTCTTCGGCCTCACCATCGGCCAGGAGTACGGCGGCCTGAACGAGTCGCTGCTGACCTACGCGCTCGTGGCCGAAGAGATCGCCAGGGGCTGGATGAGCGTCTCGGGCATCATCAACACCCACTTCATTGTCGCCTACATGATCGGCCGATACGGAACGGCCGAGCAGAAGGAAAGCCT